>CAZXFB010000008.1:0-123395 GCA_964639725.1 uncultured Rikenellaceae bacterium
TTTGATTGCACTTTTCACACTGTCACCATTTTCAAGAGGAGCAAACCTTAGGGGATCTTCACCACCTTCTCCTGTATTACTTCTACCCCCGATGCGGTTCATAGCAATTGCAAGGGTTTCATGTGCCTCACGACTGATTGATCCATATGACATTGCACCTGTTACAAACCGTTTCATTATGATCTCAGCAGTTTCAACTTCTTCAATAGGAATAGGGTTGCTTTTAATCCTGAGTAATCCCCTTATAAAACCAGGGCTGGCAGTATCTTCATCAACTAGTCTGCTATATTCCTTAAACTTTGAATAATTACCTGTACGGGTGCTCCATTGAAGAAGTGAAATCGTTTCAGGATTCCATGCATGATGTTCTCCATGTTTTCTGAATGAGTATACTCCCTCAGTAAGTATTTCTGGCTGCTGCTCTTCAAGGAAGGCCTTTCTGTGAGGAATAAGAACCTCCTCTGCAATCTCATGCATTCCTATTCCTCCCAACCTTGATATGGTCCCGGTAAAGTATTTATCAATTATATCGGTATGAATGCCAACAACTTCGAAAATCTGAGAAGATCGGTAACTTCTGAGTGTACTGATACCCATCTTCGACATAATCTTTAAAATACCTTTATTAACTGAATTGATATAGTTTTCTTCAGCCCTATTGTAATCAACTTGAATAGATTTGTCCTTAACAAGTTTGTCAATTATTGCAAAGCTCAAATATGGATTTATGATGCTGGCACCATAGCCAAACAAAAGTGCAAAATGCATAACTTCGCGAGGTTCTGCGGTTTCCACCACAAGATCAATTTGCATTCGTTTGCGCTTTCTGATTAGGTGATGATGCACTGCTGACACTGCCAGAAGTGACGGTATCGGAGCAATTTGTCCGGTGATTCCGCGATCGGAGAGAATAATATAATTGTTGCCCTCATCAACTCTTTTTTCTGCATCAATACATAATTGATCCAGTGCACTCTGCAGTCCTTCTGCTCCCTGAGTTGCTTCAAAATGCATTAACAGCGTTGCTGCTGAGAATCCTTTATACCGAAGGTTCTTAACTACCTGGAAGTAAGTATTAGAGATTACCGGATTCCTGAATCTTACCATCTTGACATGGTCGGGAGAGGTCTCGAGCAGGTTCTGTTGTAATGATCCGAGATACCCTGTTAATGTCATAACGAGGTCTTCCCTGATCGGATCTATCGGAGGATTGGTAACCTGAGCAAACAACTGTTTGAAATAGTTGAATAGCCTGTAAGGTTTTCTTGATAGTACAGCAACCGGAACATCATTTCCCATTGAACCTATTGGTTCTTTTCCTGTTGCGGCCATCTCCTTGATAATTCTGTCGGTATCCTCAAGAGAATAATTAAATGATGTCAGGTATTTATAATACTGATCACCTATATCTGGTGTCTCCTGATGACCTGTTTCTATTTTTTCGAGCTTAACCATGTTCTGCTGTATCCATTCTCCATAGGGATACTCCCCGGCCAGCTGCGCCTTTAACTCTTTATCGTAAAATATTCTGCCTGCTTTGGTATCAATCAGTATCATTTTCCCTGCTTTCAGTCTGCCCTTTTCCCTTATCTCTTCAGGAGGAAATGTTAGAACTCCTGCCTCCGATCCAAGAACTATCAGGTCATTTGTTGTTATAACATATCTTGATGGCCTGAGGCCGTTTCTGTCGAGCATTCCTCCAATGTAACGTCCATCGGAAAAGATTAGAGAAGCTGGACCATCCCATGGTTCAAGAAATGTTGAATGATACTGGTAGAATGCTTTTAATTCGGCTGAGATCGGATTTTTGTCATTAATTGATTCAGGTATAAGAACCGACATTGCATAAGACAATGACTTGCCGCTCATAATAAGGAATTCGAGGACATTATCGAGAGATGCTGAATCACTTTTATCAGGTTCGATAATTGGAAATAGTCTTGACAGATCTCCCAGTTTATCAGATTTAAGAATTGATTCTCTGGCCTCCATCCAGAATCGGTTCCCCTTAATAGTATTTATTTCACCATTGTGTCCCAGAATTCTGAAAGGCTGGGCAAGATCCCAGCTGGGAAAAGTGTTGGTACTGAACCGTGAATGTACCAGAGCTATAGCACTCTGAAGCCTTTCATCGTTCAGATCAAGATAGTATTCTCCAAGCTGACCTGAAGTCAGCATCCCTTTATAAACAAGTACTTTTGTCGAAAGACTTGGAATATAGAACAGGTTCTTTTGTTTTATTACAGAGTTCCGGACAGCATTTTCAGTTCGTTTTCTTATTATATACAATTTCCGTTCAAGTACTTCCTGAGGGATATCGGAACCTACAAGTATCTGCTCAATTTGAGGTTCGGCAGCCCGGGCGATCTCTCCAATCACTTCATTATTGCGAGGGACATCACGAAATCCGATGAGGTCAACACCTTCTTCTTTTATTATACCAAGGAATATCTCCCTGCAAGCGGCAGCATCAGACCTATCCTGTGGAAGGAATACCAGACCTGTTCCAAACTGCCCTTCCGGAGGAAGTGAATAACCCTGTATCAGGTAGAAATCGCGCGGAACCTGGATAAGTACACCTGCACCATCTCCAGTTTTACTGTCGGCTCCTTCAGCTCCACGATGGGTCATATTTGTCAATATATCAAGTCCATTCCTGATAATAGAATGTGATTTTCTCCCTTTTAGATGTGCGACAAAACCTATACCGCAACTTCCGTGTTCAAACTCCTGCCGGTACAATCCCTGCCTCTTTGGTCGTTCTCTCTTCATAGCTAATACCTTATTTTACTTCATTTTTATCAAAAAAAAAACGTTCTCTTTGTTTAAGAGAACGGTCAACGTTTATATGATGCCAAATACCATTCTCAGTCAGTTCCAGTTACCCTTTTAACGAGGCGTAATGCAAAGATGTATTTAGTGTGTTTCATTAATGTTAATATTATCTAGCAAATATAGTATTATTACTTACAAATTATAATAAATATTAATTTATATATTAATAACAGGTATTAAATACATAGAATTAGCATAATCCATGTAATTAGTAAGGTAGGAGGAATGCATTTATGAATATTACTGTTCATCTTAAACAATATTAATGTTTTATTGTTACCTTGTATTCTGGATATTTACTACCAGGTTGAATTATTATTTTCAATAGATTTAATTTTATGGAAAACCCTAGGAACTTTATTCTTGTAATATTTGGTGCTTCAGGTGATCTGACATCTAGGAAACTGATTCCAGCTCTTTTTTCTTTGAAAATTCAGAAACTTCTTCCTGAAAAATTTGCTATTCTGGGGGTTGGAAGGACGGAATTATCTACAACTGATTTCAGGACAAAAATGAAAGCTGGCATTATCTCATTCTCCGAAGAAAAGGATATTATTGAAGCCGAGATAGAAGCCTTTTTATTCCATCTAACTTATCTATCAATGGAAAATGATTCGGTAACAGGATATGGAAAGCTTAAGATCTTACTTTCGGATATGGACAGAGAAAATGGTATTGGAGGTAATTATATATTTTATATGGCGACACCGCCAACAATTTATGGGATTATTGCGATAAATCTTTTCAAGGTTGGCCTAGCTGATCAATCAGTCGGATTCAGACGTTTCATAATCGAAAAACCTTTTGGATATGATCTTGAATCAGGCCGGGAACTGAATCGTACTCTGCATGACATTATACTGGAAGATCAGATTTACAGGATTGATCATTATCTTGGAAAGGAAACTGTTCAGAATCTTCTTGTTACACGTTTTTCCAATGGGATTTTCGAACCGTTATGGAACAGAAATTATGTAGACAGGATTGAGATTACCTCCGCAGAAAGCATTGGGGTAGAAGATAGAGGAGGATACTATGACTCATCCGGTGCCCTCAGGGATATGGTTCAGAACCACCTTCTTCAGATGGTGGGACTTACTGCAATGGAACCACCATCTTCTCTTGATGCTGACGCAATTCGTAACGAGGTTCTGAAAGTATTCCAGTCGCTTCAGCCAATCAGGGAAGAAGATGTTGAAAGACAGGTAATCAGAGGTCAATATACCCCTTCAAGAATAAGAGGAGAGTGCGTAACAGGGTACAGGTATGAAAAAGGTGTGAATGTACGATCACGTACTGAAACATTTGTAGCAATGAAGTTTTATATCAATAACTGGCGATGGGGTGGCGTACCATTTTATATCAGGACAGGTAAGCGGATGCCTACCAGAGTTACGGAAATAGTTATTCATTTCAAGTCTACACCACATCACCTTTTCAAGCGAGAAGCAGGGAAATTGCCAGGTAATCAGCTTATTGTCAGAATTCAGCCTGATGAGGGAATATTACTTAAATTCGATATGAAAGAACCAGGTGCCGGGTTTAACGTGAAAAACGTAAATATGGATTTCCATTATAAAGATCTGGCCGATGTCAGAGTTCCCTCTGCATATGAAAGACTACTTTTTGATGTGATGATCGGCGACTCAACACTCTTCTCACGTGATGATGAAGTTGAAACAGCGTGGAAATTCATTGAACCTATTCAGAAGGCATGGGCTAACAATCCTGAAATCAAAATTTATGGATATCCTGCTGCTACCTGGGGTCCGGAACATTCAAATGATCTAATCGAGGGTAATAGTGTTACCTGGAGATATCCATGTAAAAACCTGGCTGATGATGAATTGTATTGTGAGCTATAGAAGAAAGAAGGGGATAAGTGGGGGTGATTGAGAGAAAATTTTTAAATAAATATAAGTGGATAGTTCAATAAAGATATTTCAGACACCATACGAACTGGCAGAAACATTTGCTGAGGAAATGGTTGAAATGGTTAAGCAAGCAGGTAACAAAAAAAAGCCATTTACGATAGCCCTTTCAGGAGGTTCAACTCCAGAGTTGTTGTTCTCATTGCTTGGCGACCATTTTGCTGACAAAATCTCATGGAAATCTGTACATCTCTTCTGGGGAGATGAACGATGTGTTCCTCCTGATCACAATGAGAGTAATTTTGGGATGACTAAAAGGAAATTCATTGATAATACCGAAATACCTTTTTCCAACATTCACAGGATAAGAGGTGAAGCAGATCCAGAGTCTGAAGCTGTGAGATATTCTGAGGAGATTAAAATGTTTACAGGAAGCCGGAATACTCTTCCATTATTTGATCTGGTCATTCTTGGACTTGGAGATGACGGGCATACTGCTTCAATCTTTCCAGGACATAATGAACTTCTTACCTCTCCAAAAATCTGTGAAGTGGCTTATCATCCGTTAACTCATCAGCGTCGTATAACTATAACAGGTAGAGTAATAAATAACTCGGAAAGAGTTGTATTTCTCGTCACCGGAAGCAGGAAAGCTGAAATAGTGGAAAACATTATTAACAAAAAGGCAACGGCACTTAACTATCCTGCTGCCTACATTGTTCCCTTTAATGGAAGCCTGACATGGTATGTTGATAAAGAGGCCGCTGCTTTATTATAATTTTTTTTATATTTGACTACATTTTATTAACTTAAATTTTTACTGCCATGTCACACGAAAAAGCTAAAGAACAGACAAAGGTCAAAAAGGAACCTGCTAAAAATTTGAAGGAAAAACGTGCTGCAAAAAAAGCAAAGAAAGAAGAGAAAAAGAGATTATAACATGTTCTGAAAATAAAAAATCCCGGTCAGCCGACCGGGATTGATTAATAAACCTTTGTATAGATAATAAACTAAGCTAGTCTTACATCTACTGCATTAATTCCTTTTTTGCCTTCCTGAAGTTCGAATGTAACTTCATCATTTTCTTTAATCTGATCTTTCAGACCAGATACGTGTACAAAATATTCATTATCTGAATCTGCGTCTTTAATGAATCCGAATCCTTTTGATACATTAAAAAATTTAACTGTTCCTTTGTTCATTTTATTCTGTTTTAAAATTTAGGTCACAAAATTACAAATTATTATTGCAATTTCCAATTTATTGATGATTATCTGTTAAAAAGGAGATAAATGAGTCGCTGGTAAGGTCTAAAACACCTGTTTCAAACCTCCGGTTATAAAAAGCCATAGCAGTATTGATTTATACCGTATACTTTTTTAAATATACTTACTTAAGGATAGTTGATGTACTTATTACCGATAACCTGTTAAATCTGCCATTTATTTGGTTTTTCTCATGTGTGATTCATGTTATTTTAATAACATTGCAGAAATTATTAGTTTTAACAATTAGGGATTTAATACAAGAAAATTACTTGTCATGAGAAAATGGCGTGTTGAAGATTCTGCTGAACTTTATAATATTAATGGTTGGGGTGTTGACTATTTCTCCATTAATCAGAAGGGAAATGTTATTGTTACTCCTCAAAAGAATGGAGTATCAGTTGATATGAAAGATCTCCTCGATGAACTAATTCTTTCTGATGTCTCAACTCCGGTATTGATTAGGTTCCCAGATATCCTTGATGATCGTATAAAAAGCATCTCAAAGTGTTTTGTTTCTGCTTCAGAGGAGTATGGTTATAAAGCTCAGAATTTTATTATCTATCCAATCAAGGTCAACCAGATGAGACCTGTAGTAGAAGAGATTGTTAGTCATGGTAAAAAGTTTAATATCGGACTTGAAGCTGGATCAAAGCCTGAACTGCACGCTGTAATAGCCATAAATACAGATCCGGAATCACTCATAATCTGTAATGGCTACAAAGATGAGGATTATATTGAGCTGGCACTTCTGGCTCAGAAGATGGGAAAAAGGATATTTCTCGTTGTTGAAAAGCTAAATGAGCTGAAGCTCATTACTAAAATATCAAAAAGACTGAAGGTAAAGCCAAATCTTGGAATTCGAATTAAACTGGCAAGTGTGGGTAGCGGCAAATGGGAAGACTCCGGAGGAGATATTAGCAAATTCGGTCTTACTTCCAGTGAATTGCTAGAAGCAATTGATTTCATCGAAAAGAATAAGATGAGAGATTGTGTCAAACTTATCCATTTTCATATTGGCAGCCAGGTAACTAAAATACGCAGAATTAAGATAGCCCTGCGGGAAGCTTCACAATTTTATGTCCAGTTGCGTAACCTTGGTTTTAATGTTGAATTTGTGGATATCGGGGGAGGACTGGGTGTTGATTATGACGGAACAGGTTCTTCAAACAGTGAGAGTAGTGTTAATTATACTCTTCAGGAATATGTTAATGATTCAATAAGCACGTTTGTTGATGCCAGTAATAAGAATAATATTCCTCACCCTAATGTTATTACAGAATCAGGAAGATCCTTAACCGCGCATCATTCAGTACTGATATTTGAGGTTCTGGAGACAACCACGTTACCATCGTGGGACCCTGAAGATATGACTACTGAAAATGATCATGAACTTGTGAAGGAACTCTATTTATTATGGGATAATTTCAACCAGAACAGAATGCTGGAGACGTGGCATGATGCACAGCAGATCAGGGAGGAAGCTCTTGACAGATTCAGTTTCGGTCTTATCGATTTGAAGACCAGGGCACAGATTGAAAGGCTATTCTGGTCGATAGCACGAAAAGTCTATCTCATGGCTAATGTTACAAAACATGTACCTGAAGAGCTCAGGCAAATCTCCAGGATACTTTCTGATAAATATTTCTGTAACTTTTCACTTTTTCAGTCATTACCTGATGCCTGGGCAATCGATCAGATTTTTCCGATAATGCCTATTCACAGACTAAATGAAGAGCCGCTTAGGACTGCTACAATACAGGACATGACATGCGATTCAGATGGAAAGATAGACAACTTTATATCTACACGTAACTCGTCACATCACTTGCCCTTGCATTCATTAAAAGGGAAAGAACCATATTATCTTGGAGTATTCCTTGTTGGTGCTTACCAGGAGATACTTGGAGACCTGCATAATTTATTTGGTGACACTAATGCCGTTCATGTATCTGTGAATGAAAATGGATATGAAATTGATCAGGTGATTGATGGTGAGACTGTTGCCGAAGTTCTCGATTATGTCCAGTACAATTCAAAGAAAATGGTGCGTACAGTTGAATCTTGGGTTACTTCATCAGTTAAAGCTGGTATTATTACTCTTGAGGAAGGTAAAGAATTTCTCTCAAATTACAGGTCTGGTCTCTATGGGTACACATATCTTGAATAAATATTGAATTTTGGGTTTATTGAAACATTTTTTTTTTTAACTTGGAATTCTATTTATTTCTAAATGATCGTTTAATATAACCATTTAAACATTTTTAACTATGAGCGAATCAACATTTGATTTTAACACATTTGTTAAGGAATCAAAAGAGGTACTTGTAAATCCGAAATCTTATTTCTCCACGATGAAGACAACGGGTGGGATTGTAGAACCTTTGATCAAAGCTGTGATCTATGGTGCTGTTGGAGGATTCTTCGTTTTATTATGGAGTCTTCTTCACCTTGGAGCTTCTACCGGAGGAATCATTGGAGGTGCTGTCGGGATTATGGGTTTTGTTTGGTACATTATTGCCGCAATCATTGGTTTATTTATCGGTGCTGTGATATTATTGGTTATCTCTTCCATTTGCAAGGGAAGCAGCGATTTTGAATCAAACGTAAGAGTTACCGCAGCTGTAATGGTTGTTATGCCAATAACAGCATTTCTGGGATTTCTGACAGGATTAAATTTTTATGTCGGCATGATCGTCGGACTTGCAGTGAAAATTTATGCTTTATGGTTACTTTATAATGGTCTCGTTGAAGCTTTGAAAGCCAATCAGGAAACTTCAAAAATCGTAATGTATGTGCTGGTTGCAATAACCGTACTTTTTATGTTGGTAGGATTTGGTGCCCGGAAAAAGGCAAATCAGTTTATGAATGAATTTAATAATTCGGATGTTAAGGAGCTTCTAAAAGACCTTGAAAAGAAATAGAACTTACTTATTATTTACAGGCGCCAGTTTCGGTTAAAAAGGAATTAACCCGGACCTGGCGCCTGTTTTTATCTGTTTATCTCCTTACTAACAGAAGCAACAGATTCATTTCTGCAGGCAAATCTTAGTGATAGAATTATTAATATGAAAAACTGGTTCATATCAAAAAACGTTTTTATAGTTCTGGCTTACAGGATAATACTTATTCTGATCCTCTTTACTTTTTGCCGTGTCGGTTTTTATCTGTTCAATAACAGAATGTTCCCGGGGATTTCTTTCTCGCAATTTATTGTGATACTAAGAGGAGGGTTGTTATTCGATATTTCTGCAGTCGTTTATATTAATATGATATTTATCTTTTTTCAAATAATTCCTCTGGACATACGATATAACGACTTATACCAGCGAATAAACAAATTCCTGTTCTTTTTTACAAATGGAATAGCAATCTCAATCAATTGTGCCGATTTTGTTTATTACAGGTTTGTTTTTAAAAGGGCAACCTCAGATGTATTTGGAACATTTGAAAATGAGTCAAATCTTGGAAAGATGTTTTTCCGGTTTCTTTTTGACTACTGGCCTGCAACCCTCTTTTGCCTTTTTATCCTGTTCCTGATGATATATCTGTACGCTAAGGTTAAGGTCAGGAAACCACTTCCTTCGAATAAATTTAATTATTACGTTGTAAATATTTTAATGATTCCTCTGATTCTTGCGCTGGTAATTGGAGGAGCAAGAGGTGGTTACAAGCATTCAACCCGTCCTATAACAATAAGCAATGCAGCCCGTTATGTTGAGACTCCCAGGGATGTTGCCATCGTTCTGAATACTCCGTTCAGCCTTTTCAGAACCTATGGCAAGAAGTCATTGGTAAGATATAAATTTTATGATAATCAGAGACTTGAAGAGCTTTATAATCCCCATCATATGCCTGTTATCAGTGAGCCTTTCCGGAATGAAAATGTTGTTATTATTATTCTCGAGAGCTTTGCAAGAGAATATATTGGTGCTTTGAACAAAGGTTTGGAAGATGGTAACTATAAAGGATATACACCATTTATAGATTCACTTATCAATCTCAGTCTTTCGTTTGATGTATCAGTAGCGAACGGGAAGAAGTCTATTGATGCCATGCCTTCAATACTCGCATCTGTACCATCCCTTGAAACACCATATATAATTTCACATTATGCCAATAACAATGTAGATGGACTGCCAGAACTCCTGAGAAGAAAAGGGTATTATACAGCGTTTTTTCATGGTGCTCCAAATGGATCAATGGGATTCGATTCATTTGCCAGGATGGCAGGATTTGACGATTATGTTGGACTTGACCAGTATCCTGATAAAAGTGATTTTGATGGAATGTGGGGAGTATGGGATGAACCGTTCTTTAAGTTTTTTGCAAAAAAACTCAATAGTTTTCAGCAACCCTTTATGGCATCTCTCTTTTCTATTTCTTCTCACCATCCATTCAAAGTCCCTGAAAAATATATGGAGAAGTTTAAAAAGGGACCTGCTCCTATTGTTGAAGTAGTAGGTTATACAGATTTTGCATTGCGTGAATTCTTTAGAGAGATATCATCAGCACCATGGTATAAAAACACACTTTTTGTAATTACTGCTGATCATACAAATGAATCTGTTCATGAGGAATTTCAGAACAATTTCGGATCGTATAGCATTCCAATAATTTTCTTTAAGCCCGATAGCAAATTGAAAGGAATAAAGAACAGAATTTCACAACAGATTGATATAATGCCTACAATACTGAGCTATCTTAATTATGATGAAGAGTACATTGCATTTGGGAATAATCTTTTTGATGATTCGTATGAATCTTTTGCTTTTAATACGAACGGCAGTACATATCATCTCTATATGAATGACCATATCCTTGAAATGATAGATAATAAGTCTGTTGGATTGTATAACTATAAAACTGATAAATTTCTTAAAACAAATCTCGTCACTAAAGAACCTGAAATCTCGAAGCTGATGGAGGAAAAACTAAAAGCTGTTATCCAGACATATAATAACAGGCTACTTGACAATAATATGGTCATCAGGAAAGAATAGAAATTTGAGTATGATTTCAATATAAAGTTAACTCTGAAGAATAAGAATCCTGCTGTTATTAAAATATCCTTTATATATGGCCTCAGATTGAATAAAAATTTGCAATTTCAAAAATTATTTTTTTGATATATTTGGACATAAACTGAAATTAATCAATTATGAATTCAAGACGTCATTTTTTAAAACTCGCAGGGACAGGTTTGATCACTGCCGGATTATCACCGGTATTAGGTTCTCCATCTTCTCACACATCAGTCAGTAAAATTGCGAAAGTAGCAGTAAAAGATATCTTCACTATTGGAATGGCTGGTTACACTTTTAAAGAGTTCAATGTTGAAAAAACAATCGAAATGATGAAGAGGGTCGGTGTAACTTACCTGTCACTCAAAGATTTTCATATGCCATTGAACAGCACACAGGAACAGATTAACACTGTTCTGGAAAAGTTTAAAACAGCCGGGATAAATGTTTATACACTTGGTGTAATTTATATGAAAACACAGGAAGCTGTTGACCAGGCTTTTGAATATGCAAAAATGGCAGGGGTTAAAATGATTGTTGGTGCTCCGGAGAATGCACTGTTGCCTTATGTAGAAAAGAAAGTCAAAACCTACGATTTTAAGCTTGCCATTCATAACCATGGACCGGATAATCCCCTTTATCCTAATGCAACTGATATCTGGAATCACATAAAAGACCTTGATCCGCGTATTGGAATATGTATTGATATCGGACATACCACCCGCGATGGACAAGATCCGTCTGTTGATATTGAAAGATATGCAAAACGTATATATGATGTTCATATTAAGGATGTTGATAAACCAGCTAAGGAAGGAAAGACTGTTGAAATTGGCCGTGGAATTATCGATATTCATAAAGTTATTGCCACACTTCGCAAAATAAAGTATAATGGTAAATGCAGTCTTGAATATGAAAAAGATATGAAAGATCCTCTGGCTGGAATAGCAGAATCCATAGGTTATTTTAAAGGTGTAATGTCTTGCTGACTCAGGCAGATATAAATAAGAAAATCGCCGGCAATCATACGGCGTTTTTTTTTGAATAATATACATATTTCGGATTGTTAAATATTAGTAGTTGTTTCTTTATCGGGTAATAAATATCTTCCTGGTCATAACTGTTTGTTCTCAGTAGGGATTATATAAACTAACAGGTTCGTATGTTTCAAGTAAAGATTATCAACAAAACAATGGATCTGTCAGATCTGGAATCTGTTGATTCGGAGGAGATCATTGCTGAATTAAACAGTTTAATAGTGACCCTGAAGAATAGGGGATTGAATATTAGTACCTGGTATGGCAACTTTAATTATGAAGGAGATACAAGCATCTCCGAAGTTTTAAACCGGGGATTGGATTACAAACCTGTTGAATCAGCAGTTGATGACAGAAGTTTTCCATGGTTTCTTTATTGGGAAATTGTATGGGTAATAATCAATGCCGGATTTAAGAAAGGACAAAGAGTCCTCGACATGGGTGGAAGTTCATCACTTTTTTCCTATTATCTGGCCTCAAAAGGATTCGATGTTACAACTATTGATTTACAGGATAATCTTGTCGAAAATGCAAATCATGTAGCAAAAAAGATGGGTTGGAAGCTTTCAAATCATCTTATGGATATGAAAAGCATGAAGTTTACTTCCCAGTTTGATCATATAACTTCAATCTGTGTTTATGAACATATACCTGTATGTGAGCGGGTTAAGATAAATAATGATATTGACAGATTTCTTGTACCAGGAGGAAGATTCAGTATCACATTTGATTATAGAAATCCTTCACGATTAGCAGGAATAAACTCCCCCGAAGATGTATCGCGGCAGTTTATTATGCCATCGCATCTTAAGGTAAGGGGAAATGAAACTTTTTACGATAGTGGTAAGAACTTTCTGAAACACCCTTTCTATTGTAAAGAAATCTCATTGAAATACAAAATCTGGAGTATAATACATGGCCATTTTTATCCCTGGGAGATTACAAGGAGTAAGCATGAGAATGACTACACATTTGGTGCGCTTTTCCTGGAAAAAAGCTAGTGTCGGATTTCTAGATTTTCCAAATATCTTCCAGGTTACTTTGTCATGAGTGTTTGTCAGGGTTATCGTTTATTCCTGATGAGGATTTTAATAATCTCATTTAATTCAGGAATATGTCCATGAATTAGTTGCCTGCAGATGTTAGCCAGAAAAAATCTAGCCATACTAATTTTTTTCTTAACAGGTAAATTGATGTTCGGTATTATAAAAAGATAAACCCTTAATACTTCACTCAGAAATGAGCTCTTTCTGTAATATTGATGCAAGGAGGAGCCTGCGTGAAGACGATAGGTGTTTAAAGGATTAGCAATATATGCAATATCCGAATTAAGCAAAATGCGGATATAAAGAAACCAGTCACCACAATATTTCATTGATTGATCAGCATATCCGGCTTCTACATATTTACTTTTGCGGAACAGTACCCCGCTTACATTATTTATTGTATTTTGACGGAAAAGGCATTCAGAGATCTCATTCTTTCCAGAATTAATATAATCATCTTTCCACTTTTTACCAAAGCTCTTTACTTTCAGATCAGAGATAAAGTATTCGGTATTGTTTAACAGGTCAATAACTTTAGAGTTACAATAAACTAATCCAACATTTTCATTTTTAATAAGAATAGACGAGGTTTTTTCCAGAAAGCTGGGATCTGCAAAGTCATCTGATTCTGCAATCCATATGAATTCGCCATTTGCCTTACTAACTCCAAAATCCCATTGTTTAAAAGGATTTCCACTATTTGAGTTATTATAAAAACTTAATGTACCTGGTGTTTTTGCAACATATTCATCAATAATACTCCTGCTTTCGTCTGTGGAGCAGTCGTCCAGAATAATTAATTCAAAATCCTGATATGTCTGGCAAAGGATAGTATCAATTCTTTGTTTAAGGAATTTCCCATGGTTATAATTTGGTATGATAACAGAAACTTTCATACATTCGAATCTGATCTTTTGAAAATATATGTATTCCCATCCCTGTAATCAACTGAAAACATATGTCTTTCCATTAAAAGGATTACTTGTTCCCATCCCTTTTCAAGGATATGGGAGGAATGATCACCTTTCCAGTTTATATCTTCATCAGAGGCTGGGAGGGGAGCTTCAAGCAAAACAGTCCGGATACCTGGTGGTATCCATTTGATCAGTTCAATCAACTCGGCCCATTTAAGATGTTCTATTACATGAGTTGCAATCAGGGCATTATAATCTGAAGATAATGACAGGTGCCATAAATCATCTTCAAGTGAAATCAGTTTATAACGACTGTCATTACATTTCTGATGACCATTTAAACTTATCAGATCATAATTATGCCACAATTCAATATTCTCAAATGATGAAAGAGCCAGTTCTGCGAGATCACCTCTCCATCCTCCGATTTCGATTACAGATACTGGTTTTGGCACTATTGTATCGAGCCAGTGTTTTATTGGGGTATAATTGAAATGTGCCTGTTCAGGAAATTGTTTCAGCCATTTATTGGCTGTTCTTTTTTTATGATCGAATGAGAAAGTATCATATAACTTTCTGTACCTGTTAAATTGCCAGATCTCATATTTAAGATGATATTGATGGTATTTGCTTTTAATAACTTTTTGTAAACAGAACATGTGAACTCTTATTTTAGATTACCTGAGTTTAAAGTATTTTAGTAGTTTATTAAAACATATTTTTCTCACTTCTCTAAGGTGAAGCCAGATTTGGGAGAGGTGATACCAGAAATCATTCCCTTTCCCTGCAAAATTTTCGTTATAAATATGGAAGTATGGTGTAATTGAACCACCAAAACCTCTCAGATGATTTTCGATATGTTCAATATCAGAGCCTCCAAAATTAAAATATCCGGTTTTATCAATAAAGAACTTGATAGCTTCCCACATTACCAGAGTATGTCCTCCTAGTTTTCTTAACTTCGGGTCACTCCCTGATAATAATGCATAGGCTGATTTAGAGGTATATACTACATAAAGCATTGCATGGACCTTATTTGATTTGTCAATAGTTTTAAAGATTATCCGGTTCCCATTTTTTTTAATGGCATCATCAAGTGGTTTTAAGTCGTTTCTGGGTATTCTGAACTTCATCCCCTGTCTCTCATAAGAGAGGTTTTCGAACTCATATAACATATCAAAGTCATCAGTATGTTCTATTATGATGCCATTATTAAAAGCCCTGTTGATACTCTCCTTTCTGCCCCTGTTCAATTTTTTCCATAAATCATTTATTGTTTTATTATGATAATCAATAATGTAAGTATAGCGTGTTTTCTGATTAAAACCTTTCCATCTGAATGGCAACCAGTCGGTAAAGTTATGGTGCATACACATTTGTACAAAATCATCTGGTGGCAGCTGTTCCAGTAGTGCACCAAGCCATTTTCGTTGATTTGAGATCTGACTGTGTTCCGAAAGGCTCTCCTGAGTTTTATACAATACTCCGAGTGTCCTTGTAAGCGGAGGTTCATTTACCTTATTCTGTGAGTCATAGGCAATCGGTATACCTGCAACAATTTCATCCTTTTCAAAAATGACAAGTATCTTAAAATGAGATTTTGTTATTGCCTCAAGCCACCACGAGTAACAAAAAACATCTCCCTGTGCCGATTGGTCAACAAAAGTATTCCATTGACTAAAATTTATTGGTTTAAGGACTTCTGTTCTCATATTGCTCATCATTGTAAAAGTATTTTTAATAACGATACTTTCCATTCAAGAACGACTAGGTCTTTTTTGATTTCACAGAACACAATATTTTCCGCACTCTTTTTCCTAAATATGTATTTGCAGTATCTTTTCCGGTTAGTTCATACGATATAAGATCTGCATAGTTTAAGAGACGGAGAGGTCTTCTTTTGATGAGAGAAAAGATTCTCTGCCTTCCTCTTTTTTTAAAGTTCTTTTTGTAACATAAATCTGCGTAAGCTTTATAATGTGTTAAATATAATCTTGGATACTGAATCAGGAAATTATTGTATCTGGTAAGGATTTTTTCTTTTCCATCAATCCGTTCAAGAAAGTTCTGCTCGCCGGTTAATTGAGCATTGCCGTGTTGGTGTATTTTTACAAGGACTTCAGGAATAGTCTCAAAATCAAATTTTTGCACGAGCCTGAACAGAAAATCAGTATCCTCGCAGACGGTTAACGATTCATCATATAAACCGATGACATCAATGCATGTTCTCCTTACGCAAACACCAAAGCCATTTCCAATGGAAGTTGCTGCAATCAATCCTTCCTCTTTTGTTGAAAACATTGATGGCCATACTATTGAAAACAGAAATATTTCTCCTGATTCCGTATCTTTAATCCTTGAAATTCCTGGCCAGATAAAGCCGATATTCAGACCAGCATATGAAAAGCTTTTATGCATTTTTTCTAAAAAGCATGGCATGTATTCATCATCATCATCAAGGAATAGAATAAATTGCCCCCGTGAAGCTTTGATGCCGGTATTATAACTACCTGCTGCCCCTTTGGGTGTGCTGTGGCAGCGAAATTCAATCCTTGAGTCGTTAAATTCTCCTATCAGACCGGCAGTGCTCTCATCATTTGCATCGTCAATGATGATATGTTCATAATCTTTAAAAGTTTGATTTATTACACTAAGAATATTCCTTCTTAATAGTAGAGGCCTTCTGCAAGTTGGAGTTATTATTGAAAACAGAGGAGTGCTCATTATTTGTTATGGTTTTTAAAGATATTATAGAGGTTGTTCATTATAAGTCGCTTAAGATAATTTTCGCTTGTCAGTTTTCTCTCAAGTTTTGAAAAATGTTGCCAGGCTAACGGGAAAGAAGAATAAATTTTTTCGTGACGATGAAAAATAATTACCAGTGATTCAAGCATTTTCATACGGTCCTTTTTTCTTTTTCCTGACCGACACTCTTCTGGTTTATTATAAGTTCTGTAATAAATAAGTTTTTCCGGGATTTTAAACACCTTGCGCCCCAATTCAATAATAAGTAGCCAGAAGTCCCAATCTTCGAGTCCATAGATCAGATCTGTTGAATAGCCTCCGACAGTTTTCCAGTCATCTTTCCTGAAAAACGCCTGTGAAATAATCCTGTTGTCATACAACATTGATTCTAATGTGTACTCACCAATCTCCAATTTCCCTGATTTTGCACCAAAACACTCTGCATCACTGTGAACAATTCCTATTTCAGGATCGGAACAGAAGAGATCATAGGCTTTTTCAAGCAATCCGGGTACAATTCTATCATCTGCGTCCAGATTCATAATAACCGGAGCCCTGGCATTCTCAATTGCCAGGTTTCTTGCATAGGCAGGACCATGATTTCTGATGTGGATAATTGTTACTCGTTCATTTATAATGGATTGTAATATTTGTTTGGTTTCATCAGTTGAGCCATCATTTACAATTATAACTTCAAAATCCTGAAATGCCTGGTTAAATATTGATTCAAGTAATTCATTTATAAATCTTCCATGATTATAACATGCAGTAATAATTGATATTTTAGGTTCTTTGTCCATTCATTCTGTTTGTAAAATGTGACTGCATCTCATAATTTATCTAAATATTAAGTTCTTGATCTTACATTTATATAGTAAATGGATTTTTCAGCAAGCCTGATTTTCTTAGGAAAATCAAAGGAAAGTAGTAGCCAATCCTCAACCATTTGCGCACATTTATTAAAAAAGGAAACCAGGACTTAATTTTCTTCCATGCTGCTTCCAGACCTTCAGTGAAATTTGAGTCATATGTAAATTTGAAATTATCATAGAAAATTATGGAACCTAAGCTGGAATTATTTGTAGCACAGGGAGGAGAAAGCAGATAGGAGTGAATGCCGAATGAATAAGCTTGTCCCATGTAGATATCAATTGGCATTTTTATAGGATAAGCATTAGCAAGTAGTTTAACAGCTGCCTCCCTTTTTATAATGTATGCGTATGAGCCAAATGGTACTTCAACGGGTATGCCAATGTAGTAATTCGGAAGTATAGTTTTCATCTTGTTCCTGCTCTGGGCCTCCTTTGTTGATGATAAAGGAATTTGTGAATTATGCCCAAGGTAGAGTAACTCCCATTTAAATGATTCCAGATCTATATTTTCTATGACATCCCTGAATTCTTTTTCATAGTCATTATCGTCTTCAAGTATGCACGCCATCTCAATCTCCTCATCAATAATTTTCTTGTATATTTTTAAATGGCTGAGAACGCATCCTATTTCACCTTTCAGCAGATTACGAGAACGGGCTCCGCATTTCCATACATCAAAATCATTACTTTTAATGATCTCCATATCAGAAAACTCATTTCCATCAACAGCTTCAATAAAACTGAATTTTATTCCCAGATCATTCAGCTGACTGTAAGTATGATTTCGTCTTTCGACCGACCGCTTTAAATTAATTACATAAACAGGTATTCTCATAAAGTTATAACGCTAACTGAGCATACTATGTACTAGTTCCAGATGCCATGAATGACTATATTTCTTAATTTTGATGTATGGCTATTAATATGGTTCAACTAATCATCTATAAAAATAACTCATTTGCCTTTATATCTAATTCTTTTTATAATAATTCTGTGAATTTTGAATTGTTTGAATGTCAAATCTTGTCAAGCTTACAGGAAGAAAGGAGCTAAGGGAGTATTTGGTTTTTAATAATTCAGGTTAATTAAATATCTTAGCAAATTGATTCTTAATTTTTAGTCAGAGTTCTGTTAAATCTGATTCCTGGGTCCATTATTATGTATGTTAGTATAAACAATAAAATTTAAATAGAAAGATTATGAAGAAGATAGCTGGTATGATCATAAAAGTATTGCTTGGACTGATCTTGTTCATTCTTATATTGATTTTTACTGTTCCGCTTTTATTCAAAGAAAAGATCAGGACCAAAGTTGAACAGGTAATTAACGAGTCGGTTAATGCTTCCGTTAAGTTTGAAGATTATAAACTTGGCTTTTTCCGGAATTTTCCAAATCTTTCTTTTTCACTGAACGGGGTTTCTGTTGTTGGTATAGAAAAATTTCAGAATGATACTCTCGCTGGATTTAAATCATTTAACCTTGTATTTAACCTGTCGAGCCTGTTTAATGATTCTGGTTATGAAGTTAAGTCTATTGTTATTGACGAGGCAATTGTAAACGCTATTGTACTTAAAGACGGAACTGCAAACTGGGACATAATGAAGGATACTACTGAGACAGTAGCAACTGATGAAACTGAAACATCATCCGATATGAAAGTGCAGCTTAAAAAAGTGGCACTTCTTAACAGTTCAGTATCATATGTTGACAAGAGTTCGGACATGGAGGCATATTTAAAAAATCTCAATTTCAATCTTAAAGGTGATATGACAATGAGCGAGACTGATATGCAGATTTCAGCAGAAGCAGAAGAGCTTACATTTATTATGGAGGGCATGAAATATCTGAACAGGGTTGCTGTTGATTCAAAAATCGACTTTCTGGCTGATCTGGATAATATGAAATTCACTTTCCGTGAAAATTATTTTAGTATAAATGACCTTAAGCTGAATTTCTCCGGAATAGTCGCCATGCCTGGCGATGACATTGAAACTGATATTAAGTTCAGTACTGATAAATCAACATTTAAAACTCTTCTTTCTTTGGTACCTGCTATTTATATGAAAGATTATCAGGATCTTAAAACCAGTGGTAATTTTTCTCTATCAGGTTATGCAAAAGGAATTTACAGTGATGCTGATAGCACATTGCCAGATATCTCATTATCACTTTCCGTAAGTAATGGATTGATAAGTTATCCTTCCCTGCCTGAGCAGATAAAAAATATAAATATTAAAACTGATGTTTTTGTTGATGGGAAGAACATGGATAAAACACTCATTAATATTGATCTGTTTCATTTGGAACTTGCAGGCAGTCCATTCGATATGACTTTTGCCATGAAAACTCCTATGAGTGATCCTGATTTTAAAGGTTCATTAATCGGAAAAATTGATCTTGGAGCACTCTCAAGAGCTGTCCCGATGGATAGTATCACTCTTAACGGAATAATTGATATGTCGGTTGATATGGCGGGACGTCTTTCAATGATCGAAAAAGGAGAGTATGAGAGTTTTAAAGCCGCAGGTAAGATAAACATCAATAAGATGTTGGTTGCCATGACAGGTTATCCTGATGTAAATATTAATAGTGCAGGTTTTGTGTTTTCTCCTGCTTTTACAACTATTGACAATACAAGCATTAATGTTGGAGGAAAGAGCAACTTCATCCTTACTGGCAGGTTGGAGAACTATATCCCCTATGTTTTGAGCAATGGAACAATTAAAGGCAATATGTCGCTTCGTTCCGGCTTTGTTGATGTTTCAGAGATAATGTCAAAAATGGCGGTTGATACAACTGCTGTTGAAGATACTGCTTCACTTACTATAATACAGGTACCACGAAATATTGATTTTGATTTCGATGCCCTTATTGATAACTTTAGTTATGATAGTATTAAAGCACAGAAAGTCAAAGGACATATTATTGTCAGAGACGGGGTTTTAAGTCTAAGGGAAACAGGAATGAATATTCTTGGCGGAATTGTTTCGATGAATGCTGATTATGATACACGCGACACACTCAACCCTGTGATGAAAGCCGATTTCAATCTGCAGAATATAGGTGTTAAAGATGCATTTAACACTTTCAATACTGTTCAGAAACTAGCTCCGGCCGCAAAAGGTATAGATGGTAAAATTAATGCCCATATTGATTATATAAGTTTGCTTGGAGCAGATATGATGCCAGTTATTCCTTCCATTAACGGGGGAGGAAAAATAGAGTCAGACGAACTGGTTCTTCTTGAATCTGATGCTTTTAATAAGATGAAAGACATTCTGAAATTAGGAGAGAAATACAGCAATACCTTTAAGGATATAAATATTAGTTTTAAGATAAAAGATGGTCGTATATATGTTAATCCCTTTGATGCAAAAGTTGGAAACATTAAAATGAATGTAAGCGGGGATCATGGAATAGATCAGACACTTAATTATCTTATTAAGACTGAAATACCCAGGTCAGATCTTGGAAGTTCTGTAAATTCATTGATTGATAATCTGTCAGCCCAGGCTTCTGCATTTGGTGTTACATATAAACCGTCTGAAATGCTGAAGGTTAATATTAAAGTGACTGGTAATTTTGGAAAACCTGTAGTAACTCCTGTTTTTGGCAGTACAACCGGTGATGCAGGAGGAGGTCTTAAAGAATCAGCCAAGGAGACTGTAAAACAGACAATAGAGAACACTTTAGATAAAGGAAAAGATAAACTGAGACAGGAGGCAGAAGCACAGGGTGACAAATTAATTCAGGAGGCAGAAGCCAGGGGACAGCAATTAAGGGAAGAAGCAGCTAAAGCAGCTCAAAAAATTAAGCAAGAGGCTGATGTTCAGGCTCAGAACCTAATTGACGCAGCTGCTTCAAAAGGAGCCATCGCTAAGGTTGCCGCTCAGAAAGGAGCTGCAAACCTAAGGAAGGAAGGGGAGAAGCGCAGCGAACAACTTATTACTGAAGCGGATAACCAGGCAAAAAAGCTTGTAGAAGAAGCTAAAGCAAAGAAGGAAGAAATGATTAAGAAGATATAGAATTATAATGTACATATTGTATTCACTTCACACTATCTGAAACTAAATTAAAATGGATAAAAAATTATTTGCAGTTTTATTTATGATCCTGCTGTTTTTTAGTATCAATGGACAGGATAAAAACATTAATTGGGTAAAAGTAACTGATAATGCAGAGTGGAAAGCCCGCGATTCTCAAGGTGAGGTTGTTTTTAATAATCAGCTATGGATTTTTGGTGGATGGTTCAATTCGTATGAAGCTCCTCCCCGAGATGTTTGGAGTTCAAAAGACGGTATAAACTGGAAGCTGGTTAATAATGCAGCTCCATGGATACATAGTGACCTTCCTTCTTCAATTGTATTTAAAGGTAAAATGTGGATGATGGGAGGATGGTATAACGGTAGACTTGAGGGACATACTGCAGGTAACCAGGTGTGGTCTTCAAAAGACGGAATCAACTGGAAGCAGGTCACAGGTAAAGCTGAATGGTCTCCCCGTACTGCTGCAGCCATAGTACAGTTTAAAGGAAAACTATGGATACTTGGAGGGACTGAGAATTATTACTTTGGAGATAACAGGAGTCTGAAAAATGATGTGTGGTATTCTTCAGACGGGAAGACATGGACCCTGGCTACAGCTGATGCTGGCTGGCCTCCAAGGGCATATCATCAGGCAGCAGTATTGAATGGAAGGATTTATATTTTTGGAGGTGGAAATTATGTTCCAGAGTATAATGCGGTAAATGATGTTTGGAGTTCAGAGGATGGGATACACTGGACTCAGAATACCCCAGCGGCACCCTGGCATGAAAGACTATGGTTTTCTTCAGTTGTCTATCGTGACCATATATGGATTATGGGAGGTTGGTCAAATAATCCTTACAAGAACTGGTCTGACGTATGGTATTCAAAGGATGGTAAAAACTGGAGTGAACTGAAATCAGAAGTTGTGTGGAAAGGTCGTCATGAACATTCAGCTTTTGTCTTTCAGGATAAGATCTGGGTTGCCGGAGGGATGACACCTCCTCTGACTAATGATGTTTGGTCGCTTTTTATTCCCGAAAAGTGGTTAAAAACTGATAACAGATAATCCATATACTTTAATAGTATGATGGGTAATCATCTTACTATTCCCGGATTATACAATGTATATTTTTATTGACAAAAAGAGAGGCTGTCTTAATTAGGCAGCCTCTCTTTTAGCTTATTCATCTGGTTATCAGAATTTTTTCTCTTTGATACGGGCTTTCTTACCGGTAAGTTCCCGGATGTAGAATATCCTGGCTCTTCTTACCTTGCCATGTTTATTTACCTCTATTTTATCAATAAAAGGAGACACAGTAGGAAAAATTCTTTCTACTCCGATATTCCCTGACATCTTCCTTACGGTGAAGGTTTCTGTATGTCCGCTTCCCGAACGCTGAATAACAACCCCGCGATACTGCTGTATTCTTTCTTTATTACCCTCTTTTATCTTGTAATGTACAGTAATTGTGTCGCCTGCAATGAATTTTGGAAATTCATTTTTTACTGCAAATTCTTTCTCAATAACATTCATTAAATTCATCTCGCAAAATATTTTGTATTCTCAATATGGTTCAAAAATCCGGTCGCAAACTTACAAATAAAAATTTGATAATCCGAATACTCTGCAGAAAAGATTTTTGCATTAACTAAAAGTTCGAGTTTCCCTGTTCAATATTCCATATTTACAGGAGACACCTTGAGGGTCATTTTTCTCTAAATCTGTCCCCTGTACTTTTCACAATTGCACGATACCACTCTTCACTATAACCAGGCTGACTTATTTTTGGATTCATCCTGTTATAACCATCCGGGATTGCTTGTTTTTCCTTAACGTTGCCGTCAACATATTTGGTAAAGAGAGATTTATATAGTTCCTTCCATTGGGTCACAGTATTATTTCCTGCATTAACAGAATACTCTGTCAGATATTTGATTGCTTTTCCCGGACTTTTTGCAAAGAGTTCGGTTGCAACCTTGTCAGTATTTATTATTCCTTTAAAATAGCTATCTTCAAGTGCTTCCTGTTTGTGCTGCAGATCGTTAATGAGAAGGTTTGACCGGGTATAAGCAAAGTTTGTAACCTGGTTAAAAACCCAGAATCCTGAAGTTTCACTGAATGTCATCATGTCTCCGTTGCCAACTGCAAAGGATTCAGGGACTCGGGTTATTCCACAGTAGATTGGAGAATAAACCGTAAAGTACGTGTCATCAACACCAAACCAGAGTATACCTCCAACAGGATCAGGTAACCATGAACGACTTTGTGCAACAAATGAAAATCCTGTCTGTTGTGTTGATATGGCTCTTTCAAAGATGTATTTTTCACCATCAACTTTCCATTGCATTGGTCGCCATCTTACAGTGCTACCATAGGGACCGGCTCCAAGGTCTTTTGACATATCCATCGGAGTTCCCTGGTAATAATTGCGCATCATTCCTATCACCTCTTTTAATCCTATTTTATTATCGGGTTTAATCCAGAGCGGCATTCTGTTCTTAAGATTTTCTCCCATGGCATAATCAAGATAACTGCCCATCTGGCTGTTTACCATATTAAATCCTGACCAGACCCTGGCTTCACAAAATCTTGCACCGCTAAAGTCGAGTGGAGCATATGTATCGCTGAAACTAAAATCAGCATCAGTTCCCTTATACCAGCCGTAACTGCGCGCAATATCAATTACATCATAAGCATATACTGTCTCGATATCAGGATTGTATATTTTGTTTAGATCTTTTGAAGTAATAGATTTAATCCCGTCAGCTAAAGGAAAGGTTGTAATGCGTGGGTGGTTTGCATGACCTGATATATATCCGTCAGGTATGCGGCGAGCAACCCATACTGCTCCTTTTTTACCAGGTCCTTTTCCAATTAGTTCAAGGATCCAAGCTTCATTGGCATCTGCAATTGAGAAGGATTCTCCTGAACTTGCGTAACCATAATCAGTAACAAGTTGGGAGAAGGTATAAATTGCTTCTCTTGCATTTTTTGCCCTCTGTAGAGTCAGGTATATAAGTGAACCGTAATCGATCAGTGCAGTTGAGTCAGATAGCTCAGGACGACCTCCATATGTTGTTTCGCCAATTGAGAGCTGATGCTGGTTCATATTTCCTACTACTGAATACGTGCTTGATACCTGGGCTATCTTTCCCATGTACTTTCCGGTATCCCACTCATAAACATCAACCATGGCACCTTTTGGCCATTTTCTTGCGGGCCAGTAATAGAGTTCGCCGTATAGGACATGTGAATCAGCTGAGTAAGTTATCATTACTGACCCATCCTTTGATGCTCCTTTTGTTATCAGGAAATTTGTACATGCTACCAAATTCTGAAGAGGCAGGAAACCTGATGTTAATATTACCAAAATAAAAATTATTAGCCTTTTCATAAAAATTTAACCATTTAATAAGGTTTTAATATTAAAATATGTTTTTGGAACTGAAAAAAAAATCTTCCAAAGATATCAGGTTTAACTTAAACACCAAAATGCCTTTTTTCTGCTTATGGTTCAAAGACTACTTTTACATAATAAATTGCCTTAGAGAGCAAATGAGTTCCTTAAAGAACAAAGGTTTGGTTTATTCACTTTAGCAAATATTTAGTAATGATCTCATGGATTAAATAAGTAAGTGATTTGCAATTATATAATAGCTTATAATTAGTCTGTTTACACGATAATAAAAACATTTGAAATTCAGATCTGTTGAAGAACTTTGATTATACTTTTTATTTTCATGGGATCAGCAACCTTTCTTGAAAACTGAGGTAACCCAGGTACAATTCCCAATATTATACTCTCACGTCTGAATGTCATTTCACTTTCAATAACTTTGCTTCCTGTAAGATGAAATTCTTTAGCACCACTTATTTTTGCTATTTTTTCTATGTTTGAAATATCAATACCACTGCCTGGGATGATAGTTATCCTTTCATCAGCCATTTGGACGAGCATTGTAAGTAGATCCAAACCTTCTTCGGCTTTATTTTTCTGACCTGACGTAAGGAGCCTTGCTGCGCCAGTTAATATTACATCTTCAAGTCCTTTAAGCGGATTGGAGCACATGTCGAATGCACGATGGAATGTGACTGACATTGGATATGCTGATTCAACGAGTCTTGCTGTCCTTTCCACATCGATTGATCCATCAGGGTGTAATAGGCCTAGTACAATACCATCTATTCCGTATTCTCCACACATTTCAATGTCACGTCTCATTATGTCATATTCCTGATCGGAATAAAGAAAATCACCACCTCTTGGTCTGATCATAACGTGAAGACCGATATCAAGATTTTCTCTTGCTGAATTAATTATTCCGAATCCGGGTGTTATTCCTCCCTCGGTCAGATTTGTGCATAATTCAACACGATCAGCTCCGGCCAGCTGTGCAATAATTGCAGATTCCACTGTATCAACACAAATTTCCAGCCTGAAAATCATAATCAATTTTATTATTCATAATTAAATATAGACAATTTTTCTGTATAATTGCGAAGACCAAAAAATTCTTATTATGAAACCCACATTATTAGTGCTGGCAGCAGGAATGGGATCGCGTTATGGCGGGAATAAACAACTTGATGAAGTCGGACCATCTGGTGAAACAATAATCGATTATTCTATCTTTGATGCCATTCGTGCAGGATTTGGTAAGATAGTTTTTGTAATCCGTCATGATATTGAGCAACAGGTAAAAGAGAGGTTTGTTGACAGACTTCAGGGTAAAATCGAGGTTGATTATGTCTTTCAGGAAATTACAAATTTACCGGAAGGAGTGAAAGTCTCACCAGATAGGCAAAAACCATGGGGTACAAGTCATGCAATATTAGTAACAGAGAAGAAAATAAAGGAACCTTTTGGAGTAATCAATGCTGATGATTATTATGGAGTTGAGTCATTTAAAATTCTTCATGATTTTCTAGTCAGCGACAATGATCCAAATTGCTATTGCATTGTTGGATACAAGATGGGAAATACCTTGTCAGACCATGGTCATGTAAACAGAGGTGTATGTGGGGTAGATAAAAATGGTCTTCTTGTAGATATTGTTGAAACCCGGCAGATTGAAAAAACATCGAATGGAGCACAGGCACCCGCTTCTGATGGCAAAATGCAACATTTTACCGGGAATGAAGTAGTTTCAATGAACCTTTGGGGGTTTAAGCCCTCATGCTACCGTTTCCTTGGAGAGGAATTTAAAAACTTCATTAATAAATCGGGAATGGATATTAAATCAGAACTCGATATCCCGACATCAGTCGATAAATTCGTAAAAAACGGGCAAATAACAATTAAGATACTGATGAGCAGTGAAAGATGGTTTGGGGTAACTTACCGCGAAGACAAACCGTTTGTTGTGGAGAGCATAAAAAAGATGATAAGGAATGGCGTTTACCCTGCCAGAATCTATTAGTCTTTATTTTCCATCTATTGTTCCTTTGCTTGAGTTGTTAAAGCTTAATACATGAACTCATATTAAAGATATTCCTGTGTCTGCTTTTATGGCGCTGGCCTGTACTAATACATGAATAGGTGCAAGGTAAATGTATGAGAGATGAACCTGTCAGTTCATGTATTACCACTTAAAATCACAATTATAGAAACTCTGATTGTCCGTGTTATCGTTAACAATCAGTGAGAGACTATGATTTTTACCTTTTGTAATTCTTTTCGGATCAAATCTGTATACCAGGATATTATTTTTCTGGTCATATTCAAAAAGAGCCCATTGACCATCAATTGAAGGCTCATATGATTTAATTCCAGAAAAATCATCTGTAATCTTAATCCTGAAATCCTTTTTGCCTGAAAGATCAGCTCCTGATATAAATCCATTTACAGATATTTCGGGTGCAATAGTATCTATTCCTATAAAGAATGTTCCAAACGATGTAATGTCAGCCGTGAGTGATCCTTCATTCCATCTGCTTGTCATGGCACTCTTTTTAAAATTATCGCCTGTTATCTCAGCAATAAGCATTTTAGATTCTTTACCAGTTATTATCCGGTTAGGTTTAATTGACAGGGTAAGAGGTTTGTGAAGCGGAGTAAATTTGTTATGGACAATATGGACATCAGAAAGCATTTCTGCTGTTCCGGATGATTTCTTATAGTCAAAATACAAAGAGTCATAAAGTGCTCCGTTAGGAATGGTTATTGAAACATCATCTGTAACAAACCGGTTTGTTTTGTTATATGGCATAATTTTCGCATTATTCTTAACCAAACGCACAGCTTCGGGTAAATTTTCTCTATTTGGTTCAGTTTTAAAAGTAAGAGTCGATTTATTGTTTTTTATATCTGTCACAACCACTTCAACATGATGGATCTGGTTATCGTTGAAATCGAAAATTCCTCTCTTTACAACACCTTGATATACACTTAGTCTGTCATTTGGCAGAATAAACATCCTTTCGAAATATATTTTATCCCGCAAAAAAGTTTCATAATCGATATGACTGTTAATAAAGCGTGACTCACTGAACGAAAACTCATCCATTACATAATTGAATATTGTAATACTGTCGACCGATAGTTTAATGGAATAGACGGCACATTTATTATAGCTGTCGTTCAGTAAATCATATGCTCTGATACCGAATCCTGTAAGACCACTTAACCTTATCTTGTTATCAACCGGTATAAAATAGATCCCATGACCACCGGAAACATTTATTCTTTTCATTTCGTTACGGCCATTTATGATAGAATGACGGTTGATAGGATATATTACAAGTTTTTCAATAATGGGTTCGATGTTATCTCCCGTACCAAATTCAAACAATAAGGGATTAACAGGTATTTCAGTTTCAGATTTTCTTACTTCATAGTGTAGGTGGGGACCAGATGAGCTTCCTGAGTTTCCTGAAAATGCAATCAGATCTCCCTGGTTAACCGGAAATTTTTCTTTTGGAGGGAAAAGGGTTACCAGGTAGCTTTTTTTCTCATATTGCTGGTTAATAACATATTCTTCTATCTCAGGTATAAACCTATCGAGGTGTCCATAAACAGTTGAATAACCTGATGGATGTCTTAAATATATCGCTTTCCCGAACCCCCCTGGCGAGACACTTATCCTGTAGACATATCCTTCAGAAGCAGCAACAACCTCTTTACCGCTTACCCCTTGTGTTTTAATATCAAGTCCCGAATGGAAATGATCAATTCTGAGTTCACCGAAATTTGCTGATAATAAAAGTGGTACCTTCACTGGTGAAATGAAAATTGATTTATCCTTTGGATTATCATTCAATGTGTTTAATAACAATATGCTGATTATCAATATACGGTTTATTAACATTTTTCAGAAAATCATATTTTACAGAGGTGCAAAGCTATACTTCTGCACCACCCGGCCAAACTATTTTATCTAAATTTTTGAAAATATCATTAACAATATTAATTTTGTACTAAATAAATGATTATGTCCGGTCAGGGTTATGAAGAATTAAAAATTTTAAACAAAAAAATTGACGAATTATTTGATAACTACAATAACCTGAAGGTCGAATGTTATGATTTGAAGAGAGGTAATGAGGTTTTAAGGAGTATTTTAGAGGAACGTGAAAATAAAATAAAGGAATTAGAAATTAAATACGATAGAGTTAAATTATCAGGAGCATTGTTGGGTGAAGGTGAACATGCCTTGGAAGCGAAGAACAGGATTACTGAATTGGTGCGGGAAATTGACAGATGTGTTGCTCTTTTGAACAGATAAAATATAGAAATGGATGATAAACTTTCCATCAGGGTTAATGTAGCGGACAGGTATTATCCATTGAAGGTAGAACGGGAAAATGAGGAGAAGATAAGGAAAGCTGCCAGGATGATTAATGAAAAAGTGCTGCAGTATAAGCAGCGGTACAGTGATAAAGATGTACAGGATTTTCTGGCGATGGCAGCCCTGCAGTATGTGATCAAACTCACAGAGGAAGAAGAAAAACTTGAAAATGATTATATCCCGGATGCCCTGAAGGAACTGATACAAAAAATTGATTCAGTTCTTGAAAAAAAAGAGTAATAGCGTTCTTTAAAATAGACAAACTGATTGCCCGCATTGTTTCTTCATTCATTTTTGAAACTCAACAGTTAAAACTTTGGAGCAAAACTTAGTTCAGGTAAAACAGGCCTCATCCCGATTCGTCGGGATCCCGTGAAAACAGGACAGTGGAAGTTTAAACTGGATTAGTGGTTCCAACCATACAGACATGGGGTTTTATAAAAGCTGAAGGAACTTTGCGGGTTTTTTATTAATATATATTAATACTGTTTATGATGAATTTAATAATAGGAACATTAAGTACGGGACTGGCGATTGGTTTAAGTATTGCAACCCTCATTATAGGTTTTATTGCTTCATATCTTATATGGACTCAGGCATTTAAGACCAGAAACCGTAAAATAATTTCAGAAGCGGAAGCAGAAGCTGAAGTAATCAGAAAAGAAAAAATACTACAGGCGAAAGAAAGATTTCTTCAACTCAAGGCCGAACATGAAATTGTAATTAATGAGAAGAATAACAGAATGAATCAGGCAGAGAACAGGATAAAGCAGAAGGAACTGACACTCTCCCAGAAAATTGAAGAGACTCAACGTAAAAAAAATGAGGCAGATGCTATTCGTGAGAACCTAAATACACAGCTTGAACTTGTTGATAAAAAGTCAGAAGAACTTTCCCGTCTTCATAAGCAACAGGTTGATCAACTCGAAGCCATTTCAGGTTTTTCTGCGGAAGACGCAAAGAACCATCTTATAGAGTCACTTAAAGAAGAGGCAAAAACAGGAGCCATGTCCTATGTAAATGAGATTCTTGATGAAGCTAAAATGACAGCTAACAAAGAGGCTAAAAGAATTGTTATTCAGACAATTCAGCGTGTTGCAGCTGAAAACGCAATAGAAAACGCAGTAACTGTTTTTCATATCGAGTCTGATGAAATGAAAGGACGTATAATCGGACGTGAGGGCCGTAATATCAGAGCTCTGGAAGCAGCAACAGGTGTTGAAATTATTGTAGATGATACTCCTGAAGCAATAGTTCTATCTGCATTTGATCCTGTAAGAAGAGAAGTTGCCCGGCTTGCACTTCATCAACTCGTGACAGATGGAAGAATTCATCCTGCACGAATTGAGGAGATGGTCGAAAAAACAAGGAAACAGGTTGAGGATGAGATCCTCGAAGTAGGAAAAAGAACAACAATTGATCTGGGTATTCATGGATTGCATCCCGAACTTATTAGATTAATAGGCAAAATGAAGTACCGGTCATCATATGGGCAAAATCTTCTGATGCATTCCCGTGAGGTGGCTAATCTCTGCTCAATAATGGCAGCAGAACTGGGATTGAATCCGAAACTGGCAAAACGTGCAGGTCTGCTTCATGATATTGGCAAGGTACCTGATGATGAACCTGAATTGCCACATGCAATACTTGGAATGAAGATGGCTGAAAAATTCAAGGAGAAACCCGAAATATGCAATGCTATAGGATCTCACCATGATGAGACTGAAATGACAACGCTTATTGCACCAATTGTTCAGGTTTGTGATGCTATTTCCGGTGCTCGCCCTGGAGCACGTCGCGAGGTTGTTGAATCATACATTAAAAGATTAAAGGAACTTGAATCCTTAGCTCTTCAATACCCTGGAGTAACAAAAACTTATGCAATTCAGGCAGGACGCGAGCTTCGGGTAATAGTCGGTGCAGAGAAAGTTAATGATAAAGAGGCTGAGGGACTATCGTTCGAGATCGCAAGAAAGATACAGAACGAAATGGTTTATCCAGGGCAGATTAAAATTACAGTTATACGTGAGACCAGGGCAGTGAATTACGCAAAATAGAAATTTGCTCAAACTATGCCCGACAGATATTGAGATACCTTTTAAGTCAAACCTGGTTCAACAAAAGGATTTTCATTAACTTTGGGCTCCCAAACTGACTTTGATCAATGTCCGGAATTAAGCTTATTAATTTAGTTGGTGCACGACCTCAGATAATAAAAGCTTCGGCAATAAGCCGGGCTATCAGGAAATGTTATTCTGATAAAATTTCTGAAATTCTTATCCATACAGGGCAGCATTATGATAGAGAACTCTCAGAAGTCTTTTTTGATGAACTTGAGATTCATAAACCTGACTATAATCTTGGTGTTGGATCAGCTCTTCACGGGAAGCAAACTTCCATGATGATCAGTGGGATTGAAGAGATACTTCTTAAGGAGAATCCTGATTGTGTGGTATTATACGGAGATACCAATTCAACACTTGCAGGTGCAATCGCAGCTTCAAAGCTTCACTTTCCTATAGTACATATTGAAGCAGGACTTAGATCTTTTAATAAAAGGATGCCTGAGGAGATTAACAGGATTGTCAGTGACCATACATCCACACTTCTTTTCGCACCTACAAAGAGTGCCTTTAAGAATCTTATGAACGAAGGATTCAGACCTGAAAATAGTCCACCATACACAATAGATAATCCAAAGGTATATCTTACAGGTGACATAATGTATGATAATTCTCTGTTTTTTGCCGAAATGGCTGAAAAGAAGAAAGCATCATTACTTGAGAAATTAGCTGTTAAACCTGATAGTTATATTTTAGTTACGATACATCGGGATACAAATACTGATGATACTGTACGTCTTGAGAATCTTCTGAAAACGATGAAAGAACTGGCTGATGAGAATAAGATCACTTTTGTTATGCCACTTCATCCCAGGACAACCAATATATTGAAATCAAAGCTGATCAATCTTTATGAAGAGCTTAATAGTTCCAATTGGGTTAAGATTATTCATCCTGTATCATACCTCGAAATGAATCTGCTTGAAAAAAACTGCCGGATGATTATTACAGATTCGGGAGGAGTCCAGAAAGAGTCTCACTTTTTTAAGAAACCGTGTATTGTTCTAAGGAAAGAGACAGAATGGATTGAACTTGTTGAGAATGGTACTGCAAAGGTTACTGACGCTGATCCGTTGTTGATAAAAGAAGAATTCAATAATTTTTTTCATAGTGCCTCTAATCTTGAATATCCATCTTTCTATGGCGACGGAAAGGCTGCAGAATTTATTTTAAGTGAAATCCTACTGATGTTTGAAAAGAGTGACTTGTAATACTGTTAAATTCTGTTAATTTTTGTAATATTGACTTTTTTTTATAGCTGATGGAGCGAATGTTGAGGGATAGAAGAGTGTTGGTTACCGGAGGAGCAGGTTTTATCGGCTCAAATCTTGTGGAATCATTGCTTTTTTCCGGAAATTATGTTACTTGCCTTGACAACTTTTCAACCGGGAAAAGAGAAAATCTCGAAACGGTTATTTCAAATCCAAAATTTAAACTTATTGAAGGTGATATTCGTAATTACAATGACTGTTTGAATGCTGTCAGGGGAAATGATATTGTTTATCACCAGGCCGCATTAGGCTCAATACCTCGTTCTATTCAGGATCCTATGACAACAACTGATGTTAACATTGGTGGTTTTGTCAAAATGATTTTTGCTGCAAAAGAATGTGGGGTAAACAGATTTATATATGCAGCAAGCTCCTCAACTTACGGAGATCATACTGATTTACCAAAAGTGGAAAACAAAATTGGCTCACCATTATCTCCTTATGCAATAACAAAATATGTTGATGAGTTGTTTGCGTCAAATTTTGCTAAAATATACGGTATAGAAGTAATTGGTTTGCGTTATTTTAATGTTTTTGGACGACGCCAGGATCCGGATGGCGCATATGCTGCTGTTATTCCCAGGTTTATAAAAATGCTGATGAAGTATGAAGCACCTTTGATCAATGGAAATGGATCATCATCACGCGATTTTACATATATCGATAATGTTATTCAGGCAAATCACCTTGCAGGTATTATAACTGATAAGAGAGCTTATAATCAGGTATTTAATATTGCTCATGGTGAGAGGACAAATATTAACCAGCTATTCGGGGTAATACAGAGAATTGCTGGTAATTATGATAGTGAGATATTCAAGATACGACCTGATTATGGACCTGAAAGGGAAGGGGATATTACTCACTCACAAGCTTCTATCGAAAAAGCAAAGCAGTTTCTGGGTTACACCCCGACATATAATGTTGTTGAAGGATTGGAAGAGACTGTTAAATGGTTTTATAATAATTTGTAATAATTTGTAATAATTGTTACATTTAACCATGTAAATATCACTCTGTCAGACTAATACATATAAATGTAATGTGACTGACGAGGCGTAAGCGTGCCTTGAATGAAATAAAAGTGATATAATATGAACTTTAGAAACAGGTAAAAGCAACCTTACTGGATCTTAATACGTCATCTTAGTAGATTCTCTTTAACAAATTTTAACTATTTTTGCTTTAGAATAAAAAATGATGATTGAAACGTTAAAAACAAGGATTCTTCAACTCTTTCGTAACCACTCGCTTCCCCGATGGTTAGTACTTTTGATTGATATGTCTGTTGTATATTTTTCATTTCTCATAGCATATATGCTCAGGTTTAATTTTGAGTCCTATATGTTTGAACTCACAACTGTATTCAGACAAGCATTAATTGTCCTTTTTGTTTATACATCTTTCATGCTGGTTTTCAAATCCTATTCTGGAATGATCCGTCATACAACCATCAGGGACACATATAAAATAATTATTACAACTTTCTCCTCTTTAGTTATACTCTTTCTCATTACTCTGATTAGCAGACGAAGTGGTTTACCAATTGTATATAACATCCCACTTTCTATTCTCCTCATTCATGCCGGGGCAGTGACGACTTTACTCTTCTTATGCAGGGTGTTTGTGAAAATATTTTACGAGTTTGCATCTTCCTCTTCAAAAGAGAAGAAAAATGTGATAATCTATGGTGCTGGAGATATGGGTATTGTTGTAAGACGGGTTATTGAAGGTGATAGCAAGGGTCAATATCGAGTAAAGTGTTTTATTGATGATGACAGGAAGATACAAGGTAAAAAAGTTAACGGTTATCCGGTATTCTCCCAACAGATCTTATCAAAAGAGTTCGTTGAAAAGGAGGACATAAAGGCTTTTATAATAGCAATAAATAAAGTTGCTCCGGCTAAGAAAAAGGAATTTATTGAATCTGTGATTCAATTGGGATGTGAAATACTTGATACACCTTCAGTTGATACGTGGTTGAACGGACATCTGGAGGTCAAAAATCTTAAAAAAGTAAATCTTGAAGATCTTCTTGGAAGAGATCCTATTTCACTTGATCTTGAAAGGATCGAAGCAGGACTTAATGGCAAAACCATACTGGTTACTGGTTCAGCCGGATCAATAGGATCAGAGATAGCCAGGCAACTTACACGCTTTAATGTTAAGCAACTTATCCTGGTTGACCAGGCAGAGACACCATCATTTTACCTTAATGAAGAGCTGAAAGCGAAATTTTCCGGGTGCAATTTTAAAGTAATTATTGGAGATGTTACCAGGGAAGAAGTTATGTATAGTATTTTTCAAAAATATAAACCGGAGGTTGTGTTCCATGCTGCTGCTTATAAGCATGTTCCTTTAATGGAGGTTCATCCTCATGAAGCTTTCAGAGTTAATGTTGGCGGGACCAAGATCATTACTGAACTGGCCATAAAGTTTGGAGTTGAAAAGTTTGTTATGATCTCTTCTGATAAAGCTGTAAATCCAACCAATGTTATGGGCGCTACAAAAAAAATCTGTGAATTACTTGTTCATACTCAGTCACGCAGGCCAGGGATCAGAACCCAGTTTATAACAACTCGTTTTGGAAATGTTTTAGGTTCTAACGGATCTGTTATTCCCCTTTTTAAAAAGCAGATTGCAGAAGGAGGCCCCGTTACTATTACTCATCCTGATATCACTCGTTTTTTTATGACCATACCTGAAGCCTGCCAGCTTGTTCTGGAAGCCGGTTTTATGGGTAACGGAGGACAGATTTTTGTATTTGATATGGGTGAACCTGTCAAAGTACTTGATATTGCCACTAACCTCATTCGTCTATCAGGGCTTGAACCCAATAAGGATATTAAATTTAAATTTACAGGATTACGGCCTGGTGAAAAACTTTATGAAGAACTCTTTTCAGAAAATGAACCACAATTGCCGACTCACCATCCAAAAATCAGTATCGCCCAGGTAGGTGAAAATGATTTTGAAAGAATTCTGACCAGGATCGATGTAATCCTTGATTCGCTTTATGATTTATCCGAGACAAAGTTAATTGAAGAGATGCAGGAGATTGTTCCGGGATACAGCAGTAAATTTGAATTGGTCAATTTTTAATCAATACTTACTTTACTCTTCATTGAATCATTAACCAGAGTGACCTCTGATCCGGTTTTATAAGAACTCAGTTTATGAAACACGGAAGTATAACTATGAAAATGAAGATTGCAGTTATAATTCCACGTATCACTCCTCTAGGACCGGTAAAAGTGATGGAGAATCTAGTTAATACACTAACAGGTTTTCCTGATTTGAATATTGAAGTATTCTATCTTGATAAGACCTGTGATAATGGTGTAGATTTTAGAGTACCTGTTACCAGGTTGAATACTAAATTGTTTCGTTTCGAAAAGTATGACATAGTTCATACCAATGGCATAAGACCTGATTTTTTTGCATTTCTGCACAGAAAAAAAATACATTGTCACATTTCAACAATACATAATTTTGTTTTTGAGGATTTAAAGTTTACATATAACAGATTAATTTCTTTATTATTCGGCCATATATGGCTCAATATTTGGCATAGGGCCGATAAACTTGTATGTGTTTCGGAAACAATGAAGGAGTATTATAAAAAATGGTTTTCATTATCTAAACTTGAGTCTATCCACAATGGGGTTTCAGAGTATGTTGAATCTTCAGGGCCTGATGCGGATGTTGTTAAAGCAGTGGAGGAATTTAAGTCAAGAGGTTTGAAAATTATCGGTACAGCTTCTGCAATTAACAGGAGAAAGGGGGTTGATCAGATTTTAAAACTTATTTCAGCAGAGTGCAATTATGCTTTTGTAATTATTGGGGATGGAAAAGAGCTGCCAGAACTTAAACATCTTGTGGTAAAACTGAATATATCTGACAGAATTCTTTTCTGCGGATACAGGAGCAATGCTGCAAGCTATTTCAGGCTCTTCGACTTTTTTATTATGCCTTCCCGATCTGAAGGATTCGGGTTAGCTCTTGTGGAGGCTGTTCAGCAAAAGGTTCCTGTTATCTGCTCCGATATAGAAGTATTTAAAGAATTATTTACAAAAGAGGAGGTCACTTTCTTCAAGCTGGAAGATATTAAATCACTTGTTAAAGCCCTGAAGGAGTCAACTGACTATGGTATTGGGAAAGTCATATCAGCAAATGCACGATATCGGAAATATTATACAAACCAAAATATGGCTGTTAGCTATTACCGATTATACCAGTCCGCCTAGTTGATCTACTCTAAGAAGCTTACTTTATTATCATATTATTTGCTTATAAATTATCCTCTTGCTATACTTTTCAATTGTTGTTTAGTGCCCTGCCCTCTACAATTGTCTTTTATCTTTAAGGATGGTTGATCTTGCAGTAATAATGTCAATTTATAGGAATGACAGACTTGAGTTTGTCAGGGAATCAGTTCAGAGTATTCTTGACCAGACTTTTTCACAGTTTTATTATTATCTTATTTTTGATGGTCCGGTGCAACCTGACGTTGAAACATACATTACTTCTCTTACCGATAATCGGATAAAACATTTCAGGCTGGATAAAAATAGTGGCTTAGCCACTGCGCTTAATTATCTTCTTGAGAAGGTTATGAATGATCCAGAATACAAGTTTATAGCAAGGATGGATGCCGATGACATTTCCTTACCAGAAAGGTTCGAGAAACAACGGACTTATCTAATTGAGTATCCTGAGATCTCGGTTTTGGGTTGCTGGTATGAGGAGATTGATGAAGATGGAAAGCACCTGGCATATAGAAAATTGCCGGTTGATCATGAATCATTGCGTAAAAGATTTTTTACCAGGACTCCATTTGCACATCCTTCTGTAATGTACAGACGTGAACTTATTGAAAAGGCAGGATATTATCCTACTGATACTGTGTTGATGGAGGATAATGTGTTGTGGGGGAGGGCATTGAAGTCCGGTTTGATATTTAGAAATCTATCCTTATATTTAATAAAATTCAGGATGGACAAGGACTTTTCTAAAAGAAGATCAGGAATAAAATATGGTTGGAACTATTTTTTGACTAGATCAAAAATAATCCGATCATTAAATCTACCTGCTTATACATATTTTATATCATTTTGCACGGGTATACTAAAAATGCTTCCATCCTGCTTAATAAAAGCCGTTTACCAGACAAGCATTAAGTATTTTTAGTTTTAATTACTGTCTGAATATTTTGAAGGAAAACCTTTGTGAATTATTAAATCACACGGTTCGTTTATAAAATAAGATTTGATTAATAATTTTAATGTCATTTATTAAACTTACTATTCTTAATATTTTGCAATCTATTGTTTAAGTTTTAAAATTGAATAACCAAATTTGATTTGTTTTTAGAATATTTGATTTAATTTAACGTGATATGATTTTGCTCGATAATAACTTAATTTAAAATAAGTGATACCACAAAAAATAGATTCTATCTGCTGTATTGGAGCAGGATATATTGGAGGGCCTACAATGGCAGTCCTTGCAAAGAAATGTCCAAACTTGAAAGTTATTGTGGTTGATAATAATGAAGATCGTATTAATAAATGGAACAGTAACGATTTTTCTAAAATGCCTGTTTATGAGCCGGGTCTTGATAAAATAATCGAGGAGTGCCGGGGTCGAAACCTCTTTTTTTCTATTGATATAGAGTCTGCTATTACTGAATCGCAAATGATTTTTATATCAGTTAACACACCAACTAAAACTTATGGATTAGGAAAAGGAATGGCTTCTGACCTGAAATATGTAGAATTATGCGCAAGGAAAATAGCTGCTGTAGCAAATGAGAGTAAAATAATTATAGAAAAATCAACCTTACCAGTCCGCACAGCTGAGTCTATAAAGGCTATTCTAGAAGCTGAGTCTAAAGATGTGTTGTTTACTGTATTATCTAATCCGGAATTTCTTGCTGAAGGAACTGCAATACAGGATCTTCTTTTTCCAGATCGCGTATTAATTGGTGGTGATTCAAGTGAAGAAGGCCAACTAGCCATTCAATTATTAATTGATGTATATTCTAATTGGGTACCGCGTGAACGTATTATTACGACGAACATTTGGTCGTCTGAACTTTCAAAACTTACAGCCAATGCATTCTTAGCACAAAGGATTTCATCCGTTAATGCAATTTCTGCATTATGTGAACGAACCGGAGCTGACATAGACGAAGTTACTGTTGCTACTGGTATGGACAATCGCATAGGAAAAGAATTTTTACGAGCATCTGTTGGTTTTGGAGGAAGTTGTTTTCAGAAAGACATACTGAATCTTGTCTATCTTAGTCGTTATTTTGGGCTTCCAGAAGTTGCTGATTATTGGGCACAGGTTTTAATGATAAATGATTACCAGAAAAAGAGATTTGCCAAACAAATTGTGGAAAGTCTGTTTAATACTGTTTCTGGCAAGAAGATTGCAATATTGGGCTGGGCTTTCAAGAAAAATACAAATGACAGTCGCGAATCGGCTTCCATTTATGTTACTTATGAATTACTTCAGGAACTGGCAGAAATACATATTTATGATCCGAAAGTGAATGAAGAGCAAATAAGAAAAGATCTTGACAATTTAAGCATTTCGTTAAATAACTCTCAATCATCAACAATTAATCATAATTTAGTATTTATACATAGAGATCCGTATTCAGCTATATCACATGCTCATTCTATTGCAATTCTAACTGAATGGGATGAGTTTAAAACTTATGATTGGCTGAAAATATATCATAGCATGATGAAGCCCGCTTTTGTCTTTGACGGGAGAAATATTCTTGATAACAAGCAATTAATTAGTATTGGGTTCAAAATTAAATCTATTGGTAAAGTACACTAGCCTTCGTGAAGCACTTTATATAGAAATGATTAATCTGGTCATTGTAATGTAAATCGTTAGGCAAAGGTATATCAGTAAATATTTAAATTTAAAGCTTGGGTTATCAATTAATGTTTAACTTGTTCATATTGGCTTTTAAATTGAGTCATTGCAACAAATACATGTAAAACTAGCAGTTTTGTGAAATCAAATTCAAACTGGTTAATTTTAGCTTGTTCATGCTAAGTCCTTATTTTAATTGAGCGGATATTACTTTTAATAAATAAATGTCCGATAATTATCATAATACTAAACGTATAGCGAATAACACCACCTTGTTATATTTCAGGATGTTGGTTGTAATGGGTATAAACTTATACTCAGTGCGACTTTTATTAAATGCTCTAGGTGTAGTAGATTATGGGATTTACGATGTTGTCGCAGGTGTGATTACAGTTCTTTCAAGTGTAAGCAGTGTTCTTCAAACTGCTACTCTAAGGTTCTATTCTTTCGCTTTAGGCCAAAATAACTTTGAACGTCTTCAGAAGATATTCTCAACCAGCATTTATATATATGTACTTTTATCAATACTAGTATTCATATTAGGAGAGACCATTGGTTTATGGTTTGTTAACACACAGTTAGTTATACCTTGCGAAAGAATGAATGCAGCGAACTGGATTTACCAGTTCTCAATATTTTCTTTCATAGCTATTATTATGCAGGTTCCATTTTCTTCAGCAGTCATTGCTCATGAAGACATGAGGATTTTCGCCAAACTAAGTATTGCTGAGAGTTTTATAAAATTTATGGCGATACTCTTGATTTTAGTTATTCCATTGGATAAATTAATCATTTATGGAGCATTTTTATTCTTAATATACACCTTGGTTCTTATATCCTACATAAGAATTGGGTATGTTAAATATGCTGAGTGTCGCTATAAAAAACCCACGGAAAGAGTTCTATTTCAGGAATTAATATCTTTTTCAGGTTGGTCACTATTTGGTTCGGTTGCCGGAGTTGGAATGTCTCAGGTTAATACAATACTTGTTAATATCTTTTTTGGACCCTTGATCAGTGCTTCACGTGCGATATCCCTTCAGATAAACATGGCTATAAGTTCATTTACCGGGAGTTTTTTAATGGCGATCAGAACGCCGATGATTAAATCTTATGCTGAAGGATCCTATCTGTATCTCAACAAACTTTTCAGCATAAGTAATAAACTTATTTATTACTGTTTATTGATGGTATGCATTCCTCTTATGGTTGAGATGGAAAATATTTTGTTTTTTTGGCTTAAAACAACAGACACTAATACAGTTTTATTTTCCAGGCTAATTTTAGTATATGCTTTAATTATGTCTTTAAATAATCCTATATCTATTATAATTCAAGCCACGGGCCATATCAGGGAATACCATATTCCAGTTGAAATTTTCACACTTTTATGTGTTCCCGCAACATATTTACTATTTAAGTTAGGTTATCCTGCCTATACAACCTACATTGTGATGATAATTGCTTCTATAGCATCACACATTGTAAGATTAATTTGTCTAAAAAAGTTCTATAAACCATTTAGCTTTCATGAATATATAAGTTCATTTCTTTTACCAACATTTTTTATTACATTAATTTCATCTTTTTTTGTTTTTCAGGTACATAAAAGTATCACGGATACTTTTTTACGGGTAACTGCTGTTGGTTTTACATCTATCCTGATTGTTACTTTATTTGTAATGCTTATAGGCCTCTCCAAATCTGAAAAAGATATTATTAAACAATTAGTTGCAAGTATTAAACGAAAATAGGGTTGTTAGATAAATGGATTCCTTAATAAGTAATATTAACATTGTTCTATTTATTTTAGCTTGGTTAGTGACGATCATCTTATATCATATTAAAAAGAAAATTATTGATGCAGGAAGTGTCCTTCTCTTTACATACCTTATTTATTCAGTTACTTCTTTGCTTTTGTATAATAGTCCGTTTTACCATTTTGATCGAATTAGACTATTCCCATTTATTTACTTATTTTTGATTCTCCTGTTAGTTTTTTGGCCCATATTAAAATTTAATGCTAATAAAATAGAGGAAATTCAAAAAATTCCTTCGATTTATTTATCCATATTTAGTCTGATTTTTATCATAGCCTCATTGGTTCAATTGCCAGAAATAATTTCTGAATTTGTTCTAAGTATAAGAAAATTATTAACAACCTCTTCCGGAGGCCTGGATTTATACAACAAAAGTATGGCTGGAAGTCGTTCAATTGGTGATGGAAAAATCTCAAATTTGGCATCTATCATTTCTAATGCCTTTGGCAACTTCGGCATACTACTTTTTTTCTATTATTTGACTCGTAAGAAACGTAATAAGTTAATATTAATTGGTTTGTTTATATCAAGTATAATTAGTTTACTATTTAACGTATCACTTGGTCAACGGGGTCCGATCTTAGAAACATTATTTTCAATGATTATTACGTATTTCGCTCTAAGAAGGTTTTTGCAGCCAAAAGTTAATAGGATCATTAAAATCGTTGGGGTCTCGTTGTTACTTGCAAGTTCAATTCCAATAACTGCTTTAACAATTAGCCGTTTTGAAAATAATTCAAAGGGCTCAATGGCATCAGTATATTTTTATGGAGGTCAGGAAAATTTATACTTCAACATGTACGGATTAGATAACGGAGGCATCAGATACGGGGACAGAACATTTCCGCTCTTTAAACGTATTTTGGGCTTTGAGAATGTGCCTGAAAATTTTATGGAAAGAAGGGATAAATATCCGCACTTGAAAATGAGTGATGAAAACTTTTATACTTTTGTAGGGGATTTCACTCTTGATTTTGGGCCAATCATAGCAACATTAATTTTTCTGTTTTTTACATTATTTGTTATAATCAAAACTAAAATTCGTAATGGGATTATTCGATTTCATCAACTAATCCTTTTGCATTTTGTGATGAGTGTGTGTATGCTGGGTGGAATGAAATTATACCCTTTCTCTGATGTTGGGGGAAATTTACAGCTGATAGTGTATTTTGCTGCCTACATGTTTTTTAGATTGGATTATAATCTTCGCTTTCAAAGACAAGAAGTAATGGATCAGGTATAAGTAGCTTATTGTTTAAATCACTTTTTTGTCATTAATTGAATAATTAATTATGGATACGAACACATTGAAAAAACTTCCAGATTATCCGTTGTTTACAGTAATTATTCCACAAAAAGACAGGGCGGAGTATTTGATTCATACTTTGCGGACTTGTATGATACAAGATTATCCAAATTTCGAAATAATTGTTTCCGACGATTGTAGTACAGACAATTCGGTTGAGATTGTAAGTGATTTAATGAAAAAGGATTCTCGCATTAAACTGTTTGCTCATAACGCTCATATTGGAATGAGAGAAAATTTTGAATTTTCTCTCAATCAAGTTCGACACGGATATGTCCTAGCCCTTGGAGGAGATGATGGCTTGACTCCTGGAAGCATATGGCGTATGTATGAGATACTTTCAACAACAAATCGGGAATTACTTACCTGGACTCCTGCAGGATTTACATATTCCGACCATGAAGGCGGAAGGAATATTTTTTATGTTAAGAGAAGGAAAAATTTGGGAGTAAAATTTATTAATTCAGAATTTTTTTTAAACAGACTTACGACTACCTTTATGTATCAGTCTGATGATTGTCCGATGCTTTTCATGAAGGCGGTTGCTTCTACGGGTCTCATTGATAGGGTAAAATCAAGAACAAAGGATCATAGTTTTTATTATTGTGCTACTCCGGATGGTTTTTCTGGTATAGTTTTGGCAGGAGAAGTCGAAGATTATGCATTTACTTATGAGCCATTGTCTATTACGGGGAGCACAATTAAATCTCAAGGGAGAAATTATCAAAGAACTGACCAGAAATCCAAAGAAATAGCTAAACAATTCTTTAAAGATAACATTAAAAGAAAAATGCATCTGGAATTAGCATCCCAGGAATACTCTCCTCTTGTAACTCTTATGACTGCAGATTATTTGCTAACCGCTCGCGATTTGAATGGATGGCCAGGGAAGTTTGCTCCTATATCATTTGATGCACTATTACGTGCTTCTTTTAAATTGATTGAAAATAGTTCGTTCGAAAATGAGGTTTTGGTAAGAGAATTGAACATTCTTAAGGAGATTGCTAAACAGCATAATTTATTGGAATTGTTTAATAAGTTGATGATCAGGACAAAGCGGAAAGTAATTATTATGGAAGATGTTTATGGCTTTGTGATCACTAACTCTATAAGATTTGAGGGGACAGAATTAGGCATTAATAATATTTTCGATGCATCTCTTGCGACTAATTTTGTATATAATTTCTACAATAAAATTTCAATTAGAGAGATGTTTCTCTTTATTAGAAATACACTAAGAATACTAATTAGAAGCAAGAAGATTAGAAGAGAGTCTCTCCCAAATATCACTTAAATTAATAATTCAGGATATGTCTTTATTTACTAACAAAACACTGCTTATAACAGGTGGCTCAGGTTCATTTGGAAATGCAGCACTATCCCGCTTTCTGAATACTGATATTGCTGAAATTCGTATTTTTTCCCGTGATGAAAAGAAACAAGACGACATGCGTCACGAGTTTCAAGTCAAAATGCCAGAATCTGCAGAAAAGATTAAATTCTATATTGGAGATGTGAGAGATTTGTCCAGTCTAAAGAATGCTATGCATGGCGTGGATTTTATCTTCCATGCAGCTGCTCTGAAGCAAGTTCCCTCTTGTGAGTTCTTTCCTGTTGAAGCAGTAAAAACTAATGTTATGGGTACTGAAAATGTGCTTACAGCAGCAATTGAGGCTGAAGTCAAGACCATAATTTGTCTTTCTACTGACAAAGCAGCATACCCTGTTAATGCTATGGGCACTTCTAAAGCAATGATGGAGAAAGTCATAGTTGCAAAGTCACGCACTGTTAGTCCAGACAAATTAAAGATTTGCTGTACCCGATATGGTAATGTAATTGGTTCTCGGGGCTCTGTTATTCCTTTATGGATTGACCAGATAAGAAATGATCAACCGATTACTTTAACTGAGCCTTCAATGACTCGTTTTATTATGTCTCTTGATGAGGCAATTAACCTTGTGCTTTTCGCGTTTGAACACGGAACAACAGGAGATATACTTGTTCAAAAGGCTCCGGCCTGTACAATTAATACTTTGGCAGAAGCTGTTTGTGGACTCCTTGGAGGCAATATACAAAACATCAGAAAAATAGGAATCCGTCATGGAGAAAAGATGTATGAGACCCTTTTAACTAACGAGGAATGTGCTAATGCTATTGATATGGGTAAATTCTATCGGGTTCCACGTGATAATCGGGATTTGAATTATGCTAAGTACTTTGTTGATGGAGACACTGAGCGTAACTTATTAACTGAATTCAACAGTAATAATACGGAACTCTTAGATGTTGAGCAAGTAAAAAATAAATTACTTTCTCTTGATTATATTCGGGAGAAAATTAATATAAAGACACAAAGAATATGAATTTTTTTATTTTAGGTTGCAACGGAATGGCGGGGCACATAATAGCTTTGTACTTGAAAGAGCAGGGGCATAAAGTCATTGGCTTTGATCGGACAAAATCGAAAAATGTTGACAGTATTGCCGGCGATGCATTTGATACACAATTCTTAAGAAAGTTTATTTTGGAAAGTAAATTCGATACGGTGATTAACTGCATTGGAATTCTTAATCAATTTGCCGAGCAGAATAAGGCTGCGGCATGTTTTCTGAATTCATATTTTCCTAACTTTTTGGCAGAAACTACTGCTAATACAGATATACAAGTAATTCATATGAGCACTGATTGTGTATTTTCCGGTAAGCGTGGTAGTTACACTGAGGATGATTTTCGCGATGGAACAACCTTTTATGATAGGTCAAAAGCTCTTGGAGAGCTCGAGGATAATAAAAATATTACCCTGAGAAACTCTATCGTAGGTCCTGATATAAATCCAATGGGTATTGGACTTCTCAACTGGTTTTTGCAACAAAGTGGTGAAGTTAAAGGTTATACAAAGTCAATGTGGACAGGGCAAACAACACTTCAGCTTGCAAAGACTATGGAAATGGCTGCTAAGGAAAAGGCACATGGATTATTTAATACTGTACCGGATCTTTCTATTTCAAAGTATAATTTGCTAATGCTTTTTAATCATTACTTTAAAGGTGATTCTATGAAAATAAGTCCGGTTGAGGGAGTTTGTGCCGACAAATCCCTCAAACGAACTAAATATGACTTCAATTATTTAATTCCGGACTACGAGACTATGGTTGCAGAACTTGCAGAATGGATGAAAATACATAAGGAACTTTATCCTCATTATAATCTTTATTAAGATCAGTATGAAGAAACTGAAACTGATGACGATTTTAGGGACCCGTCCTGAAATAATCAAGATGTCTGCAATCATTAAGAAGTGTGACAAATACTTTGATCATATCATAGTGCATACGGGACAGAATTATGACTATTCATTGAACGAAGTCTTCTTTAAAGACCTTGGGTTACGGGAGCCGAATTACTATCTTGGGGTTGTAGGAGAGAACCTTGGACAGACAATGGGAAATGTCATTTCCAGGTCATACGAATTGATGATGGACGTTAATCCTGATGCAATTATTGTTTTAGGTGATACCAATTCATGTTTAAGTGTAATCTCAGCTAAACGACTTAAAATTCCAATATTCCATATGGAAGCAGGGAATCGCTGCAAAGATGAGAATTTACCTGAGGAGGTAATTCGCCGTATTGTTGATGTTACAAGTGATATCAATCTTTGCTATTCAGAACATGCCCGAAGGTATATTCTTGATTCAGGAGTTAAACCAGAATATACTTTTGTGGTAGGTTCACCAATTGCTGAAGTTCTTCATGGATGTATGGAGCAAATTAATGAAAGTAATATATTGGAAGAGCTTGGATTAGAAACAGATAAGTATATTTTACTTTCAGCCCACCGGGAAGAAAATATTGATATCGAATCTAATTTCTTATCCTTAATGAATGCTATCAATGCAATGGCCCAGACGTATGAAATTCCAATTTTTTATAGTTGTCATCCACGATCAAAAAAGAATATCCAAAAACGAGGGTTTAAATTTCATAAAAATGTTATTTTAAATGAACCTCTCGGTTTTATTGATTATAATAAACTTCAGAAGAATGCGTTTTGTGTAGTTTCTGATAGTGGAACATTGCCAGAGGAAAGTGCTTACTTTCGTTTCCCGGCAGTATCTATAAGAACATCTACTGAACGGCCGGAAGCAATGGATAAAGGTGTATTTATTATTGGTTCCATTGCGTCAGATCAAATCATTCAAGCTGTTAATATGGCTGTTGAAATGCATGAAAATGGAGATGTTTCTTGTGATGTATCGGCTTATGTAGATGAATGTGTATCAACAAAAGTTGTTAAACTGATACAGAGCTATAGTGGCATTGTTAATAAAATGATATGGAGAAAATCATAATTATATATCACATTTGTTTAAAAAATAAACCATCTAACTAAACAAATCAAGTATATAGATAATGAAAAATATTCTATTATTAACAAACGAATACCCTAATCCTGATCCGGATTATGATACTCCGGTTGTTCATTATTTTACTAAAGAATGGTGCAAAATTGGATACAAAGTAAAGGTAATTCACTATCGATCAGTATTTCCTATTATCTATTACTGGATAGCTAATTTGTTTACCAAGCAAATTAAACGGTTTTTCGAAACTGATGTTTTACCAACAAAAAGGAGGAACAAGGATTATACTTTTTATAAAGATGGTGTACTTGTATATAGCTTTCCAATATTTAAATTTCTTCCTCATGGCAGATACAAAAAAAAAACTATAAACAAGCATCTGGAAAAAATTCTTGCTCTTAATAATAAAGACAACTTCGTACCTGATATCATTATTGGCCACTTTTATAATCCTGAAATAGAAATAATAACAAAACTAAAGCAATACTATCCTAAAGCTCAAACTTGCATAGTGTTACACGAGAATCCGGAAATTTTAAAAAAAACATACATCAAAGAATATTTAGCATTGCTGAACGATATAAATGTTTGGGGTTTTCGTTCCAAAGCTTTAAAAGAAAAATTTGAAATGTTATATGGAAAAAACTATGATACATTTATTTGCTCATCAGGTGTTCCTCAGGAATATATCAGTTTGTATCAAGCAGATAAGCGATTTGAAAATAAAGTAAAGAAGTTTTGTTATGTAGGGATGTTCATTCCCCGTAAAAGAGTCTCTGACATTATAACAGCCTTACATAAAGCCTTTCCATTAAAGGATTTTGAACTGGATATAGTTGGTGAAGGTATGGAAAGAGAAAACTTATTTTTATTAACACAACGACTAGAATTACAATCCAATGTAAAATTTCATGGAAACTTGCAGCGAGACGAATTACAAACAATAATGGATAATGCTGATTGCTTTATTATGGTAAGTGAATCTGAAGCATTCGGATTAGTATATTTAGAAGCCATGGCTAAAGGTTGTATTACCATTGGAACCAGAGGGGAAGGAATCGACGGAGTAATTCAACACGGACTAAATGGATTTCTATGTGAAGCAAGGAATAGTGATCAATTATCTGAGATTATAGTCAATATAAATTCTCTTTCCCAAGAGAAACTCACAGAAATTTCTAAAATGGCTATTGAAACAGCACAGGAAATGACTGATAGTAAAGTGGCGGATAGATATCTTAAAAATGTTCTTAGTAACTAATATAGTAATAAATCATGAATGAACCCACAGTTATCATTGATTATGGCATGGGTAATCTTGGATCAATTGCAAACATGATTAAATACCTTGGTCATAAATCAATTATAACTTCCGATCTTACTCAGATTGAAACTGCCAGTAAAATTATTTTACCCGGGGTTGGCCATTTTGATAAAGCAATGGTTAATATGAATTCACTTGGGATCTCAGAAATATTGAAAAGAAAAGCTCTTGATGAAAAAACTCCAATATTAGGAATTTGTTTAGGAATGCAATTAATGTGTAATGAAAGTGAAGAAGGTAATGTTTCAGGATTGGGTATAATTGATGCGAAGGTTAGTAAATTTCGATTTAACAATAACAGGAATTTGAAGGTTCCCCATATGGGATGGAATCTTGTATTACAGAAGAAAAAGAGCATTCTATTTGGAGATGAATTATATGAAATGCGATTTTATTTTGTTCATTCATATTATGTTTCATGCCATAATGCAGATGATATACTTACAACAACAATTTATGGCGAAGAGTTTGTATCTGGCTTTCAAAAAGGAAATATTTATGGAGTACAATTCCATCCTGAGAAAAGCCATAAATATGGAATGCTATTGCTAAAAAATTTTATTGAAAAATTGTAATGTTAAGATATAGAATAATACCTACTCTTCTGTTAAAAGGTGATGGACTTGTAAAGACTGTGCAATTCAAAAATCCTAAGTATATTGGCGATCCTATTAATGCTGTAAAAATATTCAATGAAAAAGAAGTGGACGAATTAATTATTTATGATATCCTGGCAACTAAAAACAAGCAACAAATCCGGTATAACAAGATTGAAGAAATTGTATCAGAAGCTTTTATGCCGGTTGGTTATGGAGGGGGTATTAATTCATTGGATCAAATTGAGAAATTGTTCTCTTTAGGTGTTGAGAAAGTTGTATTGAATTCATCAGCTCATACAAATAAGAATTTAATAACACAGGCAGCCCAAGTGTATGGAAATCAAAGCATAATTGTAGCTATTGATGTTAAAAAGGATTTTTTTGGTGCCTATAAAATTTATTACAATTGTGGAATTGAAAAAAGCAGCACAGAGCTAAAGAATGCCCTTAAGCAATTTGAAGAACTTGGGGCCGGAGAGATTATTATAAATTCTATTGACAGGGATGGTACAATGCGTGGCTATGATCTTGACTTGATCAAGTTGGTAAATGAAGTAGTTACAGTACCATTTGTTGTGAGCGGGGGGGCAGGTGATATAAATCATTTTTCTCAGGCGATTAAAGCCGGGGCATCGGCCGTTGCTGCAGGCTCCATGTTTGTTTTTCACGGAAAACACAGGGCTGTTTTAATCAGTTACCCAAAATATTCTGAGTTAGAAGATAAATTAGTATAAGAAATTAAGAATTATTTAACCTATGAAAGAGGTAACTATTTGTTCAAAATGTGTAATGGACACAACTGTCCCCGAGATTATTTTTGATGAAAACGGGGTTTGTAATTTTTGTAAAGATTATAAACATAGAATAACTAAGGATTTATATACCGGAGATGAAGCTAAGAATCGATTAGAATCTTTGGTAAAGAGAATAAAAAAAAGAGGTAAAAACAAGGAATATGATTGTTTGATCGGTGTCAGTGGAGGGGTAGATAGTACCTATGTTGCCTATCTGGTAAAAAAAGTTTATGGGCTTCGTCCTTTAGCAATTCATTTAGATAATGGGTGGAATTCTGAACTATCAGTAGCAAATGTAGAGCAAGTATTAAAAAGACTTGATATAGACTTATATACTGAAGTCCTGGATTGGGAAGAATTCAAGGATATTCAGATTTCATTTTTAAAGTCTGGAATCTCAAATATTGAGATTCCTACAGATCATGCAATCTGGGCTATTTTAATAAAAACAGCAGCAAAAAAGAAAATACCGTATATAATTGCAGGAAATAATGTTGTAACAGAATCAATTATGCCTGAATCATGGTTGTATGGCTCAAAAGATTCTAAATTAATTCGTGGGATCCATAGTAAATATGGTAAAATAAAAATGAAGCATTTTCCTTATCTTACTTTGTTTAATTTTGTTGATTATCTATTAATACGAGGAATTAAATGGGTACCTATACTTAACTACGTAAATTATGTAAAGGAGGATGTTAAGAAATTTCTTATTGAAGAGCTTGGCTGGAGAGATTATGGTGGAAAGCACTATGAGTCTATTTTTACTCGATTTTTTCATGCATATTATCTTCCTGAAAAATTTGGATTTGATTTACGGAAATCCTATTTATCAGCGCTCATATCTTCCGGCCAGATAACCAGGGTAGAGGCTCTTGATGAGCTTTCTAATCCTCCTGCTCCAAGTAAACAAATTGAACAAGATAAAGAATATGTAATAAAGAAATTGGGATTGTCAGAGCAGTTATTGCAAGATATTATTAATGACACCAATATGACTTTTAGGGATTATCCAAATAATGACAAATTCTGGCAAAAATTTTCATCGTTTGTTCGATTTGCAAGACAAAGGATTATAAAAGTTGAATAATGTATGTTGGAATTTAGCCCCAAAATCATCAATCTCCCTAAAATAGTCGATCACAGAGGAAATCTTTCCTTCATAGAAGGACAAAACCACATACCTTTCGAAATAAGAAGGGTCTACTGGATTTATGATGTTCCTGGTGGTGAGCAAAGGGGAGGGCATGCTTTCAAAGAACAATGGGAATTCATAGTTGCAATGAGTGGAAGTTTTGATGTGGTGCTTGATAATGGATCACAGAAAACAGTTTACTCAATGAACCGTTCCTATTATGGCTTATTTATTCCCAATAAAATTTGGCGACATATGGAGAACTTCTCTACTAACTCATTGGCTTTAGTTATTGCTTCAACATTCTATGACGAAAACGATTATATACGCGATAATTCAGATTTTTTAAAATTCCTTCAAGATGAAAAGTAGTGTTTTTGACTGTTCTGTCATTGAATTGGCAAAAAACCATCATCAAAAGGGTAATATTTCAGTTGTTGAGAACAATATGGAAATACCGTTTTCAATTAAACGGATATATTACTTATACGATATTCCTGGAGGTGAGGACCGCGGAGCACATGCTCATATAGAACTTAAACAATTGATTATAGCTGCAAGCGGAAGTTTTGATGTTATATTGGGTGATGGAAAAGTTAAAAGGAGCATTACCTTAAACAGACCATATTTAGGTTTGTTGGTTGTACCCGGAATCTGGCGGGAATTGATTAATTTTTCATCAGGTGCCATTTGTATGGTGCTGGCTTCTGAAGTGTATTCTGAAAAGGATTATATCCGGGATTATAATGAATTCGTAAATTATAAATTAAAATGATTTTTATTCATAAATTAGCTGATGTGCACTCTATAAATATTGGTGAAAGTACCAGAATTTGGCAATATGTCATAATCTTGGAAGGTGCCAAAATTGGAAGCCATTGTAATATTTGTGCACATGCTTTAATTGAAAATGATGTTGTTATCGGTAATAATGTTACTATAAAATGTGGTGTTTATATTTGGGATGGAATAACAATTGAGGACAATGTGCAAATTGGGCCAAATGTAACATTTACAAATGACAAATATCCCAGAGCCAAACAACCTTTCGAACTTCAGCGAACAAGGATTATGAAAAATGCCTCAATAGGTGCTGCTTCTGTAATTTTAGGTGGAATCACCATTGGAGAAAATGCTATGATTGGAGCGGGAAGTGTTGTGACCAGAGATGTCCCGGCCAACGAATTGTGGTTTGGACAACCTGCTAGATTTGTGAGAAAACTGGAAATATGAAATATGAAATAGTATATGGAGAGCCCATATTATGATTAAGTTCCTGGATTTACAGAAGATAAATGCCTTATATAAGGATGAGTTACAAAAAGTTGCAAACGATGTAATCGAGAGTGGATGGTATCTTTTGGGTGAAAAGGTTGAGGAATTCGAGAGGAGCGTTTCCCAATACACTGGTTCTCCAAATATAGTTGTTTGTGCTAATGGTCTTGATGCTCTAAGGTTAATAATTAGAGCATATAAGGAGATGGGAATAATGAAAGATGGGGATGAAATAATTGTGCCTGCAAATACATATATTGCTACAATTCTGGCCATAACCGATAATAACCTTATACCTGTTATGGTTGAACCTGATGAAAAAACTTATAATCTGGATATATCCAAAGTTGAAAGCCATATTACCAGAAATACGAAAGCAATAATGGTTGTTCATCTTTATGGAATGATTTGCTGGAGTAGTGAACTTGAGAGAATTGCATCCAAATACAGTTTGAAGATAATCGAGGATAATGCGCAGGCAATTGGAGCCAGGTGGATAGATGGTAGAATGAGTGGAAACCTTGGAGATGCTGCGGGATTCAGCTTTTATCCGGGGAAAAATCTGGGTGCATTGGGCGATGGTGGTGCTGTTTCTACAAAAGAGCCTGAATTGGCAAAGATAGTCAGATCCCTTGCTAATTATGGTTCATCTAAAAAATATATTAATGACTTTCAGGGGCTTAATAGTAGAATGGATGAGATACAGGCCGCATTTCTCACAATAAAACTAAAATATCTTGATCATGACAATAACAAGAGACGTGAGATAGCAAAATATTATTGTGAGAATATAAAAAATTCGAAAATCATTCTTCCGTACAATAGTAATAGTCATGAGCAGGCGCATGTATGGCACATTTTTGTTGTTAGAAGCAAAAACAGGGATAACCTTCAAAAATATCTGTATGAAAATGATATTCAGACATTGATTCACTATCCGGTACCGCCCTATATGCAAAAATGTTATCAAAAACTTAGTCATTTGAATCTTCCCTTAACAGCTTTACTATCTGATGAATGTCTTTCGTTGCCAATCAGCCCTGTTTTATGTAACTATGAAATGGAACAAGTGACTGAAGTATTAAGCAGATGGTAGATAAAGAATTAATTTTGCAGAATTGGTAAGATCATATGGAAATTTGTAAAGGAAAAGTTTGGCTTATTAATTATAATGCAATGCCTCCGGAGTTGGAATCTCGGCTCAGAACTATAAAGTTTGCTTATTATCTTATGAAATTTGGTTATGATGCGACTATTTTCAGCTCAAGTGTTATGCATAACATGGAGATTGACCTTATCGATGATGGAAGTAAATTTATTGAAAGGGAATATGATGGTATTAAATTCGTTCATATTAAAACATTAAAGTATAAAGGCAATGGTTTTTTAAGAATATTAAGTTTGATAGAGTTCCATCTGAAGTTATGTAACTACAGTAAGAAGTTCCCTAAACCTGACTTTATTATACATGGGTCATCTAATCCTATGGGAAACTTTTTTTATTATTGTGCACGAAGGTTAAAGGCAAAATATATTGTTGAAGTACAGGATTTATGGCCTGAATCATTTGTTAAATACGGGCTTGTGAGTAGATGGAATCCTTTTCTAAAGTTAGCGTACAGTACAGAAAAGTGGCTTTATAAGAATGCTGATAAAGTAATATTCTCAATGGAAGGAGGACCTGATTATATACGGAAGAAAAAATGGGATACTGATAATGGTGGGCCAATCGATATGCAAAAAATGTATTTTATCAGTAATGGTGTGGATCTTTCTGACTTTGATCATTTCCGTGAGAATTACACTATCAATGACATGGATCTGAATCATGAAAATAAATTCAAAATAATTTACATAGGATCCATACGATTGGTGAATAATTTGAAAAGACTATGCGATGCAGCAGCACTATTAACTGACCATAAAAATATTATTTTTCTAATTTATGGTGATGGTGATGAACGAGAGTATCTGGAGAATTATTGCACTGTGAATAATATATTGAACGTGAAATTCAAGGCAAAGTGGACTGATCCTAAATATGTTCCTTACCTGCTTTCAAAAAGCTCTCTCAACATTCTTAATTATATGCAGAATGACATTTGGCAGTATGGAGGCAGTCAGAGTAAATTGTTCCAATACCTTGCAAGCGGCAAACCGATCTGTTCAAACATTAAGATGGGATACTGCCTGATAAATAAATATGATCTTGGAATTGCAAGGGAATTTAAATCTGATGCTGAATATGCTGAAGCAATACTTTCAATTGCAAACCTCAATGAAAAAAAGTATTCAGAAATGTGCCAGAGGTCGAGAAGAGTTTCAGAAGAATTTGATTATGAAAAACTAACCGGTAAGCTGATAAGTATTCTATAGTTTACTATGAAGTAGGAGATGATAGTCATATCTTCGTTAAAATTTATGAATAATTCTTTAAAAGATAATTGATTTAATAATTTAAAATAGATCAATATGAATTTTCGTTTTGCAAAGAGATCGGATTATAAAATATTATCCCAGATCCATTTTGAATGTGGCAAGGTGCAAAAAGGGGGGTTTATGCATAAACTCGGGAAAGGTTTCCTGAACCAATATTATAAAGTATATCTCGATGAAAAGAAAAGTATAATCCTTCTTGCTGAGGATTATGATGGCAATGCCCTTGGTTTCAGTTCAGGAACTACCGATGCCTCGGAACATCTGGAGAATCTGAGAAAGAATAGGATAAGATTTGCTTTTGCGTGCCTGCCGGCACTCATGAAAAATCCATTTTTGATCAGAGATATCCTTATGAGAGAAAGATATATCTCATCCGGTGAAGGATCAATCTCATTTGGCGTGAAATCAGGTCCCCGAGGTGAATACTGGGCATGGCGACCTGATTCAAAAGAGATTGCAGGATCTGGAGTGTTAAGGCAGATGTGGATTGACATTCTGGCCAGACTTGGATGCAAGAGCTTTTGCTATGAACTCGATTCCATGAATACGGATATCGAAAAATACAAAAAGATATTTAACTGCAGGGTAGTTGAAGAACTGGATCTACCTGACGGAAGGAAACGTGTCATTGTTGAACAATCGTTAAAAGCCGGCAAGGCAGGAAGTAAATTCTAAATCCTATCAATTGTTCCCGGTGTGATTTAACAGCTCGCTTTTTTTTATTAAGTTTGCACAGAAACAATTTTTAACAGGATAAAAAATTATAAATGAGTAATCTGGAGAAATATAATTCTGTGTTCATCACTAATCTTAAAGTTGAAGAAAATCAATTAAATAATCTTCGTTATCAGGATCCTCAGGCGTGGGATTCCGTTGGTCATATGGGTTTGATTGCATCGCTTGAAGAGACTTTTGATGTCATGATTGACACTGATGATATTATTGACTTTTCCTCATACTTGAAAGGAAAGGAGATATTAAGAAAATATAATGTCGAAATATAAATTTCTGGATGGTAAAGTTGCCCTTATTACAGGATGCAGCAGGGGCATTGGAAAATCAATATTGAAGTCATTTGCTTCAAATGGTGCAGATATTTGGGCTTGCACAAGGAAGCAATCAGATGAGTTCAATACTTTCCTTGACCATCTAAGAAATGAATCTGGAGTTAAAATCAATACTTTACATTTTGATCTCTCAAGTGAGACAGAAATTAAGGAAAACTTAAAGCAGCTCTACACTGGTAACCAACGAGTTGATATACTTGTAAATAATGCTGGGATATCTCATGGAGGTTTTATCCAGATGACCTCCTTAAATCAGATAAAGAGTGTTTTTGAAATTAATTTTTTTTCTCAAATCCTGATAACTCAAATTGTTGCAAAAATCATGCTGAGACAAAAAAAGGGTTGTATTATTAACATAGCCTCTGTTGCAGGGTTAGATGCAAATATGGGGAATATTGCCTATGGATCCAGTAAGGCAGCTTTGATCTATGCAACTAAAACTATGGCAAAGGAATTTGCCCCTTTTATAAGGGTAAATGCAATTGCTCCGGGGCTCACTGAAACAGCAATGGCCGAAGAAATGGAGAAAAATGCCATGGATAATATGGTTAGAAGCAGCTCCTTGAAAAGGCTTGCAGATCCGGCTGAGATAGCTGAAGTTGCTTTGTTCCTGGCTTCCGATCAGTCATCGTTTATAAACGGACAGATAATTAGGGTCGACGGAGGAATATAAATAAATTCTTTATGAATCTGAATGACGAAAAGAGATTATCCGAATTAGCGCGTGATTTAAGAATACGCGCCCTTAAAATGGCTTATGAGTGCGGAAATAATGGTTCTCATCTGGGAGGAGGCTTATCATTAATTGAAATATTTGCTGTTTTATATGGCGAAATCCTTAGGTTTGATATTAATAATCCGCTGAATATTGAGCGTGACCGGCTTATAGTCAGCAAAGGTCATTGCGTACTTGCTTATTATACGGCGCTTAAGGAAGCTGGATTTCTATCAGAAGATGACCTCAAATCATTTGAGGTCAACGGATCCGGACTTCATGGTCATGCATGCCGGACTCCTGAAAAAGGTATAGAGTTTTCTGGCGGGAGTCTTGGAATGGGACTTTCATACGCAATTGGTGTTGCATTATCAGGGAAGATCAGAAATCTTCCATATAACGTATATGTCATTATAGGTGATGGTGAATGCAATGAAGGAATAATATGGGAATCATTAATGTCCGCAGCACATTTTAACCTAAATAATCTAACAGTGATAATAGATTATAATAAACTGCAATATGATGGAGCTGTGACTGAGATTATGAATATGGGTAACCTGAGAGGTAAATTTGAATCATTCGGATTTCAGGTGAGTGAAGTCGATGGCCATAATGTAAGAGAGTTATTTGACTCATTAGTAGGTAAAAAGACTAAACCAACTGCGATTTTGGCCAATACCATTAAAGGTAAAGGAGTCTCTTTCATGGAAAACAGGAAAGAATGGCATCATTCCAGGTTATCTCTTGAACAGTATAATGCTGCTCTGACCGAACTCGGAGTGACAAACTAATTTTCTTATGCAGGAATTTAATTCTTTGAATTTCAGAACATGGTCAAAACTTGGCCAGCGTGGTGCCTTTTTTGGTATTGCTGCCCTCGATCTTGCTGATATACATGATGATCTTATGATCATTACGGCTGATCTTGCTTCTTTATCTGGCTTAGACAGGTATAAAACTGCCTACCCTCAAAAATTTTTGAATGTGGGAATTTCCGAACAGAATATGATGGGAATAAGTGCAGGTATGTCAGATGAAGGGAAAATTGTATTTTCGACAACTTATGCCACTTTTATTACCATGAGAAGTTGTGAGCAGATCCGGCATTTCCTGGGCTATATGAAGTGCAACATAAAAGTGGTTGGATCGGGAGCAGGTCTATTTATGGGTATGTCGGGAAGCACTCATTATACTCTTGAAGATATCTCAATGATGAGAGCCATTCCAAATCTGGTAATCCTTTCGCCAGCTGATTCAACCGAAGCTGTGAAGTGTGCCTATGCAGCCGCATCATATAAAGGCCCTGTTTATATAAGGCTAACAGGTGGATTAAATGCACCAATGGTCTATAAGAATGATTATAATTTTGTTATAGGTAAAGCCGTTCCAGTGAAGTCTGATGGTAATATTACAGTGTTTGCAACTGGTATGATGGTGTATAATTCATTGAAAGCAGCTGAAATACTTCAGCCTAAAGGTATTGATCTGAGGGTAATTAACATTCATACGATTAAACCCCTCGATACTGAATTCATTAAAAGCTGCCTTCTGGATTCAAAATTGTTTTTTACAGTTGAGGAACATAATAAAATTGGCGGGCTTGGAGCAGCAATATCGGAGGTACTGAGTTCTTTTAACAATCATCCTCCATTGATCAGACTCGGTATTGATGATGAATTCAAGCCAGCAGGCGATTATAATTATATGCTCGGTGAAAATAATCTTCTGCCGGATCAGATAGCCCGGGATATAGAGATTCATTATAACAAATTGAGGTAATTAGTTAATATGGAATTCTTAAAACTTGATCAGACTGACAGAAACAGGATCGCAGTTATAACTGATGACAGGGAAAAGATTTCTTATGGAGAATTAATTTCATTGTTTACTGCACTTTATAAGAAAATCAATCATCGATGTCTTGTATTCTGCCTGTGTGAAAATCACATCGAGTCACTTTACGGATATCTGGGTTTTTTGTCAAACAGGGTAGTCCCTCTTATGCTCGATTCAACACTTGACAAAGAATTGCTGGATGCCCTTATAAATAATTATAAACCTGAGTACCTGTGGATGCCGAAAAACAGGCTGAATGAATTTCCCGGGGCTGAACTCATTCACACTGAAAATCATTACTCACTCATAAAACTATATCGGAATTTGTATTATGAACTTCATCCTGACCTTGCTTTACTTTTAACTACTTCAGGGAGCACGGGTAGTCCAAAATTGGTGCGAATAAGCTGCAGGAATATCCATGCCAATGCTGAATCTATCTCAGAATACCTTGGGATTTCCGATCAGGACAGACCCATTACTACATTGCCAATGAGCTATTCCTTCGGATTATCAATAATAAACAGCCATCTTTTAAAAAACGCCACACTTTTGCTTACTTCCAGGACTCTGATGCAAAAGGAATTCTGGAATATGGTAAAAGAGGAGAAGGCAACCACTATGTCGGGTGTCCCATATACATATGAAATGTTGAAGAAGCTGCGTTTTTTCAATATGTCATTACCATCAATTAAAATACTGACGCAGGCAGGAGGTAAACTGAATAATGATCTGGTTAAAGAGTTTGCCGAACATTCAGAAAAAAGCGGAAGGATGTTTTATGTAATGTATGGACAAACTGAAGCAACCGCCAGGATGAGTTATCTTCCTCCTGAGAATACGATAAGGAAGCTTGGAAGTATGGGTATAGCGATACCTGGTGGAGAGTTTAGCCTTATAGATGATAAAGGTTTTCCTATTAATGAGCAGGATATAGTTGGCGAGCTTGTTTACAAAGGAGATAATGTTACAATGGGTTATGCAGAATGTGGTCCTGATCTGGGAAAAGGGGATGAGAACAATGGTATATTGTATACCGGGGACCTTGCAAAAAGAGATACTGATAATTATTATTATATAGTTGGCAGGAAAAAGAGATTCATAAAAATTTTTGGAAACAGGGTGAATCTTGACGAAACAGAACGGCTGCTTAAAAATATTGTAACTGATTGTGCCTGCGTAGGTACAGATGATCATCTAGTTGTTTATGTCTCTGATTATTCGATAAAGCCATTAATTGAATCATATCTAACCGATAAACTCGGGCTGAACCATATTGCCTATAAGATCAGGCATATAGAGCAGATCCCCAAAAACACTTCCGGGAAAACTATATATGTAAACCTTAAGTCCGAGTGATGGATATCAGTGAGATTTCAAATATTCCGCCGTACTCTCTAAAAAGTAAGGAGAAGCGCGAACTCCTGAATCACTTTTTGTTTGCTTTAACTAGGCATCATTATGAAAATTGCGCTGAATACAGAAAAATTCTTGAAGCAATAAGTTTCAATATTGAAGCTGAATCCGACTATTATGGACTGCCTTTTCTTCCTGTCCGGCTTTTTAAAATGATGGACCTGCTCAGTATTAGTAAGGAGCTGATTGTAAAAACCATGACATCATCAGGAACCACGGGACAAGCTGTTTCAAGGATTTACCTTGATAAGGAGACTTCATCAAACCAGACCAGAATACTTACAAAAATTGTTTCCTCATTCATCGGACAGAAACGTTTACCTATGATTGTAATCGATTCTCCAGATGTTATCCGTGACAGAAATCTGTTCTCCGCCAGGGGTGCAGGAATACTTGGCTTTTCAATTTTTGGAAGCAAGAGAATATTTGCTTTAAATAGTAATATGGAGCTTGATTTGGATCTTGTAAGGAATTTTGTCAGCGAGAATAAGAATGAAAAGTTCTTTTTGTTTGGATTCACTTTCATGGTTTGGAATTCATTCTGTAAAGAACTGATCAAACGTAATGAGACACTTGATCTTACGGGATCTATACTGATTCATGGCGGTGGTTGGAAAAAACTCGCTTCTGAAAAGGTTGAGCCTCATGAATTCAAAAAAAGGCTTAATGAGGTTTGTTCAATAAAAGAAATACATGATTATTACGGTATGGTTGAGCAGACAGGTACAATATACTTAGAATGTGAATTCGGACATTTACATACCTCTGTCTTTTCAGATATAATAATCAGAAGACCCTTTGATTTCTCGGTGGCTGAAAAAGGAGAAAAAGGGATCATTCAGGTTCTTTCAATACTCCCTCAGAGTTATCCGGGACACTCACTTCTGACCGAGGACGAAGGTATTCTGATTGGAGAGGATGATTGCCCCTGTGGCAGGTCGGGTAAGTATTTCAGGATAGCCGGTAGGCTTGCTAATGCAGAAATAAGAGGTTGCAGCGATGTTTATGCAGGATAACTTAAATGATGTAGAATTCCTCTATCCGGAAAGGATAGATCTGGGAGTTTTTACTTCGGGGTCATTAGTTGAACCTTTCTCGGAGGATACAATTGATTTTCTGAATCACCTTAGTTCTTCTCTGTATAAAAGACCGGATATAAGAGAATACCCTGACATTGGCACATTTGCTTTTTTTTGCAGGAAATCGAACATGCTTCTCAATAAAAAGCGTTACAATAATGATACTCTGAGGCTGGGCCGTGGCATTGTATTTCATATCACACCATCAAATGTTCCATTGAATTTTGCATACTCATTTGTTGCCGGTCTTCTTGCAGGAAATATCAATATCGTGAGAGTTCCCTCAGCAAGATTCAAGCAAATCGACATAATTTGTGAAACAATTAAGAGAATAGCGGAAAATCAATTCCAAGATTCAATAGCCAAACGCATAGCTTTTGTGAGATATGATCGCAGGAGTAAGGCAACTGATGCATTTTCTTCTGTTTGCGATGTGAGAGTCATATGGGGAGGGGACAATTCAATTGAGGAAATACGGAAGAGCCTGATACCTGCCAGATCATTCGATCTTACATTTGCTGACAGATATTCTTTCTGTATAATTAATGCTGATTTCCTTGTACATCATGATGATCTTGAAAAGCTGGTTACAGGATTTTATAATGACACATATCTGTTTGATCAGAATGCATGCTCTTCTCCACATCTGATTATCTGGGTTGGAGAAATCAGGAATATTGAACTTGCAAAGGAGATGTTCTGGAGTAAGTTGCACAATCTTGTAAAAGACAATTATAAAGTGCAACCTTTGGTTTCAGTAGATAAACTTACAACTTTTTATAATCAGGTTGTCTTAACAGGCAACTCACATTTGACAAAAATGCCGGATAATCTCATATGGAGAATAAAACTGGATACCTTACCCGGGAATATTGATAATTTTAGATGTTCAAGCGGATATTTTTACGAGTACACTGCCGGATGTTTAAATGAACTCAGTTCAGTCATCAACCGGAAATATCAGACCCTTTCTTATTACGGCCTTACAAAAGAGTATTTAATTGATGTTTTCAGAGCGATTAAACCATCAGGGATTGACAGGATTGTTCCCGTGGGAAAAACAACGGATTTTTCTTTGACATGGGATGGGTATGATCTTATCAGAACTTTGTCGCGAGAATGTGAAGTGAGATAGATCAGGTATTGTTTTTTATTGGCATAAAAAATTATGTTAAAACGTTTATTTGATGTTTGTTTTTCATTTTTAGGTCTGGTCATTTTATCCCCTCTTTTTCTTATTATCATAGCCTTGATATTTTTTACTATGCAAGGTAAAGTGTTTTTTATTCAGCCAAGGGTAGGCAGGGGTGGCAATATTTTCCAGCTTTACAAATTCCGTACTATGTTTAATGCTCCATTAAAGGTGGCTGGAGTTTTTAATCCGGGGGATAAGAGCAGAATAACACATTTAGGGAAGTTACTGCGAAAATATAAGCTTGACGAATTGCCGCAGCTTTATAATGTATTTAAAGGTGATATGTCTCTTGTCGGACCTCGTCCGGAAACAGAGGAATGGATTAATGTCTATCCTGAGAAATGGGAATTTGTTCTCAATTTGAGACCCGGAATCACCGACAATGCCTCGATTGAATTCAGAAATGAGGAAGATATTCTTGCTGCCTGTGAAAATCCGGCAGAACTATACAGAAATGTTATACTCCCAAAGAAACTTGATTATTATACGATTTATGCCAAGCAACATACTTTCCTAGGAGACTTGCGAATTATCCTGAGAACTTTTAAAATTATCTTTTCAAGATGAAAAACCTAATAATTCCTTTTGCCAAAGTACCACTGATAGGTAACGAGCTAAAATACATCAAAGAAGTTCTGGACAGCGGATGGCTGACGACCGCAAGCAAGACATTTACTTTTGAAAAAAAATTCTCTGAATACGTTAATTCCAGATTTTCTCTTGCCGTAAATTCCTGCACTGCAGCGCTTCATCTTGGAATTGAAGCTCTTGGAGTACAGCCTGGCGACAAGGTTTTTGTACAATCAATGACATTTACTGCCTCAGCTGAAGTAATAAGATATTTGGGGGCACATCCTGTTTTTCTTGACACTGAATATGGATCTAATCTCATTACTCCGGATATACTTAAGGCAGCCATCTTAGAACATCCTGATGTAAAATTCCTCATTGTGGTGCATTATGGGGGGCAGGCTGCAGAAATGACCAATCTAGAAGGGAATGGAATTCTGGACATATGCAGCCAGAATAATATTAAAATACTTGAAGATGCAGCACACGCTTTTCCTTCCAGGCAAAACGGGCGTATGATTGGCACATTCGGCGATATCACATGTTTCAGTTTTTATGCAAATAAAACAATTACAACAGGTGAAGGAGGAATGCTCACTACTAATAATGAAGAAATTTACAGGCGAGTAAAAACGATGAGATTACATGGTATTGATCGTGATATCTGGAATCGCTTTACATCTGATAAGCCCTCATGGGAGTATGATGTGATAGCCGCCGGATATAAATATAATATGCCTGATATTAATGCTGCTATTGGATTGGCACAACTTGAAAATGCGGAAGAATTTCGAAAGGAAAGACAAAGAGTTGCCGAATATTATTTTGATAAACTATCGTCAATTAAGGAAATAGACCTCCCTGCATGCAATGTCTCTTTTACAGATCATGCATGGCATTTGTTTCCTATAATACTCAATAGTACTGCAAAAATAAATAGAAATCGTTTTATCGAAAAGTTAGCCGAAGCAGGTATTGGAACATCCGTTCATTATAAACCGCTTCATAGAATGACATATTATAAAGAAATCTATTCATTGGAACCAAAAGATTTTCCAAATTGCGAAAAGACATGGCAGGGAAACCTTTCACTTCCTATTTTCCCATATATGAAAGTTCAAGAGTTGGAGTATATTTATAATGCGATTATCGAAATTCTACACAATAATTCATAATTAAGGGATGAAGAATAAGAAGATTTTATCCCAAAGGTAAAATGAAATGGATCTCGTATTATAGCATCAGAATGGATAAGTATATTATCCACATTGTAAATCTAATTTCATTGTTATTTATATTTAGAGGCTCTATACCTGTATTTAAATATCCTTTTATCATCTTGTATACTTTCGTTGTCGTCAATTTTGTTCTCAGCAAGAAAATTAAGGTGATTGATATTAAGCTATTTATAAAATCTTACTGGTTAATTATTTTGTTGTTAATTGTCTTAAGTGTGGCTTTGTTCTCTACTTATAAATTATATTTGGAAATTGTCAAAGATCTGATTAATACCTCTATTCTCTTATCATTTGTTTTTTTCTATACAATTATTATAAATTCTGAGAGACAACTCAAAATAGCTTTAAACAACCTGGTAGATTATGTAATTCTGCTTTCCACTTTTATCGCTGTGGTTTGGATATTTGATTTCTTTAGTATTTATTTGCCAAACAGTAATGGAATCAGACTGATTGATGATCAGATTATTGACTATAATTTTGCAGCAATTCCAGCGTTGTTTGGGATCGTCTCAATTTTACTGATACTTGCTGGAATTATTTCAAAGTCCAGGAAGTTCTATCTAACTTTTGTACTTCTTTTGCTATACCAGCAATTATTCTTATCCACTTCAAGGCGCGGTTTCATTATTGCTACAGCAATACTAAGTGTAATATTTGTACTATATACAGTTTCCTTCTTTGTGAGGAGAGATTGGATTTCAAACTTTACGAGGAACATTAGTCCTTTTCTTATACTATTTATTGCAATATTCTTGTCCGGCTATTTATTTGTAAAGCAGACAACTTTCGATTACAAAACTGCTCTTTTTAATAAAATTGGAATAGTAAATAGCGTTGGTCTTACCAATGATATCACAGAAAAGTATTTAAGAATTATAAATGTATTCTATCCTGATATGACCATTTCCGATCTTTTTGAAGAAGTTTGGTCACCAAATCTGGACCCGAAAGATCCTGATAGTGGATGGGGTGCAAGAGTTCATAAAACTATTTATCCATTGTCAGGAACAAATTCAAACCTGATACCTGCTGGAGTCAAGGGGTACTTAATGGATAATACCTGCAATGCTTATGTCTTGGATGGGAATTCCTTTTCATACACAAAGGTTGATATGGAAGCGAACTTTGTACTTGATAATGATACAATTAAATCAAGCATTTTTTGTTTTGTATCGGAGGATTTCGATGGAGATTATGTATACATGCTATTATCAGTCAATGACGGAGCATCATCTGGATATGCACATTACAATTTAGATAACAAAGGGATTTGGCAAGAATTGAAAATACTTATGCCTGTATCCTCAGGCCGAGTCTCAACTTACATCTATTTTAGAAAGACCGGAGCATCTAGTTTTTCAAATCTAAAAGGTCATGTCATTTTCGCCTTCCCCCAGTTCACTAACTTAAGCCAAGCAAAAAGAGCTTCTGCTGGCGGAACAGGAAATACTCCTATGCCTGAAGAGAGCTCCCTTATACATTATAGCCGAGAATCAACTTTGGGTTATGATTATCAAGCTATATCGTTGACCACCAATCCAATATCTTCATTATTAAAGATTCCACGTTTCTCAGATGGTGACCCGATTAGAAATTTGGTGCTTAGATTATTTTCCACAGACACAGTGTATCTTTCTTATAAGTCTAATCTTCAGGTTGATCCACGTTCTAATAAATTTGGAGAAGAAAGGATTTTACGCTGGCAATTTGCCTGGCAGATCTTCCAAAAAGAGTATAATTGGAAACAACAGATTTTTGGTGGAGGATTTTCATTTCTTAATTGGTATGGCTATTATTTCGCAAACGATGAGACCGAAGCAGACTGGCCTCATAATCCGTTTTTATCCATTCTTCTGTATTCCGGAATCCTTGGACTATTAATCTATTGTTTCTTTCTTTATAAAGCTTTCTATTATTACATTAAGTATATTAGGGAGTATCCACTCATATTCATATTCTTCTTAATAACATTTTACTACTCATTTTTCAGTGGTGGAAGTCCCTTTGATCCACCTATGATGGGGTTTTTCTCAATCCTTCCGTTTTTTATACACACTATACATAAGAAATTGAATAAAGAATAGTATAAGCCTTCTTCAGTTGTAAATGAATAAACTTCTTGGTGAAGGGTTATAATATAGTATTCTACATGCAGCAAAAACAATACATTATTCAGACTCGTATAAATGTCAGAATATTTCAAGTAGTTGAAAATTATGGATGTTAGGATATTTGATTAACAGATATTTACCTTATATTATATACAAGAAAGTAATTGAACACCATCACTGTATCAGTTATAACTGTCTCATATAATAGTGTTAACACTATTTCAGAAACAATAAAATCTGTATTGGCCCAGAAATACGCTGGGATAGAATATATCATTGTTGATGGTGGTTCTACGGATGGTACCATAAATCTGATCAATTCTTTCGGCACTGCAATCTCAAAATTTATTTCTGAACCCGACAAAGGTATATATGATGCTATAAATAAAGGGATCAAGCTTGCAACAGGTGATATTGTGGGGATATTGAATTCAGATGATTTTTTTATTAATGATGAGATTATTGGAAAAGTAGCTGATTCATTCAAAAACGATGACATTGATGCAGTGATAGGGGATGTCAGGTTTGTTGACAGGTTTGATACTTCAAAAGTAGTCAGGTATTATTCGTCAAAGAACTTCACCATACCTAAATTCAAGCTTGGCTATATGCCAGCCCATCCTACATTCTATGCCAGACGGGAACTGTTTGAACAATTCGGCTATTATAAAACCGGATATTCAATAGCAGCTGATTTTGAATTAATGGTCCGCTTTCTTTTTATACATAAGATTAAATATAAGTACCTGGAGCTGACGTTTCTTTCAATGAGAACAGGAGGAGTGAGTAACAGATCCTTTAAAAGCAGACTAACACTTAATAAAGAGATAACCAGAGCTCTTAGGGAGAATGGATTAAGAACTAATATTTTTCTTATATACCTGAAGTACCTGGTTAAAATATTTGAGTACACGGGATCTGGAAAAAAGTTGGTAAAATAACCAGATAAAGAGTGCGATTATGCCCAAAATTCTTATTACCGGTGCCGGCAGTTTTATAGGGACCAACTTCATAAGAATATCAAAAAACAAGGATATTAGCGAAATTTCATTAAAGGAAGTTTCTCCTGAACATATCAATTTCGATCGATTTGATGTTGTTTTACATTTGGCTGCTATTGTCCATCAATCTAAAAGAGGCAATGGTAATGAATACTTCAAAGTAAACAGAGATCTTTGCTTAAATGTAGCACAGTATGCCAAAAGAGCCGGTGTGCGGCAATTCATTTTTTTAAGCACAATTAAGGTCTTCGGACAGTTTCATGCCGGTTCAGATCCTTGGAATGAAGAGTCTGAATGTAATCCTGAAGATGCTTATGGGAAGAGTAAATATGAAGCAGAGATTGGCCTGCAAAAACTGAATGACCATGATTTTATTGTATCTATAATCAGAACACCTATTGTTTACGGAGCAGGAGTAAGAGCCAATATGCTTAGAATAATTAGACTTGTTGAAATTTTACCCATTTTGCCTTTTAGTTCAGTAAATAATAACCGGCACTATACATATATTGAAAATCTGGTTGGGTTCATTGACAGGATAATTGAAGTCAGGACTTCCGGTATTTTTATAGTAATGGATGATACTCCGCTTACTACAACAAGTTTAGTAACTTATGTCTCACATTATATGCATCGAAAAATAGTAATGTTTAAATTTCCGGCCCCTGTTGTTAAGTTGGGGATCGCTATTATACCAACCATCTTTGATAGATTGTACGGTTCCTTTTACCTTGATAATAAAAAAACAAAAAAAATCCTGAATTATAATCCCCCTTTTACAACTGAAGAGGGATTAACAAAGATGATATCCTCCTATTTGGATTCCAGGAAAAAGAGTAAGGCTTCCTTATAGTGCAATTAGAACCCATTACAAAAATAGAGAGAGTTTGAAAATAGGTTTACTTCTGATTGTTTTCACCACACTGGGATTGGTCTCATATATTCTGACCTTTCTGATCAGGCAATTTGCTATCCGGAATGAAATGATGGTTATTCCGAATGAGAGAAGTTTACATGATATGCCTACTCCAAAAGGTGGAGGAATAGCTGTTGTATTTACATGGTATGTTGGTATTTCAATACTCTTTTTTTCAGGGATTATCGAACGAAATCTCTATTTTGCTTTGCTAAGTGGGATTTTGCTGGCTGTTATTAGCCTGGTAGATGATATCAGGGGAATGAAACCCTCTATAAGACTTATTGTCCAATTCCTTACTGCTATACTGGCTTTTTATTTTCTTGAGGGCCTGCGTCCTTTGGTTTTACCTGAAATCCATTTTAAATATAACTACTTTGTCTATCCAGTGGCAATTGTCGGTATGGTATGGTTTATCAATCTTTTCAATTTCATGGATGGAGTTGACGGATTCGCCTCTGTTGAAGCTATTTTTATCAGTGCGGTGTTATTTGTGATGTCATGGAACGTGATTAATATCCTGTTGATAATTTGTGTAACTGGATTTCTGTGCTGGAACTGGCCAAAAGCAAAAATATTTTTGGGTGATGTGGGGAGCACTCAACTTGGATTCATCCTGGTTGTCATGGGAATCTATTTTCACAATACTTTTGAATTCTCAATTCTTAACTGGATAATGTTAACATCTCCATTTTGGTTTGATGCAACTCTTACACTATTCAGGAGATGGAGGAACGGGGAAAAGCTGAGTAAAGCTCATCGGAAACATGTTTACCAGAGATTCGTGCAAGCTGGCTTTTCACATTCAAAAGTGAATCTTATCCTTTTGCTTATTAACTTGTTTATAATAGTATTAATTATATTTTACAGGGAAATAAAGATTCTGCAAATCCCTCTTTTTATACTGACTCTTATCTTTTTCTATATGATAACAAAACAGGTTGACAGAAGAGTTCCTTTTAAAAAGGAATAATACCAGAATGGCCTGATTTATCCTGTCTCCTTTAACCTTCCACTCTTCCACTTTTCATTGTGAAGTATTTTCCACAAAATCTGCTTAGATCAGAACTTCTCAGGAGTGCATCAGTACTTATAACAGGTACTGTGTTGGCACAACTGGTATCAATTCTTCTCCAACCCCTGATACGGAGACTCTTTTCAGCTGAGGAGTTTGGTACATTTGCTGTTTATCTTAGCATGATAGGGATAATTACAGTTGTTTCTTCATTAAGGTTCGATGATGCTATTGTAATACCTAAAACTGATAAGCAATCTGTAAACCTGATAGCTCTTTCTCTTTTTTTTAATTTCATTATTAATCTGCTGTTGTTTTTGATTGTAAGTATTTTCGGAGAAGAAATCATTTTATTTCTTAATCTACCTAAGAATTTCTCCGTTCCGGTATTATACCTGATTCCTGTCGGGGCCTTTCTTTTTAATAGCTATCAGTGTTTAAATTTCTGGCTCATACGAAAAAAGAAATACTATTCTGTTTCAGCAAATAAGCTGGTCCGCAGAGGCTCCGAAGGGGTTGCCCAGGTAAGTCTGGCTCTGGGAAAAGTATTTAATGGATTGATATATAGTGATTTAATCGGGCAAATTGCAAATCTTGCAATAGTATCTATTCAGACTTATAAGAGCAACTTAAGCTTTAAAATAATCAGCTTAAGTAAAATAAAGTATGTATTCAGGAAGTACTCTGAATTTCCAAAGTATAATCTTGTTCCTGCATTAATGAGTTCCTGTAGTTATTTTATTCCTCCGATTTTCATAAATAAATTCTTTTCATCTGAAGCTGCTGGTTTTTTTGACCTTTCCAAACTTCTGCTTTCCATTCCCTTAGCCCTTGTGGCTTCATCCTTTTCAAGCGTTTTACTCCAGAAAGTATCGGAGAAGTATCAAAAGAGAGAAAGTTTTTTGAATGAGATTAAACCAGTACTGACAATAGTAATTATGATAGCGATTATTGAAATAATTGTGATTGTTCTCTTTGGTGAATACTTGTTCAGCTTTATCTTTGGAGATTCCTGGGAAACATCAGGTAAGATCTCTAGAATAATGGTCTGGTCTTTTGCAATGAACTTCATTGTCTCTTCTTTTAGCACAGTTTTTGTAACCATGAAAAAAATCAAGACTTATAGCATCTGGCAGTTTTTCTATTTCTTGGCTATTATCTCCCTGTTTTTCTTTAAAGACATGAACTTCATCGATTTTTTAAAATTATATGTCGCAATTGAAGTTGTATGCTATATGGTGGTTATATCCATTATGGTAACAATTATCGCAAGGTTTGAATTATCAGTTAAATCAAATTAAAAATAGTTACTACTCTTTTATAGTTTCTGACAGTAATGAGCTTAAAAATATTTTTTATTAGTTCAATGTACACAGGTGCCCTGGAATCATTTTATGAAAAGCATAATAATATTAAGCACTTATCATATAATGAGCATTATGAATTATTGTTAGAGAAAACAACTGAATTTGTAGGATCATACATCAGAGGTTTTAAAAAACTCGGTTTTGACGCAAAGTGTATTATTGCAAATGATGATATTCTGCAGGCTAAATGGCAAAAGGAATATGGTCACATAAGTGATCATAGTATGGGTCTTATTTATCAACAGGTGAATTCATTTAAACCTGAGATTCTTTGGGTTGATAATTTAAATTATGTTGACCGTAGTTGGTTAAATGTAGTACGAAGCAATATTACATCGGTTAGGTTAATAGTAGGGTACCATTGTTCTCCTTACGGTTCTAAAATTCTGGAAACCTTAAAAGCAATAGACTTTATTATTACTTGTACCCCTGGTTTGAAAAGTGAATTGGAGAATAATGGATTACGCTCTTATTGTGTTTATCATGGATTTGATGATCATCTGATTTCCGGGCTGACAGATAACAGTAACTTACCAAAAAATGATTTTGTCTTTTCCGGATCATTGATTCCCGGCGGCAAGTTTCATGACGAAAGAATAAAATTAATTGAAGCTCTGCTAAAGGAAAATATTGATATTGCTCTATATGTAAACCTTGACAAACAATTGCGTATAAAAGCCAAGCAATCGATTTACCTTGTGTACTGTCTGTTACGTAAACTCAGTTTAGAAAAGGTTGCAGATAAGATTTCAATATTTGATCATGGAAAAAACAGAATAGATAACTATTCAGACGCATTGCTTAAATCTTGCCATCCTCCTTTTTATGGGATAGATATGTACAAACTTTTCAGCAGATCAGAGATAGTACTGAATATGCATATAGGAGTTGCAGGAAATTATGCCGGTAATATGAGACTCTTTGAGGTTACTGGTGTTGGCAGCTGTCTATTGACTGATAACAAAAAGAATATTGGTGACCTTTTTGATAAAGACAATGAAGTGGTTGTATATGATAATCCAGAAGATTGCATCAGGAAAGTAAAATGGCTTTTAGAAAATACAGCTGATAGAAAGAGAATAGCTCAAAATGGCCAGAATAAAACTCTTAAGTATCATACTGTTGCAAACAGGTGCAACGAGATATCTGAAATTCTGATTAAGGAAATAAAAAAGTGACTTTACAGGTACTGCCTGAAACAGAATGTAATTATTCTTGAAATTTATGAAAACAGATAATATCGAAATAAAGGTTTGCTCCAGATGTGTAATGGATAATTTGAATGACCCGTCAATCAAATTTGAAAGTGATGGAACCTGTAATTATTGTAATGATTCACTGAAAGCCAGGAATCTGGTTTATTTCCCTAATGAGGAGGGTAAGAAAAGACTTGATATTATGATCAATAATATTAAGCATGACTGTATTGACAGGCAATATGATTGCATGATGGGTATTTCAGGAGGGCTTGATTCTGCATATACAGCTTATCTTGGACATAAATACGGATTAAGAGTTTTATTATTACATATTGACGATGGATTTGATGCACCCGTGTCAACCGAAAATATTAAAAAGATCAGTGATACCTATGATTTTGATCTTATAATTGAAAAGCCGGATCAGAATCAATTCAATGATCTTGTGAGGTCTTTTATTCTGGCTGGTGTGCCAGATATTGCCCTTCTTCAGGATAGTATTCTTTTCTCGATCCTGTACAGAGTCGCTGTTAAATATAAAATCAGATATTTCCTGTCAGGTTTTAATTTTGCACTTGAATCCATAACCCAGTCAGGGATGGATTATACTGACAGAGTTCATATTCGTGATATCCATAAGAAATTCGGTCGAATCCCTTTTGATGGTAAATTAAAGTTGTTTTCAATCCTGGATAAACGGATTAAATACGGATTATTCCATCGTATACATTCACTGAAACCACTGGATTATATTGACTTTAATGCAAAAAATGCTCTGAAAGAGCTTGAAGAATCATGCGGGTTTAAAGACTATGGATGTAAACATTGTGAGTCAATCCTAACCAAGTTTTTGCAGGTTTACTATCTCCCTGAAAAATTTAGTATTGATAAACGTAAATCTCATCTGTCAAGTATGATCGTTTCGGGTCAAATTACAAGAGATGAAGCAATCAAGTCTCTTTCTCTTCCTCTTTATGATGAAAAATCAATCCTTTCAGATATTGATTTCGTTCTCAACAGGCTTGAGCTATCAAGGAGTGAGTTCGATACAATAATGGCTGCTCCGAACAGGAAACATTCTGAATATCGCACTTCCTTAGTTAACAAAGTTGCAGGGATGATTTTGCAAATCAGGAAACAAATGTTAGGATATTAGGTTTTTATTTATGTGGTACTGTAACTCAAAGGATTTATATATTTATTAAGTACTTGGTTAAAAGATTGATTTCATAGGTGTTTTAACAGGTATGTCAGTAAAATGTAAATCGGAGGTTAAGGATGCTTCAAAATTTCTGGCGAATGAATAAGAAACTGTTATACGATTTTATACCGCCAATTTTTATTAGGTTTTTTTCAGGATTGTTCTATGGTTGGCATGGTGATTATGCTAATTGGGAAGATGCAAAAAAGAAGTGTACAGGGTATAATTCATTATTAATCCTTAACAAAGTGAAGTCATCAGCCATGATGGTTAAGGAAGGTAAAGCTGCATATGAAAGGGATTCCCATTTATTTGATAAAGTTCAATATTCTTATCCGCTCTTATCAGGGTTAATGTGGATAGCTGCTCAAAACAATGGTAAAATTAATGTTCTGGATTTCGGAGGTTCATTGGGTTCCACATATTTTCAGAACAAACTATTCCTGGATTCTCTTAATGATGTGAACTGGTGTATAGTTGAACAGCCAGATTTTGTCGAGGTAGGTTTGGAGAGTATAGAAAATAAAAATCTGCATTTTTATTACTCTATTGATGATTGTCTTAAGGCATTTAAAATTGATGTAATTTTGTTATCAAGTGTTTTACAATATCTCGAATACCCCTATTTACTTTTAGAGAAAGTTAACAATATTAAATGTGATTACGTTATTCTTGACAGAACACCCTTTGTCAAAGGGAAGGATAGGATTACTGTACAAAAGGTAAATCCAAAAATATATAAAGGAAGCTATCCATGCTGGTTTTTCAACGAATTAAAATTTATAGAATTTATGAGTTCTCATTACAGCCTTATTACAGAGTTTGAAGCACTGGATAAAGCAAATATACCATCTGTGTTCAAAGGATTTTTATTCAGGATTATTTCCTGATTTAAATGTATTTAATTTTTATTATCTGAAGATCATAATCATTAATAAATAACATAATAGCAAAAACTTATTTATAATATTGTGGCAGGATTTCACCTGCCGAAGAGAAGATGAAATAATATATTCCGATACCCATTCGCATTTGTACGGGTAGTCGAAATTGAAGTTTCCTGGGGATTTACATGTTTAAGCTTAAGAATTGAAATACTATTGTACTCTATTTGATTCGTTTTACCTGAGCAGGGGATTAGCTATGTATGAATCCCTTAAAGCTAATTCTGGGAATTTTCATCTTTATATTTTTGCATTTGATGACCTTACATTTGAGATTCTTAATGATCTTAAATTAGCTTGCGTAACTACGATATCTCTTCAAAATTTTGAAACAGAAGAATTGAAAGAGGTTAAAAAGACCAGATCTAAGGCGGAATATTGCTGGACATGTACTCCTTCAACTATTTCATATGCGATTGACCGGTTCTCTTTACCACACTGCACATATGTTGATTCGGATCTGCTGTTCTATTCTGACCCTGCTGTTTTAGTTGATGAAATGAATTTAAATGATAAGACAGTACTTATTACCGAGCATCGTTTTTCTTTTCTTCCAGGATTATATGAAGCAAAGCGTGGTGGAAGGTTTTGTGTTCAGTTTGTTACATTTACAAACGAGATGCAAAGTCTGAGAGTGTTAGATAAATGGAGATTACAATGTATCGACTGGTGCTATGCAAGATATGAAAACGGCAGGTTCGGTGACCAGAAGTATCTTGATGAATGGCCTGTTTTGTATGATAATGTACATATCCTTAACCATCAGGGCGGAGGAGTTGCTCCCTGGAATTTGGGACAATATATTTTCAACCAGGATGGAAAGTTGATATCAGTAACACGAAGAATGAATAAGCTTAAGTTTGATGTTGTATTTTTCCATTTTCAATATGTTAAATTTCTGGACGAGAGAAAGGTTGACATTGGATGGTACTTAACTCCATCAAAAGTTGTAAAGATCTTTTATCTGCCCTATCTGTGTAAGGTTTCGAAGATTGAAGATATGCTCCGAAAATCATTTCAGGGATATAATAGAGGTTTTACTAAATTCAAGGCAGATAATTTTAAAAATCTGTTAAAGATCGGTTTTAAAAAAATGTCGGGTTATAACATTATTAAATTTATTTAAAATGGCATACCATATTGATCTGGAAACGCATACCGATAAACGAGGAAATCTTACTGTAATTGAAAATGTACTTCCATTTAATATAAAGAGAGTTTTTTATATTTACGGCGTCGATGATTCAGTGAGAGGAGGTCATAGGCATCACAAAACAATTCAGGCTGCGGTATGCATTCAGGGAGAGTGCAGGATAAGTTGCAATGACGGTCATAATAAACAAGTATTTCACCTGAAAAAGCCATCGGTTTGTATAGTACTTATGCCGGAAGATTGGCATATTATGTTCGATTTTTCACGTGATGCTATTCTTATGGTTCTTGCATCAGAAAACTTCAGTGAGGAGGATTATATTTTTGAAAAGTATGATTGAATACGAGAATTTGTTTAAAGTAAACCAGCCATATATTGAAGACTTTAAACTTGCATTCAGCAAAGTCCTTGAATCAGGATGGTTTATTCCTGGGAACAAATTTGAAGAATTCGAGAAGACATTTGCAGGTTACCATAATGTAAGCCATTGTGCCGATGTAGCATCAGGACTTGATGCTATTACTATCTTCCCGTTTAAAATATTATTGAAATGGAATTATTAATAAAAACTAAATCTATAAGATATTTTATCTAAACTCAATGCATTTAATTTGGATTCTTAAATAGTATTCATTTAAATATCTGAAGATTAGTGATATATTAAACAAAACATGATGAAAAAGTTAAAATTTGCCATAATCGGATGCGGTAGGATAGCAGAAAGACATGCAGAACAAATAAATAGAATAGCTCACCTGGAAGCCGTATGTGATATAGTGGAATCAAGAGCACAGAATTTGGGTGAAAAATATGGTTCATCAGTTTATTTTGATATTCACGATTTATTAAGAAATGAAAAGGAGATTGATGTTGTATCAGTTTGTACTCCAAATGGGCTACATGCTGAACACTCTATTAAAGCATTTCAGAATGGATGTCATGTATTATGTGAAAAGCCAATGGCAATAAGTGTTTATGATTGTGGGGAAATGATAAAAGAGGCTGAAAAAGCAAACAAAAGACTCTTTGTAGTGAAGCAGAACAGATATAATCCTCCGGTTCAGGCAATTAAAACTGCTATTGATGAAAAAAGACTTGGCAGGATTCTGAGTATTCAGATGAGTTGTTTCTGGAACAGGAATTCAGATTACTATAATGAATCTCAATGGAAAGGTACAAAAAACCTGGATGGTGGTACCTTGTATACCCAGTTCAGCCATTTTATAGATCTACTTTACTGGTTTTTCGGCGATATTAAAAATGTTCAGGCAAAAACCAGAAATTATATTCATAATGAGATGATTGATTTTGAAGATACAGGTGTTATTATTGTAGAGTTTTTTAGCGGTATTATTGGTACAATAAATTATACAGTTAACAGTTTTGAAAAGAATATGGAAGGATCTCTAACAATATTCGGGGAGCAGGGGACAGTAAAAATAGGAGGTCAATATTTGAACGAATTGGAATATCAGAATATTAAAGATTATCAGATTGCAAATTTGCCATTAGGAAATCCTCCAAACAACTATGGTCATTATAAAGGATCAATGTCTAATCATGATAAAGTATATGAGAACATTATGGAAGTATTGATAAATAATGGAATAATTGGAACAAATGGGTTTGAGGGATTAAAAACAGTTGAGATAATTGATAGAATCTATAATGCTGCCGACAAAGTGAAAGTTTGAAATATGAAGATTCTATTTTGAGCGGCTACATTGTATTTATTGGTAAACATTATACATGAAGGCTGGATAACGAATATTTAAAGGAAGAATAATGATACCTTTTGTAGATTTAAATGCTCAATACCAGAGTATTAAAAGTGAGATAGATAAAGCAATTAGTAATTGTATTAATGAAGGTAATTTTATAAAGGGAAAAGCTGTTTCAGATTTTGAACACGCTTTTGCCAGATATCATTCTGCAGGATACTGTATTGGTTGTGGGAATGGCACTGATGCACTTGAAATAATATTGAAATCACTTAAGATCGGACAAGGTGATGAAGTCATTGTTCCTGCACTTTCATGGATTGCTACTTCGGAGTGTGTTAATAATGTTGGTGCTGAACCTGTTTTTGTTGATATTAATCTGAATAACTTTACAATAGATGTAAGTCAGATTGAGAATAAGATAACACCAAGGACCAGAGCAATCATACCAGTACATTTATATGGTTATCCAGCTGACATTAAGCAGATAATGTTGATAGCGGAAAAACACAAATTATTTGTTATTGAGGATTGTGCCCAGGCACATGGCGCAGAATATCAGGGACAAAAAGTAGGAACTTTCGGGATTGCTGCTGCATTCAGTTTTTTCCCGAGCAAGAATTTAGGTGCTTTTGGTGATGGAGGAGCAATAGTCACTAGTGATGCGAACCTGGCTGAAAATGCCAGAATGATCTCTAATCATGGCCAACTCTTTATTAAACATTCACATAAGGTAATCGGGAGGAATAGCAGGTTAGATACGATACAAGCATCTGTTCTTAATGTAAAGTTAAAATATCTTGACAAATGGAACCAGAATCGTTCAGCTGCAGCTCATTATTACAGATCTAGATTATATGATAGCAACAAATTGGTACTCCCCGAAGTTGACATAGAAAAAAAACACGTTTATCACTTATTTGTTCTGAGATGTTTTAACAGAATAAGTCTGATTGAGCTTTTAGAAAAGAACGACATCTCATTTGGGATACATTATCCTACACCTCTGCCATTTATTGAAGCATATAAATATATGAAGCTTGTTTCTGATGATTTTCCGGTGGCTTCTAAATTGACAAAGGAAATAATATCTTTACCAATCTACCCTGAAATAACTGAGGATCAGATTGAAACTATATGTAAATTGATCCTCGAGAAGTTTTAAATATGTTGAACAATAGTTTGAAGAGTATCGGTTATGGTGGGTATCTGACATTTTTTGCCGGTATTACAGTGATTATTCTTTTGCCTGTTAATGTGTATTTTTTGCCACCATTTATGATTTTATGGGGCGTATTCTGGTTAGTGGAGAATGATTTCAAATTTAAAAAGGAAATGTTTTCGGGAAACAAAGTTGCAATCCTTTTTCTATTATTCATTGGGTTTTACTTATGGCAGATTGCAGGGTTATTGTTTTCGCATTCAATTGACTCAGGTTTTGAAAGGATTTTTAAAAGATTATCCTTTCTGCTTTTTCCTTTGGTCTTGTTTTATCCTGGTGAGAAAATTTTTAAGCACATTAATTTATTAATAAGGCTGTTTACAATTGCTACATTTTTATTTATAATTTATTGTTTTGTACAGGCTTTTAATAATTCACTTTTATACCAGGAGGGAAGATGGATATTCAATCCCCATCCGGCAGACTTTGATTATGAAAATTTTTTTCTTGGTTCACGTTTTTCAAATCCTGTTCATCCCTCATATCTTTCAATGTATATAGTTTTATCCATATTAATTTCTTTTGAAGCGTTGTTTGCCAAATCGATTTCTCTTTTTAAGAGAGCCACGTGGCTTATACTGGTTTTGGTTTTATTATTAGTACTCTATTTATTATCATCAAGGGCAGGATTACTTGCTGCAATTATTATTTTTCCATGTTATTTTTTCTATAAATTTTATCATAAATTTTCAAAATGGTTAATTATTTCATCCCTGTCAGGTTTGTGTCTTGTATTAATTTTGATAGCTAAAACAAATGAAAGAATCAGTTATGACTTTAAAGGAATCTCAGCTGATAGTATAGATGTAGCTTTTAAAAAAGATGTAAGAAATATGATCTGGAAATCAGCATTCGGAGTAATTGAGCATAATCTCCTGCTTGGTGTTGGTACAGGTGATGCTTCAAAAGAATTAAAAAAAGAATTTGTAAAACGAGGATATGTTGAAGGGTATTATGATAATCTTAATGCACATAATCAATATTTTGAGATTTTGCTTGAAAATGGTATAATAGGTCTCATACTTTTTATAAGTATCCTTGGTTATATGATCTTCATCTCAATATCAGACAGGAATTTGATATATGGATTATTTATTTTTATGATGATGGGATTTTTCTTTTTTGAGACAATACTTAACCGCCTTGCAGGAATAACATTCTTTACGTTATTTTCATTTCTGCTTATACACCTGAAAAATCCTTACAGAATAGAGTAGGATATTCCATCTAAAAAAAAAGGGGGCTTCATGCTCCCTTTTTTTTTAATACTTTCTAAATACTTCTTCAAGCTTCTTCCGGTTCGCCATAATTATTAACAGAAGTAATGTAAAAACGAACATCAGAGGGACTACTAATTTTGCGTAGTACATTCCTCCATTATCCCTTCTTGCCGGAATGGTAAACTCACTCAGAATTGTAACAATATCCTTGTACAGATCCCTATCTGCTTCTAAAACTTGCTTTCGGGCATAAAGGGTATATGTATCAGAATAAACAAGTTGAGTCTTCTGTTCCTGCAGAAATATCATCTGTCCTCCATTCTCTGATTTTCTGCTCCTGGTTTCTTCAAAATATTTTACCTTTTGAAGGCTGTCAAGTTGCAGGATATCATTATTTAAACGTGAAAGTAATTCCTGGTTCTGCCTCAATCTCACTCTGTTCAGTTGTTGAAATAAAGAATCAGAATAAATGAACTTTATTATTCCATTCTTAAAGGTTGAAAGTTCCTGAGGTTCTTTAATCCGTACCCGGATATCAAGCCGATCATGCATCCGGACATTTAAAGTGTCATAAATATCATGATTATTATTATAATCTACATGGTCGGGAACATTATCTTTTCCTTTATCTATAATCCAAAAAGCACTTATATCAAAAACATTTGTTAATTGTTTGGGATCTAAAGAGAGTGCTTGAGAGAGTGCGTTGGTATTTTCTTCATCACAATATGTATGAAGTCTGTTTAAATAAGATATCATATCGGCTGGGGTAACAGCATTCGTTTTCAAAACAAGGTCAGAAGTATAAGATGATTCGGATGCAAATTTAAAAAGGAAGGATATTCCAACTCCCAGAACGATGCTAAATCCCAATGGCAGCCATCTTCGAATAATAAAAACACTTGTTATTAAAAATCCTTTCCCAAGACTTTTAGCCATCTTGTTTATTGATCTTCCCATTCTTTTAAACAAATCTATCAGATCTAGTTCATCTTCCCTGATGTTTTTAGTATCGTTTGTTTCAGACATATTTTGATTTTTTGACTGTTTAGGTTACAAATATAACAAAATAATATTTTTTTACAGATGTCGGTATAATTATCAGATTAAATGAAAAGCTTTGATAGCCAGATCTTTGATTAATGGTTTATAATCAGTCACAAATTCACCTGTTACTCTGTTTCCAATCACAACACAGATTGTCAGAGCTTTATGTCCGAGTAATCCCGCCAATCCATAAATAGCAGAGCTTTCCATTTCATAATTACTTATAGTTCTTCCCCTGAAGGAGAAATGAGCTAGCTTGTTATTTATTTCATTATCAAAAGGTTCTAGTCTGAGTCTTCTTCCCTGGGGTGCATAAAACCCCGGAGCCGAAATAGTTATTCCTTTTATAAATTTTTCAGAATAAAATAATTCAATTAATTCCTTATTGGCATTTACAGCGTAAGGGTAGGAGAGTGCGTCAGGCCATTCGAGATATTCAACCAGAGTATCAGAAAGATTAGTGTCAAGTAACCAATCATACCCTTCATAAAAATGCAGAAGTCCGTCAAACCCAATGGCTGTTTCGGTTAATACACATGACCCTGCAGGGACATCACTTCTTAAACCGCCTGAAGTACCGAGTCTGACAAGAGTCAATGAAACAGGTTCTTCCTTGCATAGACCAGTTTCAAGATCAATGTTTACGAGAGCATCCAGTTCATTAACAAGAATATCGATATTATCTGTTCCTATCCCGGATGATATTATTGTAATTTCATGTTCCTCGAATGTACCGGTTACAGTACGGAACTCCCTGTTCTCCTTTCTGACCCTGATATCTTTTAAAAATGCAGACAGCATTTCAACACGGCCTGGATCACCAACAATAAATATTTTATCAGAAATATCACCTGGTAACAGATTCAGATGAAAGATACTACCATCTTTATTGGTTATAAGTTCTGTTTTTTTCTGCATACGGAAAAATTAAGGAACAAATTTAAGAGATTAATATCAAATGATATTAATAATAATTCATAATCCTTCCTGAAATCAGCATAAGGGACACTTCGGCAAGTTTTGTTTGATAATGAGCTGATATTACTCTTTCATTAGCATCAAGGAGGCTCTTTTGTACTTCGCGCAGATCTATTCCTGAAAGGCTTCCGAGTTTATATCTCTCAAGTGCAATATCAAGGTTCTCTGATGCAGTCTGAAAATTTTGTTCTTCAAGTGATATAAGCCTCAGGTTATTACTATAAGCGCTATAGATGGTCAGCAGGTCAGCCTTAACACCTTGTTCAATTTCACGGTACCTGAGATCCTTGCTTTCTCTTTCGATAGCGGAATTATGGATACTTCTCCTTTGGTTGTTTCCATCGAAAAGGTTTACTCCAAGTGTAAGACCATAATTCATACCATTGGTAATCTGACTGCTGTTAGTGTTTATTGAATAGGTATTTAGATTATAACTATACCCACCTGTGAAATTCAGATATGGATATGACCGTGAAACTATAAGTTTGTAATCATACTCTGATATTATTTTGTTTTTTGAGGCAATAAGCAGGCTTGTATTACCAATTAGTGTTTCCTCAAGAAGCTTTTCAAAAATAAGACCGGGATTTACAGTAATCGAGGTGTCCTTTGATTTGAACTCATCTCCCAGATTATCAAGAGCCATCATTTCATTAATCTTAATCTGTGCAGATCTGACAACTTCTAATTGTCTGGAAAGGTTTGAGCTGTCGGAATTAAGATAAACACGAGACTGTAAAACCTGAAGCTTTGAACTGGCACCCAGATAATAGCGTTCTTCATCAATTCGGAGCCTCTCCTTAGAGAGGGTTACTGCATATTTCAGATTATTCATAAGTTGAACCTGCAGAATATAATTAAAATAGTATGAAACAATATTAGCAATGAAGTTTTCAATTGACATTTGTGTATTTAATTCACCAACCTGTTTAAGCTCATCAAGTTTTTTATATGTTGTAATTGCATTGAATCCGTTAAAAAGAGTCATTCCATGATTTACTGCTCCGCTGGTAGATGTATTAAATACACCATTATCTATGGTCTTTCCCCCGGCTCTTATATTCTGAGTTGTGTTATTTAATGTTCCGCTCTGGCGACCGTTTACGTCGATTGAAGGTAAGAAACCAGCATTTCCAAGGGTGTAATTATTTTTAGAGATGGTCTCATTGTTCTTGGCGATTAATATTGAAAAGTTTCTCTCCAACCCTTTTGAGATACAGTCTTTAAGTTCGTATACACCTTGCCCATTTAAAGGTGGCAATAAAATGATAGCCAGTACACTAAGATAACTGAGCCTGATTTTCATCTTCAGATTTTTTTGTTTCGCTTGAAATAAATGAATAGATAGCCGGTACTACAAATAGTGTAAGCAATGTAGCAAAAAGCATACCTCCGACAACTGCAATACCCATAGATACACGGCTTTGGGCACCTTCTCCCAATCCCAATGCTAAGGGGGAAATACCAAGAATTGTTGCAAGGCTTGTCATCAGAATTGGCCTTAGACGGGCTGATGCTGCATATTTAATCGAATCCATTTTTGACATACCTGCACTCTTCCTCTGGTTAGCAAACTCAACAATCAAGATTCCATTTTTAGTTACAAGACCAATGAGCATAATCAATCCGATCTGGCTGAAGATATTCATTGTGATATCGAAATACCACATAAAGATCAAAGCACCAGTCAGAGCCAGCGGGACTGTCATCATAACAATAAAAGGATCTTTAAAGCTTTCAAACTGGGCAGCTAGAACAAGAAAAATGAGAATAAGAGCAAGTGCAAATGCAAACATAAGGCTGGAAGAGCTTTCTTTGAAATCTTTTGAGTCACCTGCTAAAGCTGTTCGGAATGATTCATCAAGTACTTCTTTAGCAATTTTATCCATTTCGTCCAATCCCTGGCTTATAGTTTTACCCTTGGCAAGACCTGCCGAAACAGTTGCAGCTACGAACCTGTTATACCTGAAAAGTTGAGGAGGTGCGGTCTCTTCGGAAAGTGTTACAAGGTTATCGAACTGGATCATATCACCATAATTATTTCTAACATATAATGATTTCAGATCCAACGGTTTATTGCGATCACCTCTGGCAAGATCCCCTAATATCTGATATTGTTTTCCATTCATGAAAAAGTATCCGAACCTTTGACCACTTAGTGCAAGTTGCAATGTCTGACCAATATTTTGTGTAGATACACCAAGGACACTGGCTTTTTCCCTGTCTATATGAATTCTTAGTTCAGGTTTGGTGAATTTAAGGTTCACGTCAGCCATTACGAAAATTGGATTATCCATTACTTTAGCCATAAAAACAGGGAGGATATCTCTGAGTTTTTCAATGCTTGTGGCCTGAAGCACATATTGAACTGGCATCCCTGCTCGTCTGCCTCCAAAGGTTGATTGTTGCATTACCATAGCTCTTGCCTTGGTTTTTTTCCTTAACACAGAGCTCATTTGATCTGCAATTTCCTGTTGAGAACGTTTTCTCTCTTTGGGATTGACCAGTGAAATTCTAACATTTCCTCCCCCATGTCTGAGCATAGAAATAACTCCATCACGTTCAGGAACAAGATCATTGACAGTTTTGGCAACATCGTCAATATAATCAAGTAAAAACTCGTATGTAGCTCCTTCCTGTACTGAGGTGCTTACAGAAACCTGGGATCTATCTTCGAGAGGAGCCATCTCAGCCGGAATTGATTTCCATAAAAGAATTATCAGCCCGAAAGATGCAATAAGAATGAGAAAAGTAAGATTTCTGCGTTTTAGAAAATTCTCAAGCATTCGCCGGTATCCCTCATTAAGATTATTAAAGAATTTTTCTGTTTTCCTGAAAAACCAGCTATGTTTACTTTCACGTTTAAGCAACTTTGTTGAGACCATTGGTGTAAGTGATAATGCAAGGAATGCAGATATGCCGACTGCACCGGCCATCACAATGGCAAATTCTCTGAATAATCTTCCTGTTATGCCCTGGAGGAATACAATAGGGAAAAAAACTGAAATAAGAGTAATTGTTGTGGAGATAATTGCAAAATAAATCTCTTTGGATCCTTCAAGACCCGCCTTAACAGGAGGTAATCCGTTCTCAACTTTTACATATATATTCTCCATTACAACAATCGCATCATCTACTACAATTCCAATTGCGAGAACAATTGCCAGGAGAGTAAGGACGTTAATTGTAAATCCTGCAAGATACATTATGAAGAATGAACCAATAAGGGAAACTGGAATAACAAGAATAGGGATAAGTGTTGCCCTCCAGCTTCTTAAAAAGAAATAGATAATTATAACGACAAGGGCAAATGCAATATAAATTGTATCCTGTACTTCTTTTATTGAACTTCTAATGTAACGGGTATTATCGTAACCGATTTTAACTTTTACATCTTCGGGCAGATCTTTTTTAATATAATCAAGTCTGCGATAAACTTCATCAACGATATCTATATGATTTGAACCTGGTTGAGGAATAATAGCATCACCTACCATTGGAACTCCGTCCCTCTTTAGAATGCCTCTTATATCTTCCGGTCCCAGTTCAGCTCTTCCAATATCTTTAAAGCGTACAATCAGGTCTCCAGATTGTTTAATTATGAGGTCATCGAACTCTTTTGGAGTCGACATAAGGCCGAGTGTTCTGATTGTCAATTGTGTAGTGTTTCCTTCAATACTACCTGAGGGTAGTTCCACATTCTCACGGGTAATAGCATTTCTAACATCAAGAGGTGTCATTTGATATCCTGCAAGTTTAACAGGATCTAGCCAGAGTCTCATTGCATAGCGCTTTTGTCCGAATATATTCACTGCACTTACTCCGGAAATTGTCTGTAACTGTTCTTTAAATGTTAGTTCGGCTATCTCTGAAAGCTCAAGGAGTGACCTTTTATCACTTTCGATGGTAATGAATATTATTGGGTTTGCATCTGCATCGGCTTTTGCTACTACAGGAGGATCACAGTCACGAGGCAGCATTCTCATAGCCTGGGAAACTTTATCCCTGGTATCATTGGCAGCTGTCTCCATATCTACTGAAAGCTCAAATTCAACAGTAATATCACTGCCTCCCTGGCGGCTAACACTTGTCAATGAACGAATTCCAGGAATTCCATTAATAGATTGTTCAAGCGGTTCAGTTATTTGTGTCTCAATTACATCTGAATTGGCACCGGGATAGGAGGTACTCACATTGATAATTGGAGGATCAACACTGGGAAATTCGCGGATCCCTAAGAATGTTACCCCTACAACCCCAAAAAGCAGAATTACAATAGCAAAGACTGTTGCTAATACCGGCCTGTTAATACTTACGGATGATAGACTCATTTTAAAATAACCGATTATTTATTGACTATTACTGTGTCCAGCACAACCGGAAGGTTTGGCCTTAACTGCATAATACCTGTTACAAGCAAAGTATCACCAAATTTAAGACCGCTTGTAATCTGTATCTTTGATTCAGTCCTTAATCCAATTTCTATTTTCACCGGCTGTGCTTTCCCCTGCCTGTAAATAAATACTTTCTCTCCATCCATTTCAGGTATAACAGCTTCCGTTGGAATTGCGATTGCATTTTCTTTTCGCGATAATTCCAATGAAATACCAGCATATCTACCTGATTTAAGTTCCTCATTAACATTAGGGTATATGGCACGAAGAACAATTGTTCTTGTATTTATGTCAATTTTGGGGTCAACAGCATAGATTGAGGCATTAAATATCTGATTTATTCCATCAACCTTAAATGTTATTGGATAGCCAATTTTTATTTCTGATGTATATTTTTCAGAAATTGAGAACTCAATCTTGATAGGACTGTTTTTTATAAGTTTTACAATTTTAGTAGCGGAAGTTGCATAACTACCCTCGCTAAGATATCTCAGGCCAATTACTCCGTCAAAAGGTGCCCGGAGTTCAGTTTCGGATATGCGTGCTCTAATTAGATTAATGTCAGCCTTAAGTGACTGAACATCAGTTTCAATCTGATCATAACTTTCCTGGCTTATAGCATCTCTGACAAGGAGGGTTTTTTGTCTGAATTGTTTTGCCTCCGCCATCTTCAACTGAACCTTTAACTTTTCAAGTTGAGCCTGTAATGGTTTATCATTGATTTTTGCCAGGAGAGCCCCTTTTTTTACATGAGCCCCTTCAGTAAATTTGATTTCAACAATTTTACCTGAAGTTTCGAATGAGAGATCCACTTCTTCATCAGGACGGAGAGTTCCGGTTGAATTGATCAATTCGCTCATCTCTTCAGGAACTATAAGATAACCTGTAACATTCAACTTCTGCTGCGCCTGTCTTAAAGGTGCCTGGCTTTTAGAGCCACCTTTCATTTTATTGAGAAGGAAGGGTTTATATTTTGGATAGAGTACTAACCCAGTAAGAAAAACTATTAAAATTATTGTAATGGTTATCCTTAATTTTTTGTTCATTGTTTCGTTATAGTGAGATTATTTAAAGAACTCCTTAATAAAATATGTATTCGGTATTAATTATCAGAAAATTGATTCAATGTTCTAACTTAAAGAAAAAATTTTGTCAGGATTTAATTAATTGAACAAATGTATGAAAATAATAAGTTTTATATTATGAACGATTTTTTAAATAATGTTAAATAATCATAAATTGAAGTTCATGTTATTATGAATTCATAATTAAAAGAAAAGAGAGTAAATTTGTTCACAAAGAAAACGTCAAAATATGATACAGCGGATACAAACTATCTGGTTAACTATTATAACAGTATTATCATCATTATTATGCTTTGGAACAATATTTAGCCTAACTGATGAAGCAAAGAATAGTTTTTCATTGGAATTTGAAGGCATATACAAAAATAGTCCAGGCAGTCATGATCTGATAAACGGTACACCTCTGGTTGCTATGTTGTTGATATTAATTTCATTTCTTTCTATAATTGCTCTGCTTCTTTTTAAGAAGAGAAAAATGCAGATGAAAGCAGTTTTGGTGCTTATTTTTTTCTCCTTATCTCTTTTGGGACTATTGGTCTATTATTATTTATACATAATAAATACTTACAATGCAAAACCTGATAATGGAATAAAAATGTTTTTACCTCTAATTATTTTTATCCTTGGCTTGCTAGCTTACAGTGGTATTTTGAAAGATGAAAAGTTGATAAGATCATATGACAGGCTGAGGTAAACAGTCGAAGAACCACCTTTCTGTTTTTTAAGACATTCACAAAATGTAAATAGGAAAGGGAACTGGAATGGAACAAAGCTAAATAATATGCAGGTTTTCCTGGTTTGTTATCTTTTCACAGTAGTGGCATTTAAGTGCAACAGCTTTCTTTGAAACAACTCTGAACCTGGTTGTTACTGATTCAAAATTGGTGATACATTTAGGATTCACGCATTTTGCGATGCCAATGATATTTTCAGGTACTTCAACGACCTTTTTTTCAACTACTTCATAATCTTTGATGATATTCAGTTTGGCGTCAGGTGCCACAAGGGCAATCCTGTTAATATCTTTGTCCTCAAAGAAGAGACCGGAAATTTTTATAATTGCTTTTTTACCAAGTTTTTTACTGCCAAGATTGGTGCCAAATGTGATCTGGTTATCAATCCTGTCTAACCGGAGAATCTGGATTACCTTAAACAGGTTTCTGGCAGGTATGTGGTCAATTACAGTTCCATTTTGAATTGCACTGACACTCATTTGTTTTGGTTCTTTCATGATACAGTCCTCCTTAATTAATCCCTAAGAGTGAACAAAGGATAGCTTGTCTTGTAAATACTCCATTCAGAGCCTGTTCAAAATAATATGCTTTAGGATTTGAATCGACATCAGTATGTATTTCATTCACCCTTGGCAAGGGATGGAGAATGCGCATATTCCTTTTTGTATTTTTCAACATGGAGTTTCTTAACACATAAACATTCTTTACTTTTTCGTATTACATGGGATCAGAAAACCTTTCTTTCTGCACCATGGTCATATAGATAATGTCAGCTTTGGTAATGTTGTCAGTCAGATCTGTATGTTCATAATATTTTAATCCAATATTGTCAAGGTATAACTTAAATTCGTCAGGCATTTTAAGTTCTTCAGGTGAAATAAAGTTAAATGTTGCATTCCATCTCGACATTGCCATCATCAGCGAATGAACAGTTCTTCCATATTTCAGATCACCAACCATAAAGATATTCAGGTTATCAAGAGTCCCCTGTGTTTTTCTGATTGAATAGAGATCAAGTAAGGTTTGTGTCGGATGCTGATTAGCTCCATCCCCTGCATTAATAACAGGAACTGAGGCAATTTCGCTTGCGAACCTTGCACTTCCTTCAACAGGATGCCTCATTACTATGAGATCACTGTAACTACTTACCATCTTTATTGTATCATGCAATGTTTCACCTTTCGACACGCTTGAACTTGCAGCATCGGAGAATCCAACTATTTTACCACCAAGTTTATTGATTGCACTCTCAAAACTTAATCTGGTCCGTGTAGATGGTTCAAAAAACAGTGTTGCTATTACTTTTCCTTCAAGTAGTTTTCTGACAGGTTCTTTTTCAAATTCTCCGGCAAGATCAAGAATTTTCAGAATTTCATCTGTAGAAAGATCGTCTATCGAAACTAAACTCCTGTTTTTCATTAGTCTGAACATTAGTTTTCATAATCATGAACCGCTGTTAAAGTTACTTAAGAACCGAAACATAATTGATATCTGTTAATAATTAATTTATAACTTTTGGCTGTTATGTTTCATCAAAGTGTTTCAATATATATATCACTCAGCCCCTCAATTCGTGATAAGCGGTTTTGTATTTTTTCCCTGGCAGCTTTTCTGAAATTAATTATTATACTGCATTCCAGATCAATTTTATGTTCTGATTGTACAATATTCTCTTCTTTTAGTATTTTCATAACATCATTTATATTTCTGTAGGGAAAAATGATTTTGTGAAATTCTCTTAATGTCTTTTCAACTATTATTGAATTTTTTATTGCAGAAGCTGCTGCAGATCTGTAAGCATTTATCAATCCACTTACTCCGAGTAAAGTGCCTCCGAAATATCTGCTGACAACGATTAGAATATTTGTAAGGCCAAATGAGTTTATCTGTCCAAGAATAGGTTTACCTGCAGTACCAGATGGTTCACCATCATCACTTATCCTCCAGATTAACCTTTCCTGTCCTATTACATATGCAAAACAATGGTGTTTTGCATCATGATGTTCCTTGCGGATTTTCTCCAGGATATTTTTTACCTCATCAGGTGTTGATACCGGACTAGCAAAGGCAATGAACCTGCTTCCTTTGTCTTTAAAAATACCATGAGATAATGTTGTAATTGTCTTGTAATTATCGGATTCTTCCATGAATCTGATGTTGTTTCAATATATTGTAAAACCTTAGTTACAATATTAATTAATTATTTAGGCCGGGTTACCGGTTATCATAAAATTTGATAATTTTGTTTGTTATTTTTTTTGTTATGAGTGTATTTTTAGAAGAGAAAGATTTACAAAAGCTGATTGTAATCGGTGACAGAATACTTATTAAGCCAAAAATTCCGCAGTCAAAAACAAGGAGTGGGCTCTTCCTTCCACCAGGCGTAAATGAAAATGAGAAGGTTCAGATTGGTTATGTTCTGAAAGTGGGTCCTGGTTATCCGATTCCCTCGGTAAATGATACTGATGAACCATGGAAAAACAGGAAAGGTGAACCTATGTATGTACCTCTCCAGCCGAAGGAAGGGGATCAGGCCGTTTATCTGCAAAACAGTGCTATTGAAATAGAATTCAATAAGGAAAAGTATATAGTTGTACCACATTCTGCAATATTGCTTCTCCTTAGGGATGATGGTCTTTTTGAATAAAGTGAACAGAGATATGATAACCGACCTATTAAATGGAAAAAAGATTCTTATTGTTGAAGACGATTTTTCCAGCAGGTTATATCTGAATAAGCTGATAGAAAAAACCGGTGCAATCATTTTGAATGCTGCTAACGGATCGGATGCAGTTACAATCGTTACCAAAACGATTGATATTGATCTTATTTTAATGGACATTCAGATGCCATTAATGGATGGTTATGAATCGACTAAAAAGATCAGAGAATTAGGCAGAAAAGTAATAATTATTGCTCAAACTGCATATGGTCTTCCCGGAGACAGGGAGGAAGTCATTACTTCCGGATTTGATGATTATATTATTAAACCTATAAACGCTGAAAAATTAATTGAAAAGTTGTATAGCTACTTCCAAATAAGGTAATCAGGTAAGTCCCTATTACAAAAAATCTATTCGGGATAAACTGAGAGATGAATAAATTCCTCTTTAAAAGCCTTGATTTCCTGTTCCCATCTTTCTTTTTCGGTTTTTACAGGCGACCTGTTAACAAGGGATTTCCTCATTATTGAATCACCAGAAAGGATATCAAAAGGCATAAGGTTATTTTCATATTCATAAGGGGGAAGTATAAACTGCAAAGAATCAGGGGGTGATGTGTCAATTATAGCATTAAAAATCTCCAGGGCAGTATATACAGGTGTGTATTTTCGTGCTTCGGTAACATGAATCTGCAAACCAAAACAATTCTTTCCTGTAAACTTGTGAAATGTCGGGATAAAACTATGAATTCTGAATGCGCAACCAGGTATCTTTCTCAGATCGAGGTAATGTTTAAGTTTTACCGGATCGATGAATGGAGCTCCAAAAAGTTCAAAGGGAAGTGTTGTTCCTCTTCCTTCAGAAAGGTTCAGTGCTTCGATCAAAACAGTACCCGGATATACAATTGCACTCTGTAAGGTAGGCATATTAGGAGATGGCAAGACCCATGGAAGACCTGTCTCACTATAAAAGGAGTCCCTATTCCATGCTTTCATCCAGACAATATTCAGGTCACAATTATGAATATACTTTTCTTTTATCCATAATGCCATTTCACCAATAGTCATACGGTGACATAATGGAATTGTTGCTCCTCCTACAAATGTAAAAAACTCTTTTTTCAGTACAGGTCCGTCACATTGCACTCCTCCAATAGGGTTTGGCCTGTCGAGTAACCATACAGGAATACCCGATTCAGCACATGCCTCCATACAAAGTTTAACAGTCCAGATATATGTATAAAGTCTGGCTCCAATATCCTGAAGATCAATCAAAAATACATCTATTCCATTTAACATTTCCTTTGTGGGTTTACGGTGTTCTCCATAAAGGCTGAACAGCGGAACATTGTGAATTGTATCTATTTGACTTTGCCATTCAATCATATTATCCTGAGTTTGCCCGAATAATCCATGCTGAGGTCCGAAAATTGCACAAAGTCTGCAATCCCTTCTTAAAAAAAATATTTCTGTGATATGCCTGAAGTCCCTTGTTATACTAGGTGCATGACATAATATTCCGATCCTTTTTCCTTTAAGCTGAACAGGTAGCTTTTCCAATAATAATTCAAGACCGGTTTTGACCATACTTACAGGTTTGGTTGCAAATATATTATTAAACATGCTGAAAAGATCAACATCATACGATTTTAATAATCGAAAATGAATAAACTTTCATAAGTTTATGCCCTGAAATTTTGAATTATAAATAATGAAAATAAAATCAATAGTTCTCCTGCCAATCAGACTTATTCTGCTTGCACTCCTGGTATCCTGTTCAGGCGGCTCAGAGAAGAGTATAACTATACTGGAAACTACTGATCTCCACGGAGCAATACTCCCTTATGATTTTATTGAGAAGGAGGATATTAAAACTTCCCTCGCTAATTCTGCAACTTATTTCAGGCAGTTAAGGAATTCTAAGAATCCCGTAATATTACTTGATAATGGAGATAACCTTCAGGGCCAACCTGGAGTATATTATTATAATTTCATTGATACTATTTCTCCCCACTTTTCCTCAGAAGTTATGAATTATCTCGGTTATGATGCCGGTACGGTAGGAAACCATGATATTGAGGCTGGTCACAGTGTTTATGACAGGCTTATAAAGGAGTATAATTTCCCTTTGCTCGCTGCTAATGCTGTCGATGTGAAAACAGGTAAACCTTATTTCAAACCTTATCAGATTATTGAGAGAGGAGGTGTCAAAGTAGTTGTTTTTGGTCTTATAACACCGGCTGTCCCAAACTGGCTTCCTCAGGAACTTTATTACGGAATAGAGTTTAAAGAGATGGTAGAAACGGCAAAACTCTGGATGCCGGTTATATCAGACGAAAAACCTGACCTTGTTGTTGGTCTTTTTCATTCAGGTTGGGACAAAACAGGTTATGAAGATCTGAGATCAGGAGTTCTTAAAGAAAATGAATCCTCTTCAGTTGCATACTTTGTACCTGGATTTGATATAATTTTTACAGGTCATGATCATAAAAAAGCAAATGAAAAGTTTATAAATTCTGTTGGTGACACTGTTTTGATCCTTAATGGTGGCAGCAGATCAGAAAATATTGCAGAGGCAAGAATTACTTTTTCTTCAAAAAAAATCAATGGAAAAAGAATTAAAAGCATATCCGGTAAAATATTGGATGTAAGTGATTTTAATCCTGATGCCGAATTTATTTCAAAATTTTCACAACAGAATAAGATACTACTTGATTATGTTAATAAGGTCATCGGATATTCAACTTCAACAATATCTTCCCGTGATTCATATTTTGGTTCTTCAGCATTTGTTGATATGATTCATTCTATCCAACTTGATATTACTGGGGCAGATATTTCATTCGCTGCCCCGTTATCTTTTGATGTAAAAATTTCCGAAGGACCTATTAGTGTTGGGGATATGTTTAAACTTTACAGGTTCGAGAATATGTTGTATTCTATGAAAATGACAGGGGAGGAGATTCATAATTATCTTGAATATTCATATGGAGGATGGGTTAGTACATTAGCAGGACCGAATGACATGTTATTACAACTGAGAAAAGGGAAAGATGGAAAAGCCATTATTACAAATGGTAAGGCATGGCTTCAGAATCAGCCTTATAACTTTGATTCAGCTTCGGGTATTGAATATACGGTTGATGTAAGTAAACCTGAAGGTAAGAGAATCTCAGTGAAGTCATTTTCTGATGGCAGGGCATTCGAGAAAAGCAGTTTTTATAAGGTAGCTTTAAATTCATACCGGGGCAATGGAGGAGGAGGCCATTTAACCACGGGAGCAGGAATAGCTAAAGATATGCTTAGGACAAGACTAATCTCTTCCACGGAACGTGATTTAAGGTTTTACATATTGAAGTTTATAGAAAACCAGAAAACCATTGAACCGAGACCACTTGACAATTGGAAAATTATTCCGGAAAACTGGATGAAAGTGGCAATTCCGAGGGAATACACGTTATTATTTGGTACAACAAAATGAATCTTTTTTTGTTAGTGTATTATAATATTTTAAAAAAAAATATCAGACAATGAAAAAAGGAGCAACAATAAGTTTTGTTTTATTATCTGTTTTAATCCTCACAGGTTGTTCATGGAAAAACATAAATGAAACACCATCATCAAAAGAGAAACCTCGCAATATAATACTGTTTATCGGTGATGGTATGGGTGTTTCACATTTATATGCCGGTATGACTGTCAGTAGTAACACATTTTTTCTCGAAAGATTCCCGTTTGCAGGATACTGTAAAACCTATTCTTCGGATAATTATATTACTGATTCTGCCGCTGGCGGTACTGCCATAGCCACTGGTATTAAAACAAGGAATGGGATGATAGGGATGGGACCGGATTCTTCTATTGTCACATCAATAATGGAAATTGCTCATAAAAATGGATTTTCAACCGGTCTGGTGAGTACAAAAGCAATTACTGATGCAACCCCTGCATCTTTTGTGTCCCATAATTCAGGAAGGGGAAATTATGAAGATATTGCCAAAGATTTTCTAAATGGTACAATTGACCTCTTTCTTGGTGGAGGAGCAGACAATTTCCGTAAACGTAAAGATGGGACCGATCTTACTTTGAAATTGCAGGAAATGGGTTATGATGTGGTTTATACCATCGAGGAAATGGAAAAAGCAGATGCCCCGAAGATTGCCGGTCTGCTGGCTGGAGGGAATATGCAAAAAGAGTCAGAAGGAAGAGCAGGTTACCTGGAGAGGATGACGCGAAAAGCGATAGAAACTTTGAGCAAAAACAAAAAAGGTTTTATCCTGATGGTTGAAGGCGGCATGATTGATACAGGAGGTCATGCCAATGAAATTGATTTTGTTGTTTCAGAGATGATTGATCTGGATAAAGCCATTGGGGTTGCACTTGGATTTGCTGAAAAGAATGGAAATACTCTGATCGTAACTACTGCAGACCATGAAACGGGAGGACTTACACTAACTGGGGGAAGCATTAGCCAGCATAAAGTACAAGCCGATTTCTCAACAAAAAACCATACAGCTGTTATGGTACCTATATTCTCATTTGGACCCGGTGCCGTTAGATTCTCAGGAATTCATGATAACACTTTCTTCTTTAATGAATTTATGAATCTTCTGAATATCAGGAAATAACTTATCAGATAAGGCAAGTACAATATTTTATAACTAACATAATATTTCCCAAATCTGAAAGTTTAGGTAAGAGTATCTTCCCTGTGATCGCATGAAAAAAGAATCTGATGAAATATCAAATGGAAGCAGGCTTCCCTTAGTAGAGGATTTTTTCTCATTACAGGGAGAAGGATTTCATGCAGGCAAAGCGGCCTATTTTATTAGATTAGGTGGTTGTGATGTTGGCTGTAGCTGGTGTGATTCCCGTTTTTCATGGAATCCAGATTTGCATCCTCTTGTTGAAACAGACAAAATAATCAGCAAAGCAATACTTTCTGGCACAGATTCTGTTGTGGTAACAGGAGGAGAGCCACTCATGTGGAATCTTGATTTATTATGCTCAGGGTTAAAAAAGAACAATATCAGTACTTACATTGAGACATCCGGGGCTTATGAATTAACCGGATACTGGGATTGGATTTGTCTCTCACCAAAAAAGAATATGCCACCAGTTGAAACAATTTGTGAACTGGCAAATGAACTGAAAGTTATAATTGAAGATAGTAATGATTTTACCTGGGCAGAAAAGTATCGAGGATTGGTTGGGAAGGAGTGCTTTTTGTTTCTTCAGCCCGAATGGAGCAGATTTGAGAAAATTGTACCTGAAATTGTAGAATATGTCAAGAAAAATCCTTTTTGGAGAATCTCTATCCAGATTCACAAATATTTGCATATACCTTGACTCAGGAGTAAGGTATCTTTTAATTATCTTGTTTTTTGCATACTTAAGTTTGAGTTCAATTGAGGTATTCTCTCAGAACCTTCATACTTCTTCAAATAAAGCTCTTAAGGCATATAATGAAGGAAAGTCATTTTTCGACTATGTTGACTTCAGGAATGCCGAGATAAATTTCAAAACTGCTATTTCATACGATAACAGGTTTTTTGAAGCCTATATGATGCTTGGTGAATTGATGACTAAGGAAAATCGGTTTAGTGAAGCTTCAAAATATTACAGTGAAGCTGTGAAGATTGATTCAATGTTTTATCCTCCGGTTTTTTTCAGTCTGGCGGAAGCTGAGTTCAGGACTGGTAATTATTATAATTCTATGATTCATTACCAGGTTTATCTCAGTCAGAAAAAGATTTCTGAAAAAAACAGAGCAACAGGGGTTAAGAATCTAAAAAACTGTGAATTTGCAATTGAGGCAATAAAAAATCCGGTTCCCTTTAATCCTGAAAACATTGGAAGTTCTATAAATACAGAAGGTGACGAGTATTGGCCGTCAATTACTGCAGATGGTCAGACACTGATATTTACAAGGCAGACTAAATCAGGAAATAGTGCATCAGGCTTTTCTTTGGCACAGGAAGATTTCTATATCAGTACTCTCTCAGAAGACAAGTGGCAAAATGCAATAAATGCAGGTTCTCCGATTAATACTATTAATAACGAAGGTGCCCAGACTCTCTCTTCTGGTGGAAATTACATGTATTTTACTGCTTGTGACCGGCCAGGTGGTTTTGGAAGTTGTGATCTTTATTTTTCAGCTTTCGATAAGGACAGGTGGTCAGTTCCTGTAAATATTGGGGCTCCTGTAAATTCTCCTCACTGGGAATCTCAACCATCAATCAGTGCAAATGATAAGGTATTATTTTTTTCCAGTAGCAGACCTGGTGGTTTTGGCGGCAAGGATATCTGGTTTTCTGTTGTTGGGGAAAACAGTAAATGGTCGCCTCCTGTAAATATGGGGAATAATATTAATACAGATGGTGATGAGATGTCCCCTTTTATTCATTTCGATGGCAGGACACTCTATTTTGCATCTGATGGAAGACCTGGCATGGGAGGATACGATATTTATTTCACAAGGATGAATGAGGATAGTACATGGACATTGCCTAAGAACCTGGGTTACCCCATTAATACATATAACGATGAAATGGGACTCGTAGTTGAATCCGGAGGGAAAAAAGCACTATTTTCATCCAGACGGGACAATAATAATGGGAAGGATATATTCTATTTTAACCTTTATGACTCTATCCAACCTTACCCTGTTTCCTACCTGAAAGGTAAAGTTTTTGATAAGATAACAGGAAAAATGTTAAAAGCTGATTATGAATTAATCAATCTTACTTTGGGAAAAACAACTGCAAAAAGCATATCCGATAGCGAAGGAAATTTTCTGGTTTGTCTACCGTCCGGATATAATTATGGTTTAAATATTAGTAAGTCAGGATACCTTTTCTATTCTGAGAATTTTGTTTTTCAGGGTGAACATACTTCAGTTAAGCCATTTATTAAACGGATCAATTTAAGCCCCATAAAAGTAGGTTCGAAGATCCAGCTCGCTAATGTATTTTATGAAGTTGATTCATGGGGATTAAAGAAAGAATCAGTGTCAGAGTTGAACCATCTTGTTAAACTGTTAAACGAAAATAAAGTAATTATAATTGAAATTGGTGGTTATACCGACTCAACAGGAACTGATGAATATAACAATATACTTTCAGAAAAACGAGCCCAGTCGGTTGTAGATTATCTTATTAGGATGGGAATAACAGCAGACAGGCTCAAATATAAGGGATATGGTAATCAGTCACCTGTTGGCGATAACATAACTTATGAAGGAAGAAAACTAAACAGGCGAACAGAAGTAAAGATTATTGACACTATAAGTAAAAAATGACCGCCAGTGTAATTGACGGTCATCTTTTTGACTACATAATTGTTACCCAGACATTGAAAAAGAGGTTAAACCTTCTATCAGATATTATATCTTATTTGCAGCTAATCACGACTTTATCAGGATTTTTCTCTATACATAGCAGACCTTCCAGACTCAAGTCATAATTAGTTACTCATAAATAATATTTGTTATATCGTAATGACCTGTGTTTTGTTACCTAAGTAATATGTTTTTTTTTTCACACAGTTACATGTAACTTATGTTATGATGATCTTCAGTAGCAATAAATCATTATTGAAGTTCTTTATTTTTCACCCCTGTGTGATATAAGATAATCCACAGGAACCATTTTAATAAAATATAAATATCTTTACTTATAATTTTTAATAAACCTCTGTTTACATAAGATGTCTTTCCCATTTGTAAAACAGCCAGATGCAATGGATTGCGGACCGGCTTGCCTTAAAATGGTAGCAGGCTTTTACAAAATAGATTTTTCTCTTGAACTACTTCGGAAGAAATGTTACATAACACGGGAAGGTGTTTCATTTCTAGGGCTATCTCAAGCTGCTGATACTCTTGGATTCAGAACTATTGGAGTTAAAATTACATTCAGATTGCTGAACGAAAATGTACCATTACCTTGTATTGTTCACTGGAGGCAAAAGCATTTCATTGTTGTATACAAAATTAAAAATAACAAAGTATGGGCTGCTGACCCTGCCATCGGATTGGTGAAATATTCACAAGAGGAATTCCTCCGGAACTGGGGTACAACAGTTACCGGTGGTGAGCAGTCTGGACTCGTTCTGATCATTGAACCAACTCCGGCTCTTTATGATTTCAAAGAAGAACAATTAACAAAGGGAGGTTTAGTTTTCCTTTTTAAATATTTTAAACTCTACCGCAAATACCTGGTTCAACTTGCTTTGGGATTATTTTTAGGTAGTTGTATTCAATTATTAATTCCTTTTCTTACTCAGTCAATAATTGATATTGGGCTGAATAATAACGATATAGGGTTTATTTACCTGGTTCTGTTCGCACAACTCGCACTTATTATCGGAAGGATGACTGTTGAATTTATCAGAGGTTGGCTTCTTTTGCATATAGGCTCCAGGGTTAATGTAGCTGTAATTTCAGGTTTTCTTCAGAAACTTATGTCTCTGCCAGTTGCTTTTTTTGATACGAAGCTTACTGGTGATATTCTTCAGCGTATTGAAGATAATAACAGGATAGAGGAGTTTCTGACATCTGCAAGTTTGAATATTCTTTTTTCATTTTTCAACCTGTTTGTTTTTGGTATTGTACTGGCTATTTTCAGTACAAAAATACTTCTGCTGTTTCTGGCTGGTTCCGGTTTATATATTCTTTGGATCTCACTCTTTATGAAGTCAAGGGCAAGTCTTGATCATCAGCGTTTTAAGCAAATGGCCGCTTCCGGGACCAAACTGATAAATATTGTCAACGGGATGCAGGAGATTAAGTTGACTCAGAGCGAATTGAGCACACGATGGGATTGGGAAAAGCTTCAGGCTACTCTTTTCAGCCTGAAGGTTAAGGGACTCAGCCTGGCCCAATATCAATCGGCAGGAGGTACATTCATAAATGAGGTAACAAATTTGTCGATAACGATTGTGGCTGCCACATCTGTACTGAAAGGAGACATAACACTGGGTATGATGCTGGCTGTTCAGTTTATTATTGGTCAGCTAAATATCCCCATTAGTCAGATCATAGGTTTTTTTCGTATTTCACAGGATGCAAAAATGAGTCTTGACAGGTTAGCAGAGGTTCATCAGATGGATAATGAGGAGTCCGGTGAAGATATGAAAGTAAGGAAGCTTCCGGAAAAGAAGGATATATATGTTAATAATCTCTCTTTTCAGTATGAAGGACCACATTCTCCATTTGCACTTAAAGATGTTGACCTCTTTATAGAACAGGATAAAGTGACAGCAATTGTTGGTACAAGTGGCAGTGGAAAAACAACCCTGTTAAAAATGCTCCTTGGTTTTTATCAGCCTGTGAGTGGTGAAATACTGATCGGTGATACCAGGCTTCCAAACCTGAGTCTTAAGCTATGGCGGAAAAAAGTAGGTGCAGTTATGCAGGATGGTTTTTTATTTCCCAATACTATTGCTGCTAATATTGCTCCCGGATCAGAAGAAATTGATGAGGAAAAAATGTTAAAAGCTGTTGCAATTGCAAATATTAAGGGTTTTATTGATTCCCTTCCTTTAGGATTTAATACCAAAATAGGTGCTAACGGACATGGATTAAGTGAAGGTCAGAAGCAAAGACTGCTTATTGCCCGCGTAGTTTATAAGGATCCTGAAATAATTGTTTTTGATGAAGCTACGAATTCCCTTGATGCAAATAATGAAAAAATGATCGTTGAAAACCTTAAAGAGTTCTTCAATGGGAAAACAGTTATTATTGTGGCCCACAGGCTTAGTACAGTGAGGAATGCTGATAAGATAATAGTTCTTGACAGTGGCAGGGTAGTAGAAACAGGTACACACGAAACATTAATTGAGATGCGCAGAGCATATTTTAATCTTGTCAAAAATCAGCTCGAACTGGGTAATTAATAATATGAAGAACCTAAATCATTCTGAATTATTGTACTCAGAACCTGTCAATGACATTTTAGGCAGGCCACCCCGCAAAATACTCCGCTGGGGGACAACCTTAATATTTTCGGTTTTTTCTCTCTTTTTATTCCTGGCGTGGATAATAAGATATCCTGACACAATTCCTGCTCAGATCGAGTTGACCACTGAAAATCCACCTGTAACACTGACAAGTAAAGTATCAGGTCGAATTAAGAACTTGTATGTAAACGACAAGGATATTGTGTCAGAAGGTCAATCAGTTGCAGTTATCGAAACGGCAGCATCAATTGAAGAAATTGATTTGTTGAACAGGTTGATTGATACAATAATCAAGCCTGAATATATACTTATTACTCCAATGCCTGGCTTTTCAAAGCTTGGTGAATTACAGGGTTACTGGGCATTTTTTATGAAATCACTCTCTGATTATCAGACCTTTATGCAAAATGATTTCTATGGGAATAAGATTTTGTCGGTTAATGAAGAGATAGCATCAATAGGGCAATATATTGACCGATTAAAGATAAAGGAGAGCTTTTATACAGAAAATCAATTACTTGAAACAAAGAAGTATAAGAGAGATTCAGTTCTTTATGCTGGAAATGTTCTTTCGGAGAGTGATCTGGAAAGATCCAGGCAGGCACTCTTGCGAATAAATATTGAACTTCAGCAAGTACGTTTGGATCATTCAGCCAAACTGATTGAGATAGCAGAGAAGAATCAGCTTATTAAGGATTTCAAGATAAAGCGTATGGAGGAAAAAGAAAGATTTGTATCTGTTTTAACTGAATCTTTTCTAAACCTGAAAGCCCAGACAGAAATTTGGGAAAATACACATATTCTGATATCTCCTGTTAAAGGTATCGCAACTTTCACCAGGTTCTGGCATGATAACCAGACCGTAATTAAAGACGAAGCAGTCATAAATATTGTACCCCTTGATGCCGGTGACTATATTGGAAGGATTAGTCTTAAGATGCAACGATCCGGCAAAGTTAAAACAGGGCAGATGGTTAATATAAAACTTGCAGGATACCCTTATCTGGAATATGGTATCTTAAGAGGTATTATCAAATCAGTGTCACTTGTCCCTTCGGGTGATACTTATATTATTGAGGTAATTCTTCCCACAGGACTTACCACATTGTATGGAAAAAAGCTTGAATTCACTCAAAATATGCAAGGTCTGGCAGAGATAATAACCGAAAATACCAGTCTTCTTCAAAAAATCCTTAATCCATTCCGTTACATAGTGTCAAAAAACAGAAATTGAGCTATTGTTACTTTTTTGAATAAGGCTCATAATCATCATCCTTAAAAGTTGTAAGTGAAGTATCTGATTTGCCTTTATTTTCTGGTTTCATTTGTTCCTTCTTAATGTATTTCTGGTACAACCTGTATCCGATGTATATGAGAACAATAGAAAAAAGTACTATATCTTTTTTGTTCATTGATTGTTTTGTTAGATTAAATATTTCAATAATACCTTAAAAATTCAGATAGTTATTTTCAAATATATAATTTATCTGCCTATAAGAAAATATATCAGATCCAATATTACAATTTTACTTCACTTTCATTTTATTAATTGTTTCATTTGGACTTAATTATTGATTCTCATATTTATTTATGCTAAAACCTTGAGTTTTAATAAATATTTCAATATTTTCGTACTCTGAAAATACCATGAATTGCCTTGGTGCATAATACTGATAATGAGCTGAAACAATAAAGGATTGATTATGATAAAGAAAAATCCGGATGACTCTGTTCGTGATGAACAATTCGGGGCTGATGAAAATGCTGCCGTATATGAGGAAACCACACATGCTGAAAAAGCGAAAGAAAACGACACCTCTGAGGTGGATGAGAAACCTGATCTGGAACTGAAGGTGATCATTAATAAAAAGGAAAGTAATTTTGATAATGACAAGGTGATTCCTCTTACTCAGGAGGATGAGTTAATTCAGGAGGAACAACAGAGTGAAGGACATCTTGAGGATTCAGAGCTGCCTCCTGTTGATTATTCAGGGTTTACCAAAAATGAACTTGTAGAAACACTGGGGCTTATAATTGAAAACAGGACTACATCTGAAATCCGGGATGATGTTGAACGGATAAAGGCTTTATTTTACAAGAAGCTTAAACTTGAAACTGATGACAGGAAAAATAAGTTTCTGTCGGATGGTGGAAAAATTGAAGATTACAGGGTATGGATTGATCCCAGTGAAGCCCATGTAAAACATCTTCTTGAAAAATATAAAGAAAAGAAAACCGATTACAGTAAGATACAGGAAGCTGAGAAATATGATAATCTTAAAAAGAAATATGATATAATTGATAAGATAAAGGATCTTGTCAACCGTGAGGAATCTATTAACAAGACATTTCATGATTTCAGACAACTTCAGAATGATTGGCATTCGACAGGGGTTGTTCCGCAGAGTGCTCTCAAGGATCTTTGGGAGACCTATCATCATAATGTAGAGATATTTTATGATTATATAAAGATTAATAAAGAATTAAGAGATCTCGACCTGAAAAAGAATCTGGAAGCTAAAGTTATGCTTTGTGAAAAGGCTGAAGAGCTTCTCCTCGAACCAAATCCGGTAAATGCCTTCAGAGCTTTACAGGAGTTCCATAATCAATGGCGGGAGATTGGGCCTGTTCCTTTAGAATCAAAGAATAATATATGGGAAAGATTCAAGGAAGCTACCGCACAGAACAATAAAAGGCACCACGAGTATTTTGAAAAGCAAAAGGATGATCAGCGGAAAAACCTTGAAGCTAAATTAGCTCTTTGTGAAGAAGTTGAAGCAATAAACCTGCTTGAAATAAAAAACTTCAAGGATTTTGAGGAAAAAGCAGAAAAAGTTGTCGCTTTACAGAAAATGTGGAGAACAATCGGTTTTGCTCCTAAAAAACAAAATAATAAAATATATCAGAGGTTTCGCGAAGGGTGTGATGCCTTTTTTGAAAAGAAGAGGGGTTTTTATGCTGATAATAAGGAAGTTCAGTTGACCAACCTTCAGTTAAAGACAGAATTGTGTATTCAGGCTGAATCCCTTCAGGAGAGCACTGACTGGAAAGTTTCATCTGATGCCCTTATAAAGCTGCAGAAGGAGTGGAAAGAGGTTGGTCCTGTACCCCGTAAACAATCGGAAAGAACATGGAAAAGATTCAGAAAAGCCTGTGATCACTTTTTTAACCGCAAATCGGAGTTCTTTGCAGAGCTCGATACATCTTACGAAGATAACCTTGCAGCTAAGCTTGCTATTATACAAGAGCTTGAGAAATTTGAACCGGGGACTGATGTACAGGCTGCATTTGAGCACCTAAAAGAACTTCAAAGGAAATGGGCAGAGATCGGATTTGTTCCTTTTAACAGGAAAGAAGAAATCACAAACAGGTATAGAAATGCTCTTAATATAGAGTTTGATAAGCTAAAAATTGGCGATGAAGATAAGAGTATCCTTAAGTATAAATCAAAACTCGATAATCTAAAGGCTAATCCAAAAGCTTCCAGGAAAGTTCATAACGAACGGGATAAGTTCTTTACAAAAATAAAGCAGCTTGAAAGTGATATAGTTCTTTGGGAAAATAATATCGGATTCTTTGCAAAGTCAGCCAAGGCAGACACTATGATCAGGGAAGTTGAGGAGAAAATTGAAAATGCAAAGAAAATGATCAAGACACTTGAGGAGAAAGTTAAAATGATAGATCAGTCGGGTCTTGATGATTAGTGTTCCAAGTTCAGATTGTTATATTTTAAACAAATTTGTTTTGACAGACATTAAGTATGTATTTGTTACAGGAGGAGTAACATCTTCTCTGGGAAAAGGTATTATATCTGCTTCTCTTGCAAAACTTTTGCAGGCCAGAGGCTATTCAGTAACAATTCAGAAACTCGACCCGTATATTAATGTTGATCCCGGAACACTCAATCCGTATGAGCATGGGGAATGTTATGTAACCCTTGATGGAGCTGAAACAGATCTTGACCTTGGTCATTATGAGAGATTTCTTAATGTTCCAACGAGCCAGGCAAATAATGTGACCACCGGTCGTATTTATCAATCAGTTATAAATAAAGAACGCAAAGGAGATTATCTTGGGAAAACAGTACAGGTGATACCACATATTACCGATGAAATTAAAAGGAGGATAAAACTCGTTAGCTCAGGTAATAAATTTGAAATTGTTATAACTGAGATAGGTGGTACTGTAGGTGATATTGAATCATTACCCTATATCGAATCTGTACGTCAGTTGAAATGGGAGCTTGGTACTCAAAATTGTATAGTAATCCATCTGACTTTGGTCCCTTATCTTTCTGCATCAGGAGAGTCAAAAACAAAACCCACACAACATTCAGTCAAAGAATTACTTGAAGCAGGAATTCAACCGGATATTCTTGTTTTAAGGACTGAAAGAAATCTGAATGATGATACAAAAAGAAAAGTGGCATTATTCTGTAATGTTGAAGAAAGCGCTGTTATTCAGTCAGTTGATGTCTCAACAATTTATGAAGTACCTATCAAGATGCTTGATCAGAAATTAGATCAGACAGTATTGCGTAAACTGGCGTTGCCTATTGAACAGGAGCCCCCTCTTGCAGAGTGGAGAGAGTTTCTTACAAAGCTAAAGAATCCAAAAAATTCAATTAAGGTGGGACTTATAGGGAAGTACGTTGAGTTACCTGATGCCTATAAATCCATATCAGAATCATTCATTCATAGTGGAGCAATGAATGAGTGTATGGTTAATGTAGAATATATACACTCTGAAGAGATTACTGATAAAAATGTTTCATCAAAGTTAAAGGATTTGAACGGAATATTGGTTGCTCCAGGTTTCGGTTCAAGAGGTATTGAGGGTAAAATATCAACAGTTAAATTTGCCAGGGAAAATAATATCCCATTTCTGGGGATCTGTCTAGGAATGCAATGTGCTGTTATTGAGTTCGCCCGGAATGTATTAAAACTGGAAGGTGCTCATTCAACAGAGATAGATCACAAGACAAAATTTCCTGTTATTGATCTGATGGAGGAACAAAAAAGCATAATAGATAAAGGGGGAACCATGAGGCTGGGAGGTTTTAAATGTAACATCAGGAAGAATTCAAGAGCCTTCGAATCCTATGGTAAAACAGATATAATAGAAAGACATCGTCACAGGTATGAATTCAATAATAAATATTTTGAAGAATTCAGTAAAAACGGCATGATCCCGGTTGGAATTAATCCCGAATCAAATCTTGTAGAGATTATGGAAATACCTGATCATAAATGGTTTATTGGAGTTCAGTTTCATCCTGAATATAGTAGTACAGTCATTAATCCTCATCCGCTCTTTGTAAGTTTTATTGAAGCTTGTATTAAATAATAGCAAAGCTGGGGATACAAAAATCGTATATCATTATTAATTTAATTTGAAAGAATGGACAGAAACACAATAACCGGACTTATACTGATATTTGCAATCTTTATTGGATTCAGTTTCTATAATAATCACCGGATTAATAAAGCCTATGATAATTCAGTATCGTCTGCCGAATCCTTCATGGCAAAAGGAGAATTTGAGGAGGCCCGGACTGAGTATATTAATGCATTGCGGTTTAAACCAAATCAGGCTGATGCAATTGCAAAAATAAATGAACTTAACCTTCGTCTTGGAATTAAGCCGGTAGCTCAACCAACTGACTCCATTATTTCTTCTGCCGAGCAGAAAGTAACGCCAGAAGTTAGTTTACCACAGCCAAAGAACGATGCTGGTCAATATGGAATATTTGCTGATGCTGCAAAAGGAGAAAACGAATTTATTACACTTGAAAATAATAAGGTTGAGTTAAAAATCTCATTAAAAGGAGGACGGGTATATTCAGCACGATTGAAAGATTACAGAACCTATGATTCACTTCCTTTAATTATGTTTTCAGGAGATTCTACGGTTTTTGGTTTTAATTTTTTCACAGCTGATAATAAGGCAGTCCAAACAAACAACCTGTATTTTAAACTATTTACTGAAAAGAAGTCATATGTCGTAACAACTCAGGCTGACAGTATTATTCTCAGATTAATGGCAGGTGCAGGACAATACATTGAATATAAGTATACACTTGCTCCTGACAAATACATGGTTGATTTTGATGTAACTTTCAAATCTATGGAGAGTATTATTGCATCAAATCAGAACAGTCTATCACTAGACTGGCGTATGTATATGCCACAGCAGGAGAAAGGCAGACAGAATGAAGAGAGTTATACCACTATTAAATATAAGTACTACCAGGATGATGTCGATGGACTTAAATTGAGGTCAACAAAAGATGAAAAGGCCGATATTACAACAAAACTAAGCTGGGTGGCTTTTCAGGATCAGTTTTTTTCATCAGTCCTGATAACAAATGATTTTTTTATTAACGGATCAGTTTCATCAACACGGACTGTTGCTTCTGAAGATTATATCAGGTATTTCACTTCTGAACTTGGTGTTCCATTTAATCCTGCTGCTTCCACTTCAATAGCGATGAAAATGTACTTTGGCCCAAACCATATTACAACTTTACGAAAGGAGGGGCTGGAGCTTGAAAAGCTTGTTTTTCTGGGTAAGAATATTATTGGCTGGATAAATAGATTTGCTATAATCCCAATATTTAACTGGCTCGATAATTATATTGGAAATTATGGATTGATAATTCTTATACTGACAATTATTATTAAAGTTGTCCTTTTTCCACTGACATTTAAATCATACCAGTCTCAGGCCAAAATGGCAGTTCTTAAACCTATGGTAGAAGAACTTGGTAAGAAATTCCCTAAAAAGGAAGATGCCATGAAAAAACAACAGGCAACAATGGATCTGTATAAGAGGGCAGGTGTAAATCCGATGGGAGGATGTCTTCCCATGCTCCTTCAGATGCCGATACTGTTTGCCATGTTCAGGTTTTTCCCGATTTCAATTGAACTGAGACAGGAGCACTTCCTCTGGGCTACTGACTTATCAACTTATGATTCAATACTTACACTTCCTTTTACTATTCCCATGTATGGCAGCCATGTAAGTTTATTTACCCTGCTAATGACAGCTTCAACATTACTTACAATGAAGATGACAGGCTCATCCCCAGGATCAGATCAGCCAGGCATGAAACTAATGATGTATATGATGCCAGTGATGTTTATGGTGATACTTAACAATTTTTCTTCAGGACTTACTTATTATTATTTTCTAGCCAATATGCTTACATATGGTCAGAATATAGTATCAAAGAGATTTATTGATGAAGATAAAGTCTTAGCCACTCTTGAGGAGAATAAGAAAAAGCCATTAAAAAAATCAAAATGGCAGCAGAGACTGGAAAATGCTGCAAAACAGAGAGGCATTAGTTCTTCTAAAAAATAGGTGATTTATACAGTTTTAAGATGAGGCATGTCCATATTTAGGACCTTATCTTATTTCAGGAAATATCGATTATTAAATGGTTAAATAAAGGGAACATGTGTTTTTCTGAAATGTTAGTTCCCTAAAATTAAATATTTTTGTATATTTAAGGGTTAAAGCCAAACGAACAGGTCAATGTCTAAAGCAATCAAAATATTAAAAGTTATCTTTTTATTCCTGATGATTGCAGTAATCACAGTCTGTGCTCCCACAAAGAAGAATACATATTATCAAAAAAGGAAGAAAGCTTCACATGTTAATGCTTCTCAGCTTGGGAGGAACAGATACTATTTCTCTCCGGGTTATCAGAAAAAGCTCAGTACCAGCTTTAAGAAAAAGAATTAGCCAGGCTTTTATTCATTATTCATGAAGCTTAATCCATCATAAGCCAGAACGATACCTGGAGGTAAATCATTTGAAACATCTTTATGATTTCCCATTTGATGGCTTATATGAGTGATAAATGCTTTTTTTGGTGATATTTCTCTGATTATATCTATAGCTTCCCTTAAACTAAAATGAGACATATGCTTTTCTTTTCGAAGAGCATTAATAACGAGGTATTTAACTCCAAATAATTTCTCTTTGCTTTCCTCAGGGATATAATTAGCATCTGTGATATAGGCAAAATTTCCAATTCTGAATCCGTACACCGGGAGCCGGTAATGGAAAACCCTGATTGGGACTATCTCAATACCTCTTATATTAAAACTAAGGTCTGGTATTGAAATGAGCCTCATTTTTGGAATACCGGGGTACTGATATTCTGAAAAGCAATAAGAATACTCTCTTCTTATTGCTTTCTGAACTCTTTCTTCAGCGTATATATCAATTGCATCCTGACTTTTATAGTTAAAAGCCCTTACATCGTCAAGGCCTGCAATATGGTCTTTATGTTCATGAGTAAGGAGTATAGAATCAAGTTTTTTTATATTTTCCCTTAGCATCTGTTGTCTGAAATCAGGACCAGCATCAAAAAGCAGAGTAGTCTCCTCTGTTTGCAGGAGAAGTGAAGTTCTGAGCCTTTTGTCGTGAGGGTCATCAGACATGCATGTATTACATTCGCAAGCTATTACAGGAATACCCTGGGAAGTACCTGTACCAAGAAATGTCAGTTTCACGTTAAAACTATTTCATGACAAACCTATATTAAAAATCCTTAAATGGCAACAGCTACTGGCAATTTTGTTTTAGTCAAAATGAGTTGTATAATTGTTATATTTGGAATATTAATACATAGAATTGTGAAAGGAAGGATCTATCTTATCCCTGTTACATTAGGAAGTGATGATTTTTTGAAAGTGATACCTGGGAAAGTATTAGACATAACCAGGAATTTAAGGTATTTTATTGTTGAGGATATCCGCAGTGCCAGAAGGTTTTTGAGGCATATTGATCGGGATTTTCCGATTGATGCGACAGTTTTCTTTATTTTAAATGAGCATACTGGGGAAAAGGAGATCTCCCACTATCTCGATCCGGTATTTGCCGGTAGTGATATCGGAGTAATGAGTGAGGCTGGCCTGCCATGTATCGCTGACCCCGGGGCAAAAATAATAAGCCTTGCACATGAGAAAAACATCACTGTGACACCTTTATCCGGACCCTCTTCCATAATCCTTGCACTTATCTCTTCCGGCTTGAATGGGCAAAATTTCACATTTAATGGTTATCTGCCTGTAAGATCAGAGGAGCGGATTGCAAAATTACGTGAACTGGAAAGGAAGTCCAGAGAAGGATTTGCCCAGATATTTATGGAGACACCCTACAGAAATGAAAAAATGTTTGAATCAATCATTGCAACATGTAATCCTGATATTAAGCTATGTATTGCGGCTGATATTACACTTCCAACAGAAATGATTATCACCAGAAAAGTATCGGAATGGAAGAAAAATATTCCGGATCTGAAGAACAGAATGACTATTTTTATTCTGCAGTGATGCTATTTCCCGGGGCCTTCTTTAAGCTTTACCAATTCGACATCAAAAAGAATAGGAGTATACGAAGGCATAAGATATCCTGAATTTCCATACGCAAGATTGGACGGTAGAAGGAAGATCGCTTTCCCTCCTTCATGCATATACGAAATACCCTCATCAAATCCAGGAAGAAGATAACCGCCATTAACAATAAAGATCAGAGTATCTGTTGTTCCAACATTTGAGTCAAAAGCTGTTCCATTCAGGAATTTGCCTGTATATTTTACATAAGCAGTATCGTTTTTTACAGCAAGTTTACCCTGACCCTGAACAACATCGAGGTAATATAGCCCGCTTGGTTTTTGCTCAAAAACAAGGGTCGGATTACTGGCAAGATATTGAAGAATCAGAGCCTCTTCCTGACGTTCAAATTTAGCAGTTGGGTTACAGGATGTAACTGACAGCATTAGAAAAGTAATAAATGTAATTAATAAACCAGAAACAATTTTTCGTATCATATTTTAAAGTTTAGAATAAATTAGCAAAAATCATTCCAATTTTCCTGGTGAGTGCAGTATAGTAACATTATAAATTAATGCAGCTCTGGAAGGAATCTTTTTCCCATCGCCAATAAGTCCGAATGCCATGTAAGGAGGTAAAATAAATGTAGCTTCAGCACCTTCCTTTAACATATGTAACCCTTCATTTAATCCAGGTTCCAACTGACTTTTACCCAGTAATATCTTTTTTGGTCCATCTTCTTTGGAGGAATAACAGTTTGTTCCATCAAGAAGCGAACAATCATAATCCATCACAACAACATCATTATCTGTTAATAACCGGCCGCTTCCCTCATTTGTTATCATATACCATAATCCGGTGGGAGACTCACTCATTGGCAAGTTCTTTCTTTCAATGTAATTCTGTATTCTTTCCCTGTCCTTTTGAACAAAATAAGTGTTCAGGTCAGCCATTTCATCTTTTCCTGGTCTTATCTTTTGTGCAGGATTCTTATAATTTGTATTACATGACAGTAAACTAAATATAATGATAAATATTGTATTAAACCTGGTTATCATAATATTAACTATTATCATCAAACCTCCATGTATTTTCTTTAATAACTTCCAGAAAGTATGCTATTGTCTGCTCAAGGGAGGCAGGGTATTCACCCCCGGAAGCATTTAAATGTCCTCCGCCATAGAAATATTTTGATGCAAACTCATTTGAAGGGAAATTTCCTTTTGAACGGAAAGAGAGTTTCACAAAATTGTCTTTTTCAATAAATAAAACAGAAAAATATATTCCCTTGATTGATAACGGGAGATTAACAAATCCTTCAGTATCTCCTTTTTCATGATGATATTTGTCGAGGTCGTTTTTCGAAAGAAAAATATAAGCTGTCCTGAATTCGGGCATGACAACCATTCTTTGGTTCAATGCAAAACCCTGAAGCATCATGCGATCAGCTGAAAAGTTATTATATATAAGATCCAGGATAATATTCTTTTCTATTCCAGAATCTATCATATCAGCAATAATTCTCAATGTCCGGCCTGTATAGGCTCCATGTTCAAAATTACCGGTATCTGTTATTATCCCAACATAAATTGCTTCAGCGAATGGTTTATTGACAAATTGTTTCCCCTCAATCTCAGTTATCAATTCGTTAACCAGTTCAGAAGTGGAACACTTCGATGGATCCGAAATAATTAATTCTGCAAAATCTGAAGGATTCAGGTGGTGATCAATAATTACTTTAGCTGCTGTAGAGGCAAGAATTAAGGTTTCTGTCTCACCCAGCCTGTCGGGCTGATTGAAGTCCAGCATGATTATGAGGTCAGCTTCTTCAATCCGTTTTTTGCATTTTTGTCTATCCCTGATAAAAACATTAATAAGATCTGAACCATCCATCCATTTCAGAAATGTCTGCAGATTATTGGGAGCTATCATTCCTGCATTTTTACCTTTAGATTTGAGATAATGATATAAAGCTAATTGTGAGCCTATTGCATCTCCATCAGGATTTATATGACATACTAGCAGAATATTCTCAGAGGTTGAGAAAAGTTTCGATAATTTTTTTGAATATTTGGATAAATCAAACACCTTTACGACTGTTTTAGAAAGAGGTCAAAGATAGAAAATATTCCTGAAGACTAATTTGATTGTTTAACTTCAAATATGATACGATGCATACTGAATTTACTTTTTCGATCATTAAACCCGATGCAGTAAGAACTGGCAAGACAGGTCCTATTCTGGCAATGATTAATGAAGCAGGTTTCGACATTGCTGCAATTAGAATGGTGCGTATGTCACTTCCTCAGGCAGAAGGTTTTTATTCTGTACATAAGGGAAAACCATTCTTTGAGTCTCTTATTGAATTTATGATTTCCGGCCCGGCAGTGGTAATGATTTTAAAGCATAATAATGCTGTTGATGATTTCAGAAAGCTTATCGGGGCAACTGATCCAAACAAAGCTGAACCTGGGACTATCAGAAAAATATTTGCTGTTTCAGTACAGATGAATGCAATACATGGTTCAGATAGTAAGGAAAATGCAATCAAAGAGGCTAACTTTTTTTTCTCTGAGGTTGAAAGATTCTAATGAATTCATCTCAATTTAGTTTGTTGCATTCAAAACTTTAATCAGTAATTGGTGTTATAAGTCTTGTAGTTTTGAAAATAATGATATGGAATTAAATACAAGCCAGGGATTCCGCGATAAAAAGATTCTTGAGAAATACTCATCCGCATTCACTTTATCGGATATGGAGATATTTATCTTTCCTGAACTATTCTATCCGCTGGTTCTTGCAAATATTATGTCACCAATACTTTGGAAATGGAGGGATGACAACTGGTTTAAAGATATTGAGAAAAAAAGTTTCAATTACAAGGTAAACAGGATAAAACAGTATATTATTCAGAATTATATATTCAATCTGGATCTGGCTACGTGGGGGCTCACAAATAAAACTGCAGAAATCAAAAGATTCAGCGATTTTTTCGACATGGAACTTTTAAAACAGTCGAATGCTCTTTTTGGATATGAAGGTGATAAATACTATTTTGATATTGATATTCGGAAGCATTTTGGTCTGGATAAATTTGATTCAGACATAATTCCTTACTGGAAAACAGAGACTATTGAGGCAATGACTGCTTTCAGGCATAAGGAGAATTTCTCAACCGGAGCAGGAGAATGTGTTTCATTATCTTCACTATATGCTGCTGCCATGTTTGTTGTTGGCAGAGTTCCTCTTGAGAAGATATTTCTGATAGCCACACCACTTCATTCGCAGAACTTTATTGTTGAGAAAGAGGGGCTGATAACAAATAACCGCAGAATCGTTACAAAGAATATGTGGTATAACGGGACCTCATTATCAGAAAAGGCCCGGCGAGCGATGGAAAACGAAAAAGTTACAATTGTATCTCATATATCGGGATATATACATACATTGTATAATGATGCCACAATAGATAAAAACGAGTATGGTCTGTTTTGCAGAAAGCTTAGGGAATTTCTGGTTACTGAGTTAACAAGCCATATATTCATCAACTTTCTTAGATTCAAGTCGAAATATAAAAACTTGTTTCAGTTCATGTGTGAATGTTCAGGAAAGCAACGGTTTATCTCTCTTGAGAAAATGTTTGAATACGAGCATACAAGCAGGTTCAATCTATCTTCCGAAACAAGAAGTTCCCTGGTTAAAGAAATTGAAGGAGATGAATTTCATCTTAGTCCTTTGCATGGTAAGATTTTACTGAACGATGCAGAGGAAATTTTCGAAAAATCAAAAGGAAAGAGTCTTCCGGAATTAGAATCTGAATTTAACCGTTTCTCCGAGATTGTGCCGTTAGATATTATTCATGAAATGTTTTCTGAACTCTCAGATTTTATTCAGACAGATCCCCAGATCCCGGATAATAATAAAAATTATATCGACACTACTGTCCCGGATATTTCCATTGAAAACAACAGGGATGAGATAATAAAATCAATCGGGAATCTATATGACAAATCTGAACTTTGTACACTTGCTTTATATGTTTACAGGCAGATGGATAAAGTTGAATGGCTTCCATTTGTTAAAGCAGCTATTGAGAGGAACCCTGTTTGTTTTACAGACCTTAACGGGAAGGATGTAAATGAAGTTTATAATATACTTAACGAAATGCCTGATGAATCGATATATGATGACCGCAGGCTTGCATTGCCTGATGAAGTTTGGAATTTCAGACGTGGAGATGGTATTGAGAAGGCTCTGTTACTAGCTGACTTTATCATTAATAAAGATACTTCAGCATCTGTTCTGATCAGTGTTGAAAGCAGCAAAATTTCAATGGATTATGACGGACATATTTTTAGTTTCAAATCGAACAAATCCTTTAGAAAAACTATCAAAATCTCATTCTTGCATTATTCTATTTTATAGTTTATCAGGGTTTTTCTATTGATATACAGATAAACTTCATTTTTATAATGATGATTGTTTAACATGTTATTTTAAAACAATATCTTTTATAACTAAGCAACCTGCTTTTTCATTGAGTTTGTCTTTCAGTGCCTGTCGCAACATCATAAGTTCATTACGGACAACAGATGAATTAAGCTGTACATACAGAACATGATCTTTAATATATAGCTTTGAAGTACGTGAAGAGATCGCTTTTCCGACGACCTCTTCCCAAGAGTTAATAATACCTATTTCGCTGAGTTTATTTTCAAGGTGCATCTCTCTGACATAATCTTTCAAAGCCTCGGCAAGTGAAATTGTTTTGCTTCTTCTCATTTTTCAGCCCTTCCGTTTTGAATGATTTCCTCAACGCCATTGTCTGCAATTCTGAAGAGGCGGTAATCAGTCTTATGTGATGATAATATTTCCTGCAATCTGCTCTGGTTGGTATCTGTTATGAAGATCTGACCAAATCTATGGTTTCCAACGAGTCTGATTATCTGTTCCACACGATCAGCATCAAATTTATCAAAGATATCATCTAGTAATAATATAGGTGCGAAACCTGCCTTTTTCTTGATATAATCGAATTTTGCAAGTTTGAGTGCCACAAGATATGATTTCTGCTGCCCCTGCGAACCAAGTGATTTTACCGGATAATCATTCATTTCAAGAATAAGGTCATCTTTATGTATTCCAACAGTAGTATATTCTAACAACCGGTCTTTATTTATTGAACTAAGTAAAGCATCAGAGAAATCCCCATCCGAAAGATGAGATTGGTATTTCAATTTAACATCTTCTTTTTCTGATGTGATCAATGAATAATATTGAATGAATACAGGGATAAGCTCATTTACCAGTTTTTCTCTTTCTGCGAACACATATTTCCCGTACTTTACCAATTGCGTGTCCCAAATTGAAAGTAATTCTTTATCAAAATTTCCTGATGACCTGAAATCTTTCAGAACTCTGTTTCTCTGCTGAAGGGCTTTGTTATAATGAATAACTGAATCGAGGTATTCGGCATTATACTGACTAATTATTTTGTTAATAAACTTCCGTCTCTCGTCGCTTCCCTCTGAAATTAAGGCACTGTCTGCGGGAGATATCATAACAACCGGATATCTTCCAATGTGATCGGATAGTTTCTGATATTCCTTCCCATTTCTTTTGAGTAGTTTTTGTTTCCCTTTCTGAAAGGCACAGTAGATATTATCATCCTCCCCATCCCTCATAAATGTACCCTGGGTTATAAAATAATCTTCTCCATGTCTGATACTTACACTATCTGTGTTGTTAAAAAAACTTTTTGTGAGGGATAAATAGTGAATTGCATCGAGGATATTTGTTTTTCCAACACCATTATTTCCGACAAAACAGTTAATTTTTGAAGAAAACTCAAGCTCATTGAGCTCATAGTTTTTAAAATTTGTCAGTGTAAGTTTTTTTAGATACATCGGATTAGTTGGAAGTATGACTGAGAGTTAGAAATTTTGCAAAAGGTGGTAGGGATGTTAATGAGTAAATAATTCAGGAAATATATAGTTCTTATTGGATACAAAGGTAGAAAAAGATGCGGATGATAAAAGTTCACTGGTTACGTTAAATTCTCAAATTCATTTAAAGTTTTTGGGATCTGTTTTTTAATAAGAAAAAAATGATTTTCAGGCAGATGATGATTATTTTTGATTCTTTCTGATATTCATTTAATTAATTGTTTTTTAATTATTCGAAAAAAATTACTTTTGCGGTGGTAAAATTAGAATTGTAATATTTCAGACAGATATGGTAAAGAAGACTAAAGATGAAAATCCTCAGAGGATTAAGAGTGTAGAAGAGACTCCGACAAAAACAGAACACTTTCTTGAGGAGACTTATAAAACGGTATTAATAAGCCTTGGGATTATAATTGTTATTGTTGGTATTGTATGGCTGGGTAAATTATACCTGGGCAAGAGAAATGATGAAGCTCAGTCACAGATATACCAGGCTGAAAGGTATCTCGAAATGGATTCATTAAAGCTGGCATTAAACGGTGATGGCAACTATCTTGGATTTCTTGATATTGCCCGCGATTATAAATTTACTCAGACAGGAAATCTTGCCAGGTTCAGTGCCGGAATCTGCTATCTTCATCTTGGTGACTATGCAAATGCTATTGATTTTCTTGAGAAATATTCCAAAAAGGACAAAGTAATAGGATCTCTTGCATTAGGTGCCCAGGGTGATGCGTATGTAGAAACAGGCAATTTGGATAAAGGTCTTAGTTTATACCTGGAAGCAGCAGATTTTGCCGATAACTCATTTAATACTCCGTTATTTCTGCTTAAGGCAGCTGAAATATATGAGACTATGAGTAAATTCCAGGAAGCATTGAAAATATACGAAAGGATCAAAAAGGAGTATCCTGAAAGCACTGAAGGAACTTCTGCAGATAAATATATTGCAAGAGTAAAGCTTCTTATTAAGTAGCTTTAATGCCGGTAAATATTTTCTATTATTCAAGTGCATCTGACCGGTTTGATGACCAGAAGGGTGCATTTTTTAGCTATCTGATATGAGCACTGCCAATTTGTCGTCCTATGATCTGAAAAGTGTTCCTTACGCAGGGGGAATTAAATTTGGAATTGTTGTTTCTGATTGGAACAAAGAAATTACATGGTCGCTTATGGAAGGAGCTATCCGGACTCTTAAGGAGCATGGCGCCAAAGATGATTGTATAATAATAAAGCATGTTCCCGGGAGTTTTGAACTTACTCTCGGAGCTCAGTTTCTTGCCGAATATGAAGATCTTGACGCGATTATCTGCCTTGGTTGTGTGATAGAGGGTGAGACACCTCATTTTACATATATTTGTCAGGGTGTCACACAGGGTATTACCCAACTAAACATGGAGTATAACCTGCCATTTATTTTCGGAATTCTAACAACACATACACAGCAACAGGCAATTGATAGGGCAGGAGGGAGCCTTGGTAATAAAGGGGATGAGGCTGCGGTAACTGCTATAAAAATGGCGGCACTACAGCGTGACATGGAAAAATAACTCTACCTGAGTACTTTACGTACAAAAGCTACAGTGAAGTAAGACATCATAAACACTCCCATAAATCCTTCCAACCCCGAAATTATTCTGCTCAGACCCTTCGGGTAAACATCGCCATATCCTATTGTAAAGAATGTAATTGCGCTATGATAAAATGACTGCAACAGTGGTGACATATTATCGGGATTACCAACAGAAGAAACTGTACTTCCAAAACCTGACAGATCAATAGCATAATATACTGATCCAAAGAAAATCCAGAATAAAACAACACTTAAAAGTACCCTGCCGGGAGAAGTGGCATACAGCCCGATCTTGTCAAAAACAAGCCATTGAAAACTGTAAGGAATATAGCTTACCGGTTTCAATATACCTCCTTTTTCTTTTTGCTCAGTCAGCCATGATTTGGCTTCATAACGTTTGAACATTATATATGCCTCATCCTCATCCTCATATTTTCCGGTTCCGCTGAAATTCTCTTTAAGTATCCGGAACTGTTCAGCTTTCTGTCTTAGAGTGGTTCCCTCCTGATTAATAATTGCCTTTTTACATTTGTTATGTCTCCAGTTTATAAAGATTTTCCCGATGAGCCTCATTCCAGACATGTCTAATGTTTTAATTTCAACAGGAAAATCATAAGGTTCAAGGTCAGTAATATCACGTACAATAGTGTCGGATATATCCAGCAATTCAGCTTTTGAGAGACGGAGGTCAACATAATGATTTAGGTGGCACGATTTTAAAGAAATATTATGAAACTTTGATTCATAAAAACTGATGTCCCCATTACCAAACTCAGTTCTTTCAAAACTGATATCTGTATCCTCCATTTCCATGAGGTTGAAATTTTTAGAACCTGTTCCCATTTCAGCTTTTTTGAACTGTATCTTACCTGATTTACAGGAGGCACCCTCAAAATTGACTTCCCCATTGCCAAATACTGAGCGGTTGAAATTAATTCTTCCTGATCCGAAATCTACAGTTCTGAAGTCTACTCTGCTGTTTCCGAATTCGGTCCTTTCGAAAATTATTTCACAATTTCCAAAAACTGAATAATGGAAATCAACTTTTCCTCCTGTTATCCTTGTTACTTTGAAATTGAATCTGCCACTGTTAAAACGTGTATTTATAAAAAGCAACTCCCCGCTGTTAAACTCTGTATTTGCAAAACTGACTTCCCCATTTCCAAATTGAATATCCTGAAAATCCTTAATACCGTCCTTCACAACAGCATTTTTAAATAAAAAATCGCCCTCCCCAAAGATTGAACCTGTGAACTCTATATTTCCATCTCCGAAAAGAGTATTTGAAAAAGTCACATTACCTTTCCCAAAAACCGAGCCGTTGAATAGTACTTTTCCTTTTGCAAAATGTGTTCCTTCAAAACTTACATCACCATCAGCAAAAGATGAATAGGAAAAATCTGTCGTGGTTTTTGCTTCAAAGAATGCATTTCTGGCAGAGAACCCTTTTATGGGTACCAGTTCCTTTTTTTCAATATTATTTAATCGTCTGTATACTGACAGTGAAAATTCGGATATATAGAAATTATCGATATTAATGTCTTTTCCTTCTTTTATAAGGTCGTATATAACACTACTGTCAATTGCTCCGAATAATTCAGATACTACTTCCTCACCTTCATTGTCATAGAAAGTAACAATAGCAGTCCTGGGACAAGTTCTTCCATCATCTGAAAAAAACTTGACATTCTTAAATTCAGTTTTATAGTTTGAATATCCGGTAATCATTTCATAAAAAATAAGCGAACCAAATTATAAAAAAATAAGTAAATAATCGATAATTATTTATCTTACCTAATACATAATACTCTGAACTGACAATAACTGCACTTGTTCCAAACGTCATTTGTCATCAGGAATGGCTCATCATTGCTGAATATTATGCTAACCAGATTGGATAGACCATCCATAAATTCATCTCTGATATTGTTATAATTGTTAATTTCAATTTCAGTATTTCTATCAGCCTTTATTTTTAATTGGCTGATTATTTTCCCGAAAGGAGTTTTTTTAATAACATATACTGAGGGATATATGCATGTTCCATTTTTTTCTGTGTTGTAGGCTTCACAGTATAGAAGGGTTTGTAACCATGCATCCGGATCTTTCTTTCTGTCATCGGCAAACAAAGAATCAATTGATTTAATATTGTCAGAAACTATACCTGTTTTATAATCTACAATCCTGGTAACTCCATCCTTCATATCAACACGATCAATTTTGCCACCAGCAAGAATAACTCCGAACTTTTCGTTTTTATTAGCAGTCATTTTAAAACTGAATTGATCCTCAATATTAAGTATTGTAAAAGGAGCATATAATTTATCTGCTTTGAGTATTCTTTCAAGATATTTCATTAATACATCTCTGACAATCAATTCGTTCCCATTAATAAAACTATTGGCTGGCCTGTTAAATTTTTCACAGAAGATATATTCAATCAGATCCGAAAGTTTTTGTCTTTCAGATAAGAGTGATTCGATAAAATCAGGCATCAGCTTTTGGCCTATAAATGGTTGATAAAGCCTTTTAATAATGTCATGCAATAAGCTGCCTAGCATTGCAGGATCAATATCAGCAGACAATTTCTCAGGTTCAGATAATCCATTTACATATCGGTAATAAAATTTCATTCTGCAACTGAGCCATGTGTTGATAGCAGAGGGTGATAAGATTTTAGGATTGTCATTGTTTATGAACCGGTTTTTTAAAAGTTGGGAATGATCTTTAGTGCGATCTATTTTTTCACTTATTGAAGAGTGTGACTTTATCTCATAGGTTAAGTCCAGGAAACCGGGTTTTTGATACTGTTCATATTTCATCTGAAGCAGGAACCTGCTTATTTCACCGCTCCTTAATCCATCGGTATTTGAATTGTATATGAATGTTACATTTTTTGCCCTAAGCAGGAGCCTGTAGAAATGATACGCATAAATTGATTCCTGATGGTTAATGGAGGGAAGGTGAAAAGCCTCGCGCAAACTAAAAGGGATGAATGAAGAACCTGTGGTGACAGCAGGCAATACTCCCTCATTTACTGACAGAATTATCAGGTTTTCAAAATCCAGAGCCCTGGTTTCAAGTATACCCATAATCTGAATCCCTGATAAAGGTTCGCCAGAAAAAGGAACAGACTGGATCCTTAAGAGTCTTTCAAAAATCCGTATCCATGTATCATTTGTGAAATGTATATCAGGGCTCTTGGTTATTGTTTCAAGACGATTTAAGGAGAGCATTACCCTATAGATAAACTCATTTCTGATATTACGCTGAACCAATGAATTGTCAGAAACATTGTTATTATCCTCATTATTCAGAGCAATTTCTGACAATATTTTCTTAAAATAATCTGAAAGAAGAGCAGGTGTAGATGGCCTGGTAAAGATCATTTTTAGCTGGTCAGAAAAATCAAACCGGGTTGCCTGAATCCATGAAAGACCTGATTCTAAAATTCCTTTAATCAATTCTTTTAAAGACTCTTGCAGGAACCTGGTCATTAAACTGTTTTTTAACAGGTTAATTACACTCTCATTACTAAAAAGCAAAACGCCATCCCTTAACATATAGTTTTTCTGAAGTGCAATAAGATCACAGATCAAAGAATAGATGTTTGTCTGCTTCAATGGAAAGCCCATTGTAATATTCACATCTCCGATGCTTTCAGGAATACTTGTAAGGACAGGTATCAGAAGGTTCTCATCGGCAAGTATAACAGCAGTGTTATGTGAATTTTCAGAAGTGAGACCTTTCAAACCATTGATGATGGCAGGTAAGAGTTTAACCTGGGCAACATCAGAAGATGCCTCAATGACCTGGCGTTTGATCATGGCAGTGTCTGATGATAACAAAGTATCGAAACTCCAGTCATCAGGCATGTCATTTCCAAAGTTCTTAAGGTTTTTCCTCATGAAAAATCCTGCAGAATTGTGTATTCCGGAAGTAACATATGAATTGTCATAATCCCAATAAAATCGAGCCATACCTTTCTTTTTCAACCGAGTCATAATTGCTTTCTCACAGTTATTCAGAGCATTGAATCCGATGAAATGGATTGTATTCCAACTTCTGGAATTTTCATTTATTTTATCCAGATTCTCAATAACATCTCTGAATATCATCCCTTCGTAACCAAAGTTCATGGTTTTAAGGCTGCATCTGAATTCAGTGTAAAGTTCATTTAGAATAGCCCATATACTGATGAATCCTGTTTTTTCTTTTGTAGGATTACCTGGTTCAAAATTTGTCCAGAATTTTTTTATTATGTCTGTCTGTTCTATACTCAAACCACCAAATAATTCATCTATATGCTTTATATCTTTTATATTGGTGAATAGCACTGAAGCATTTATCAGATACTTGTCAATATCATCAAAATCATTTATCAACATATCACCCCAGAAATAGAAATCATCAAAACTTTCCGGAGATTTGACAATTCTGCGGTACACTTTATAAAGTTCAAATAAAAGAATCTCATTTTCAACTGTCTGTAGTTTTGAAAAAGAGAAAAACAAATCATTTATAGTTATAATTGAAGGAGTCCAGACAGGTTGGGTGATTTCAGAAGACAAATATTTAATGAAGAATAAGCCGGCTCTCCTGTTTGGAAAGACCAGGCAATGGTCACGTAAATTGCTACCATTTTCTGAATAGAGTTTTTTTGCTATTCTTCCGAGAAAGTTTATCATTATTATGGAAAAATAAGGCCAACAGGTTATTAATACCTGCAGTTTAAAAGTAGTTATTTTAGCTGAGAAATAAAACCTGATTTTTTTTTAGTCATACCCACCTCTCCTGTTGATATGATATGGGGTATTGAGGAGAAGTGGATATTGAGTAAAAGAAAGCCGCCGGGGAGTGGATCCCTGGCGGCTTTCTTACCTAAACAAATCAAAAAAGAAAATAAGTCTATTTATCGGATAACCATTTAATTACTTTTTCTGAACCTGGTTTTTCCCTGGTCGAGATTACATCAACAAGTTTGCCTTCCTCATCAATTAGATATTTTTGAAAATTCCATTTTACCTCAGAATCCATCTTCCCATTTTTGTCTTTTGAAGTAAGCCACTTATACAGGGGATGAATATCATCTCCTTTGACAGAAATTTTTTCCATCATCTGAAATGTAACTCCATAGTTAACAGTGCAGAATTTTCTGATCTCTTCAGCTGAACCTGGTTCCTGATTGGCAAAGTTATTTGCCGGGAATCCAATAATGACTATTCTGCCTTCATATTTTTCGTGAAGTTCTTCAAGGTCTTTATACTGAGGAGTATATCCGCATTTGGATGCAGTATTCACAACCATTACTTTTTTCCCTTTCAGTGAAGAAAAATCAAAATCCTCTCCCTCAAGAGTCTTTACCTTAAAATCATAAAAGCCTTTTTCCTGAGAGAAACCCTGGATGTAAAGAGTCATGAATGAAAAAATTATAATCAATTTAATATGTTTCATTTTTTATAATTTACTTTACAACTTCAAACAATCAGAAATATATTATGTTCAAAAAGACACTTAAGCAGTTAAAATATTTATTAATTATAGTTATAGTTCTGATATGCTTTCCACGATCAATACTTCCTCATAAGAGCCCCGATATTACAAAGATTGATATTGAAGAGTATAATAAGCAAAATGCATCCGAACTGAGACTTTCTGAATTCAGGGATAGTGAAGATGACCTGAAGTTAAAACTGATCCAGCTTGAGATCATAAACAGAAGCAGAAAAAAATTTAATGCTGGTGAGGTTAAGCTGGATATACTTGCTTCGCGTGTGGCAAATAAAATGTGCAAAGAAGCTGCAGAAAATAAGTATATCTCACATTGGAATATGAATGGAGAAAAGCCGTATCACAGGTATGCCTTTGCAGGGGGAAACGATCATGTTTCAGAGAATGCTTTCGGAGAATGGACTTCAGGTAAATACATTGTCTCATCAGCAAAAATTTCAGAGTTGATGAAAAAGGGTCATAACTCATTTATGTCGGAAAGAGCTCCTGCTGATGGCCATAAAAAAAATATAATTGATAAATCGCATAATTTTGTTGGTATTGGATTTTATCTGAATGATAATCAATTCAGGTACTACGAGGAATTTGTTAACAGGTTCTTCGAATTCGAAAATGTACCCTCCAAATTAAGTGTTGGTGAACAGGGCAGCATAACCCTGAAGACCGATGGAAAAACTTTTCCCTATTTTATGATTATTTACAGGGAAGATTTCCCTGAGCCAATCAAACCTGAACAGCTAACTAATAAAGGAAGTTATAATGATTTCACAGATGAAGAATATTTGAAAATACCAGCCTGGGATATTGCCAGAACCAAAAGTGGCTCAACATATAATATACCTTTGAAATTCAACAGGGAAGGATTATACTATATTCAGGTCTTTGCTGATAAAAAAGAGATTAGTAAACCGGGAAAAATAGATACCAGGGGTAAGAGTGCCGGCAGCGGTATTGTTATTAAAGTAGTGAAATAAGAAATCCTGCTGGTTTTCAAAAAACTATTCTTTTACTGGTTTTTCAGATTTTTCAAAAGTATTAACCTTTAATGGATTACAAATTTTCCCAGTTCCTCTGAATTAATGATTATTTTTGCACTTTCCTGCATATACAGAACAGGTCACTTTTAACTTTTTCATATATATCATCATTAGTGTTGCGTTGTTTTTAAAATAAAGTTTGTATAATATTATAATTCAAT
>CAZXFB010000009.1:0-119300 GCA_964639725.1 uncultured Rikenellaceae bacterium
GGAAGAATCTTTTGCAGCTCTTTGACGGAGGAAGAAAAAAATCTGATTTTTTATGGCAATGCAAAAAAACTTCTTGGATTATAAATACAGATATTCTCTTTGTGGAAACAAGAGTTAATACTTACCTCTTGAAGTATGCCATGCTTAAAAACGTACATAAATGAGAAAAAATAGAAGGGAATTCCTAAAACATATTGGATTTGGTGGTATAGGTTTGATGGGTGCTAAATCTTTCAAGGTATCTCCTGAAGGTCCTAATGATTATACAAATGTCCCTTTCGGGAAAAAGAAGGAACCAACCGGGACTAGTACAATGGAAAGCATGGCTGTACAATCACAAACTCTTCATGTGGCTGCAATCCAGATGCGTTCCACAATGAATATGTCAGAAAATGTGGTCCGTATCAATAACACAATTATGGATTGTGCAGGAAAGGGGATTCGTGTTGTGGTTTTTCCTGAATGCGCACTATCCGGATATTCAGGAGAGGTGGTAAAGCTTGACTCTTCACTAATTGCTCAGGCTGAAATGCAGGTTGCGGAGACATGTAAGAAAGCAGGGATATATGCAGTAGTTGGTATGCCTTACCGCACTGGGCAAAAACTTTACAATTCCTCATCCGTGATATCCCCTGAAGGGAAAGTGATTGAACGCTATCATAAAATCCAACTAGCTGAGTCATGGCCTGATCCCGGTGACCACCTTTCAGTATTCAGGATAGATAACATAATGTGTTCTATAATTATCTGCCACGATGAACGTTATCCTGAACTGGTGCGGCTTCCTGTCCTTGCTGGAGCAAGAGTGATTTTTTATATTTCACATGAGTCACCTCTTCGTAATGAGGAAAAACTAAATCCATATCGTGCCCAGATTCAGGCTAGGGCTGTGGAGAATAATGTTTTTGTTGTTCATTCAAATCCTCCCTCAAACCAGGATGCCTCCGGTTCTCATGGGCAGAGTCGCATTATAGCGCCTGACGGAAACATTATACAGGAAGCATCAATTTTTAATGAAGAAATAATTACTTCTGTACTTGACCTGACAAAAGCCACTGGCAACAATGCATCTAAAAGTCTTACACGGGGTCCTTTACAGGAGTGGTGGAAAGAAGGACTTAAGCAGGTGAGAATAATTGAGTGAGTCTGTCAACATCATAAAATATGCATACTATAATATTACTTTACCAGAGCTTGGTATTTCTCATGATCTTTGAAGCGTCAAGGAATTTCGGACCAGATCAACCTGTAAAACTACAGGTAATATCTGACAGCCTTCCTTCCGTATTTCCCAGTGGCCATTCTGATATTATTGGTAGCAAATTAAAGCATGAGGCTGTAATGAAATTCGCAGAAATTCAGTTACCTGAAAATCAGGGCGAATGGGAAACATATAGGATAAAGTTAAGGAACGAGATCCTTAAAAATACAGGTGCTGTTATTAACCATGATTTACCTTTGAATGTAAAGGAAACTGGAAAGGTACAGATGAAAGGTTATTCGATAAAAAACATAATCTTTCAGACACGTCCCGGTGTTTATGCTACAGCCAACCTCTATATTCCTGACGGTAACGGGCCATTCCCGGGTGTTATTAATATGGTAGGTCATTTCCGGAAGGGCAAAATTGACCAGGCAGGGCAGCAGGCAGTGGGACACAGTCTGGCTCTGAATGGCTATGTTTGTCTTACACTTGATCCATGGGGTGCAGGAGAAAGAACCACTACTCATGGAGTGTTTGAATACCATGGGGCTAACCTTGGAGCCTCTCTTATGAATATCGGAGAATCATTAATGGGCATCCAAATCTCTGATAATATGAGGGGTGTTGATCTGCTTTGTTCATTAACAATTGTCGATAAAGAGAATATCGGAGCGACAGGTGCAAGTGGAGGAGGAAACCAGACAATGTGGTTTTCTGCAGTGGATGAACGTGTAAAAGCAGCGGTTCCGGTAGTAAGCGTAGGCACACTGGAATCTTATATAATGCGTTCTCAATGTATTTGTGAGCTTCTTATTGATGGATTGACGTTTACTGAGGAGGCAGGTGTGATAGCATTATCCAGGGCTATCATGCCATGTAATCATCAGAAAGATGTACCTGTGTTTTTCCCTTCGGAGATGCTTCGTAGCTACAATAATGCAAAAAAGATATTTGAGATGAGAGGCGAACCGGATCATATATCTTACAGGATTTTTAATCTGGTACATGGATATATGACAGAAGACAGGGAGGCTATGCTCGGATGGTTTGACTATCATCTGAAAGGAACAGGAACAGGTCTTCCAAAAAAAGAGGTCCCGTTTGAACAATTGCCTGAAGAGAAGCTCATGGTTTTTCCAACAGGACAAAGAGATACAGATGTAGTAAGTACAGCCGAATACTGCAGACGTAAAGGGATCGAGCTTAGAACTTCCTATCTGAATTTAAAGTCTTTTGATACAGAAAAGAAGAAGAATGAATTACGTGAAATCTTAAGGATGAATGAAAAGCATGATATTGAAAAGATTCACCAATATTCGTCATTAAATGGATGGGATAGGTTTGTTTTAAAAACTTCAGATTATAAACTGATCCCAATCTTGCATTGCCCAATGATTGACAGAACTCTCGGATATGTTATTTTATGCGATCCCCGCGGCAAAAAAAATATCTCCCTTACACTCATAGACAAACTAAAGAAAATGGGATATGGGATAGCAATCGTTGATTTAACCGGTACAGGAGAAGCTTCCTCATCAACCGATCTTTCTAACTTCGGCGGTAATCTTCTTCACACTATGGCAATTGGCGAATTGTGGTTTGGGAGAACGCTTATTGGGGAATGGGTTAAAGAACTGGATCTGGTAAAAGAGTTTCTTAACTCAAAATTTAAAGCATCTGAAATCAGTATTGTCGGGAGCAAGGAATCCGGACTTGCAGGATTATTTCTGGGAGCACTGGAAGGAGATATTGAGAAAATTATTCTCAATGATGCGCCAATAAGTTATCTTTTTGACAACAGGGATTCCCTCGACTTTTTCAGTATGGCTGTTCATTTGCCGGGATTTCTTAAATGGGGTGATATATCACTTGCGGCTGCCCTTACAGGCAAAAATGTTGAATTCAGAAATCCAGTAACCATGTCTGGCAATCTGATAAGCAATGAAAAGAAAAAGGAGGTTAAATCCGAGTTTGACAAAGTAAGGAAAAGATGCAAACTATCCGGTAGTATAACTCTGAATTAAACAATTTCCAGATCTCACTGCAAAATCCGGTCTCCTCAACTCATTACTTCTGATTTAAATAAATAATTCCGGAAAAGATTTAGTTCCACAATCCGGAATGTGAATAACACTATCAGTGCAAACCTATGTGTAATATTTTTTTACCCATTTTGCATATTGAACTGGATTGTTATGCTCCGTAACTCCGGATTCTCCACATTAACTGATTGACCTATTGTATTTTCCAAGAGTAAAAATCAGGTATCGTGGATTTTTTTCCAATATGTTTTCAATAGTCCATTCTGGTTTATTAATAGCCTTATTTAATCCTTCTACACCTAATAATCTGGCTTTGATATTTGTTAATTTCAGTGAGGCAAGTATACCTGGATCAACTGAGTTTACATCACGTATCGCCGAACCAACAATTTTCATATTTTTATGAGTGTTGTCATAGAGTATATTTAGATTTCTGATAATATCTTCATCAGATGCATATTCGAAAAGACCACCTTCTGAAGATGCAATAATTAACCATTCTTTTCGCGTTAAAAGAAAGTCCTTTAGTACTGTGGTGTCATTCCAATTGTAGTATATATGATTAAATGATATATTTAACCCACTAAAATAGTTACCTGTTGATTTAAGTGATTCAACACAATTTTTGGCAAAAGCTGGTCCAAATCTATCTATATCAAATACATTTATCTCAATTTCTCTATTATTTAACAGTGAAGGATCTTTTTTAACGATTGTAATAAGAGCATTAATACTATCACAAGCCGCACCTCCCGCTATATTAATAAAACAGAGGTTTCTATTCTTTTCTTTCATGAGCTGGATTTCTAGTATATCTGACTGGAGTTTGCAAATATCTCTCACTCTCATTCTTAATAGGATTGCACCAAATGCTTCTGATCCAAGCCGGTCAAAGAATTTTCTTTTTCCACTCCCAATTAGTCCAGGACCAAACTTCATCATCAAAGTACTCATTCCACTTAGAAAGGTATCCTCTGTATCTTTTAACATAAACCCAGCCATTATGTATGACCTCTTTGCAATAAAGTTTTTAATGAAAGCAGGAATCTTGTTAAAGCTTTCTGCCCTTTCTTTACCTTTTAGTTTTATTTCATTGAGCATCTTACCAAGCTTTTCATCATTTATGCTTCTCATAAAAAGAGGATGTGTAACGTCAAGTACTGGTAATTCTATTCCATTTTCAGTGAATGCATAAGAAATCCCCGCAATTTTATTACTTTCAGTAATTCTCTTTTCCATTAAAATGCCCTCCATTTGATTTAATTCGTTGGTTATATGTTTATTGAAGGATGTTTATAGTGATTTAATGCTGGTTCCGTGTAACACCTAATTTTTTACAGCTACCACCAGACAGGGATTTTTACCATAGAATTACCAGCAAGGCATAGCAATTCAAATTTACTACTTTTCTGTCCAACGAAGGACGAAACCCCTGCTTGATGGAAAATGCTGTTAATGAATCCACGTTTAACATAAGGCACATTTTACATGGATGTACAATAAACTATTTTAAGTATAAAAATAATTTTAAAAATGCATTATAAGATCATGGTTAGAAGAAATTTATAGTAAAAAAAACACTAAAGGCAACTATCAATATTTCAGATAATTGCCTTCGTTTTTTTTTATTGGTGGGGTGGAAGATGGGGTTCGAACCCACGACCTTCGGAACCACAATCCGACGTTCTAACCAACTGAACTACATCCACCGTTTCAGGAGTGCAAAATAAGTTCAAAATTTCTATTTCACAAAATTTAAATTTTATTTTCTCAAACTATACTCAATTGCTATCTTTGATTGTCTTAAAAAAAATATGCCCCCCTGTGCAATTTAACATAAATAAGTGTTGTTATAAGGAATAATCTGATCCGGTCTGCTTTTGAAAAGTATTAAACTCATAGACAATATATCGGGACTGCAGCTTTTTCAGCTGATGAAACCGGTTATATTTCTTATTATAAGTATAGTTTTTACAAAAAACAGCCTGACTCATCTTACTACTGAACAGATCGGCCAATGGGAAATGTTTATGTTCATTGCAGGGCTGATAACCTTCTGGTGGGTAACAGGAATCATACAGTCGCTGCTGCCCCTCTATCACCGGAACCGTACATATCATAAGATGGGCGATAACGGAACATCCAAGTCTCCCGAGATCTTTAATGCATTCATTCTGCTATGTATCTTCAGCCTCTTCTTTTTTATACTCGGACACTCGCTGAAAAGCAATTTTTCAGTATTTAGGTTCTCAGGAAACGTACCCTATATCAATCTGCTGCTTGTTTATATACTTCTCAGCAGTCCTGTTTGTCTTATTGAGTATATATATCTTCTGAACAACAGATCATACAGAATTTTTCAATATGGCCTATATACATTTACTGCACAGCTTATTTTTATTATTGCTCCTTTACTCTTTGGTAAGGATATTATATGGTCAATATACGGTCTTTTGCTGATTACTCTGTTCCGATGGGTATGGCTGATAATACTTCTCAGGCGATATACCGAGATGAAGATCTCGGTTGAGTTTATGAAAGAGCATCTCTACCTTGGTACTCCGCTGATCCTTACAACTCTTATCAGTGGTTCGGCCCAGTATACTGATGCTGTAATTATTTCGGTAGTTTATCGCGATCCTGCAATATTTGCCTGGTTTCGTTATGGAGCAAAGGAATTTCCTCTTGTTCTAATGCTTGCAAACGGATTAAGTGCTGCTATGCTTTCAGAGTTCTCAACACGTGAGAGAATGAAAGAATCTCTTGCAAAAATCAGGGCTAAATCAAAGCGGCTCATGCATATCCTGTTTCCTGTAACTATACTCATGATGCTCCTGTCAAGGTGGATCTATCCGGTAATTTTTAATGCAGAATTCCACAAAAGCGCCAGTATATTCCTTGTCTATGCTCTTTTGATCATTCCACGTCTTGTTTTTCCCCAGACAATAATAGTTGGAAGAAAGAAAACTCACATTACTCTCTTCGCTGCTATTCTTGAACTTGCACTGAACATTCCATTAAGTCTTCTTATGATAAAATGGGAGTATGGGCTTGTCGGAGTTGCCCTCTCTACATTTATGGTTTATACAATTTCTAAATTTTTCCTGGCTGGATACCTGTGGGTCAAAATGAATATTAAACCTTCTGAATATATACCTCTCAGACTCTATGCTTTTTATTGTGTTCTTATTTCTGTTGTATTCATCCTTATCGATCACAGGATAATAGATATTCATTGACAGGCTGCCTGCCTTCTGGAGTTTGTGACAATGCAACAGAAGTCTGCAACTATTAAAAATCTGATTATATTTGCAACCGATATTTAATCCTCTGGCGTAATATGTCAGATAATATCTGATTATAAGATAATTACTAACATGCAGGTCATTGAGATCAAAACAAAACAGGAGAGGCAGGATTTTATCAATTTTCCAAAGGAATTATACAGAGGCGACCCATTTTGGGTATGTCAGTTAGATTCCTCTGTCGAGTCTGTTTTTGATCCTCTTAAAAACCATACATACAGGCGTGGGGAAGCTGTCCGGTGGATTTTAAAGGATTCTGAAGGGAACTTATCTGGCCGGATTGCTGCTTTTATTGATCATACAAGATCTGAAGCAAATGCTCAACCTACCGGTGGTATTGGTTTCTTTGAGGTAACAGAAGATAAGGAAGCAGCTTTCACACTTTTCGATACGGCCAGGTCCTGGCTTGCTTCAAAAGGGATGGAAGCTATGGATGGTCCGATAAACTTTGGAGAGAACGATAATAACTGGGGACTTCTGGTTGAAGGATTTATGCAACAGGGTTTCGGTATGCCTTATAATAAAAGCTATTATCGTTCCTTTTTTGAAGATTACGGATTCAGAAACTACTTTGAACAATACTCATATCACAGGACAGTGCGTAATGAAAAGAATCAAATAGTACAGTTTCCTGTCAGGATGATGAAAATTGCTGAGTGGATCTCGAAAAGACCGGGATACACATTCCGTCATTTTGAATTCAGAAATAAGGAAAAGTTTGTGAGTGACATCATTGAGATATATAATTCAGCATGGTCGGTCTTTAAAGATGATTTTACTCCAATTGACCCGGCATTCCTTAACGAATCACTTCACAAGGCAAAAGGGATAGTAGATGAAGAACTTATCTGGTTTGCCTATTTCAACGACCGTCCGATAGCATTTTTTGTTCTCTACCCTGACCTTAACCAGATATTGAAGTATTTTGACGGGAGACTTACACTCTTGAATAAGATCAGGTTTGCTTATTTTATGATAACACACAAAATGACCCGGATGAGAGCTGTAGTTGGAGGCGTAACTCCATCACATCAGAACAGCGGCGTTGAATCAGCAATCTTTCTCCATCTCTATGAGGTATTTAAAAAGAAACCGTGGTTTAAGGAACTGGAGCTTTCATGGGTAGGTGATTATAATCCCAAAATGATTGCTATTTATGAAGCACTTGGAGCAGTAAAAGCCAAAACCCATATCACATACCGTTACCTGATAAATGATAAACTGAAATTTTCCAGGTTTAAAGATGAGACCCTGGTTCCGCAATAAGAAAAGCTTTAGCTGAATATCTAAACTCCAGTAATGCAGGAACTCTTTTTAAGTTTATATGATGATAAAATTATCAGAAACCATGATCGGGACAGGCAAATTCATCTCCAGAATAATAATTTATCAATTCATTTTGTAATTTAAATAATGTTCCTTAATTTTGCACACCCTAATTATAGGCAAATTATCAGGTAGAAAAAGGAAATTAATAATAGTCAGCGATGAAACAGGGAATACATCCAAACAGTTACAGATTAGTAGTATTTCAGGATATGTCAAACGGTATTGCTTTTCTGAGCAAATCAACTGCACTGTCAAAAGAGAACATTAAGTGGGAGGACGGAAATGAATATCCTCTTATTAAACTTGAGATTTCCAATACTTCTCATCCATTTTATACAGGTAAGATGAAGCTTGTTGATACTGCAGGAAGGGTAGACAAATTTATGAACCGCTATAAAGATCACGTTGTAAAAAAGAAATAAAATATTAATAAGGTTTTTTGTTCACTTAAAAGGGAACAATATTATAAAGATAAAACCCTGCAATATAGATCGTTGCAGGGTTTTTGCATTTCAAAGTGACCAAAGCAGATTTTGCGAATCGCCACTTCTTTTCCACCTCTACCACACTCTCGCTGTGTCATTCCGGGTCCCTATACAATTTTGCACACCAGGTATTTTGACAAGCAGCTCTGAAAGAGCCCAATATAAATAACCCCCGGTGCAACCGGGGGTAACAGGCCAGTATCAGTTGCAAGCTCTGAAGGAGCGTGACAAAGATCAGGGGAAATACCGCTCATCAATCTCTACTCCGGACTCTATAAGCAAACTTCTGTATTCTTCTTCAAAAGTCTTTCTCCTGTGATGTTCCTGTTGATGTTTTACATAGTCAATCAGCCTCCCCATATCCATATATGAACAGGTAAAGGAGCCATACCCTTCTGACCAGCCATTAAACGCAGGATAATATCCGGTATTTTTCATCCATAATGAGGATGATGCTTTTATCTCTCTCATAAAGTCAGCCAGTGCAATGGATGGATGTAGATCGGTCAGAATATGCAAATGATTTTCAACTCCGTTAACTCGGTACAGATGGCTACTTTTATTCTTAATTATACCAGTAATGTAGGCATAAAGCTGGTCGGCATGATCCTGTCTAATAGTTGGAAGACTATCCTTTGTTCTGAAAACAAGGTGATACAATAGTTGACGGTAACTTGACATAGTTTAAATATTTTTAGCACATAATACAGCAAGAAAAGACTAAGGTACATTAACTTCACTTATGTTCTAAAAGTATTACGCCCTTTCAGGGCTTATTTTCTTGAGAGTGTTCTCTACCCACGGTTGCACCGGGGGTTATTCATATTTAGCCACTTTGTGGCATCTAAAATAGTCAGATTCTAAACCAAATCTTCAAGATTCTATAATCTATGGGTTATCAATGTTGTCATTGTTAGTATTAGCGCCAGCGAGGAATCTCTCGAATTCGCTTTATCAGGAATGGAGAGACAACCATATTTACAATAAGTAAATCTCTTATTTGCTACTTATCAAATAGTTATATTTACATGTGACTAAAAGCCGCTCAAAACAGGTGGATTCTTCTTTCATTTGGATTGAAGCTTAAAAGAATGCTTTTAGTTGGATTAATAATCTTTCTATTAACTAGTAAGTATTTAATATTTTTTTTATTTTAGTATCTATTTTATACCCAGAACTTTTTAAACTATTAACTATGAGAAAACTGTTTTTAATAGCGTTACTTGTCTTTTCTTAATTTAAGCTATATAGTCAGAGAGTACAGGATTCTCTTGCACTTGTTGCTTTTTATAATTCTACCGGAGGTGCAAATTGGACAAATAAGACTAACTGGTTAAGTACACAACCAATATCAACTTGGTATGGGCTTTCTGTTAAAAACAATAGAGTATCGGGACTAATTCTGCAAGGTAATAAACTTTCGGGGGAAATTCCTTCAGAAATTGGTACCCTGACCAACCTTGAATATCTAGATTTGAACACAAATCAACTTACAGGATCTATACCAAAAGAAATTGGTAACTTGACTAATATCTACAATTTAAATTTAGGGAGGAATCTACTTACTGGATTTATCCCAACTGAAATTAGTAATCTTACCAAGTTCCAATCTTTAAATTTGGACGGGAACCTGCTTACAGGGCCAATTCCAATAGGAATTGGTATTTTGACAAGTCTTACAGATTTAAATTTACGGAATAATAAACTTTCAGGGTCCATCCCAATTGAAATTTGTAATCTAATTAATCTTACAAAATTAGCCTTGGACTATAATCAACTTACAGGGTCTATTCCAGTAGAAATTAATAATCTGACCAAACTTGAATATTTATATTTGTCTGGCAATCAACTTACAGGATCTATCCCAGCAGAAATTGGTAATCTCACAAAGCTCACAAGGTTATCGTTGCGTATTAATCAGCTTTCTGGGTCTATTAAACCAGAAATTGGCAATCTGACTAACCTTTACGAATTACTTTTAAGAGATAATCAACTTACAGGATCCATACCTGTAGAAATTGGTAATCTGACTAAACTTAACCATTTATGGTTGACTAATACTCAACTCTCAGGTTCTGTGCCAAGTTCAATAAATAATCTAACCAACTTAAAGTATCTTGAACTTGACAATAATAATTTAGATGAGCTACCATCCCTGAATATGAATTTATTGAACTTATCTATCCAAAGAAATCATTTTACTTTCGAAGATATAGAACCAAATATCAATATACCAACACAATCATTTATTTATAACCCACAGGACAGTATTGGAGTTAAACGCTACACAAATCTCTATGTAGGTGAAGATATTACTTTTACAGTTACATGTGGGGGATCAAATAATCAATATCAATGGTATAGGAACAATACTCCAATTCCACTAGCCACAAACAATACTTATTTCAAATCAAATCTTAATACTGCTAATGCTGGGTCATATTTCTGTAAAGTAACCAATACAATTGCACCAGCTTTAACTATATATTCACGACCAATTATCCTTTCAATATCAACACCAACTGGATTCAATGAGGATGAGATAAATGGAATAAAAGTTTATCCAAATCCAACGAAAGGGCTTTTAAAAATTGAGTTGGGGAACGAAACTGCAAATTGGAACTCAATAGAAATCTATGACAGATTTGGCGTAAGAATCATTCAGGAACCACTGAAAGATAGTTTTACTCATGAAATTGATTTATCAGAATTTCCTGAAGGGATATACTTTTTAAGGATAAGAAATGATTTCAAATCTTACTCACAAAAGATTATTCATAATTAACTACTTCAAATTATTGTCATCCTGGCTTATTATCCCCCTTCCTGAAGGATTCTTCTTTATCTGTTATCTCTCTTTTCAGAATAGATGGAAAAAATTATGTAATTTTGCACTCCATGGAAGCAGAAGACTATAGAAGAGTCTGCTTCTTGTGAAAAACGAGAAAAACGAGATGGAAAAAAAATTCAGGAAACCGGTGAGTGAGATAATGTTTCCGGATATACTTGATGGTGACGGTGATATAATACCAATAATCGCAGATGGAGATGATGGTGAGCTGGAGGATGTTATTGTTCCTGATACTATTCCAATACTTTCACTCAGAAATACTGTGCTCTTTCCTGGTGTGGTTCTCCCCATTTCAATCGGCCGCCCAAGATCAATACAGCTTATTAAGGATGCATACAGGAATGATAAGATAGTTGGAACTGTTGCCCAGAAGGATCCTGATATTGAAAACCCGAATTTTGAAGATCTGCATAAAATTGGGACTGTCGGTCAGATAGTAAAACTGCTTGAAATGCCTGATGGCTCAACAACAGCAATTATCCAGGGAAGAAAACGTATGGTTCTTAAAGAACTGGTATCGGATGATCCTTATTTTATTGCCCATATCACCTCTTTGCCTGAGACAAAACCTGAAATTTTAAGTAAAGATTTTGATGCTATCGTCGGATCACTTAAAGACCTTTCATTAAAGATCATCAAGATTAATCCCAACATAAGCCCCGAAGCATCTTTTGCAATTAAGAATATAGAGAACAATACTTATCTGATAAATTTTATCTGTTCAAACACTGACATAAAAGTACAGGATAAGCAAAAGTTACTTGAAATTAACAGCCTGCGTGACAGAGGCTTTATGTTGCTTGAATTTCTGGTACAGGAGATACAGATTCTGGAACTTAAGAATGAATTACAATCAAAAGTAAAAAGTGATCTTGATCAGCAACAGCGTGAATTCCTCCTTCATCAGCAGATGAAGACAATTCAGAATGAGCTGGGAGGTAATCCGATTGAAAAGGAGATTGAAGAATACAGGAAAAGAGCTGAGACAAAGAAGTGGACTGATGAAGTAAAAAAAGTGTTTGTCAAGGAACTGGACAAACTTCATCGCCTCAATCCTTCTGCAGCTGAATATTCTGTTCAGGTAAATTATATTCAGACACTGCTGGATATTCCCTGGGGTGAATACACGCAGGATAACCTTGACCTCAATAATGCACGAAAAGTTCTCAATAACGATCATTTCGGTCTTGATGAAGTCAAGGAGAGAATACTCGAACATCTGGCTGTTCTTAAGCTGAAAGGAGATTTGAAGTCCCCGATCCTCTGCCTCTTTGGCCCTCCCGGAGTAGGAAAAACATCACTTGGGAAATCTGTGGCCAAAGCTCTGGGAAGAAAGTACATAAGGATGTCACTGGGAGGATTACATGATGAAGCTGAAATAAGAGGCCACCGCAAGACGTATATTGGGGCAATGCCGGGGCGTATAATTCAGAACATAAAGAGAGCCGGGTCATCAAATCCTGTTTTTATACTCGATGAAATTGATAAAGTTGGACAGGATTTCAGAGGTGATCCTTCCTCAGCACTTCTTGAGGTTCTCGATCCGGAACAGAATGGTACTTTTTACGACAACTTCCTCGAAATGGAATACGACCTTTCAAAAGTCTTATTTATTGCTACTGCAAATAATCTCTCAACAATCAGTCCTGCTCTTCGCGACAGGATGGAACTGATAGAGATAACAGGTTACCTGGTTGAGGAAAAGATAGAGATTGCCAAACAGCACCTTCTTCCTAAACAGCTTGAGAATCACGGTGTACTTCCCACACAGCTCATTATTGAAAAAAAAATATTTGAAACGGTAATAGAAAAATATTCCCGTGAGTCAGGTGTTAGAGAACTCGACAAATTAATTGCAAAAATTGTTAGAGTAACTGCAAAGAATATTGCCTCAGAAACAAAGTACAATTCATCCATATCTCAGGAAAGCCTTCGTGAGATACTTGGTCCTCAGAAATTTACCCGTGATCTCTATTCTGGAAATGACCAGGCAGGTGTTGTTACAGGTCTTGCCTGGACAGCCGTCGGGGGGGAGATTCTCTTTGTCGAAACAAGTCTCAGTAAAGGAACAGGCAAACTGACACTTACCGGAAATCTTGGTGAGGTAATGAAAGAATCAGCTGTAATTGCCCTCGAGTATCTCAAATCAAATGCTGCTATGCTCAGCCTTCCTGAGAACTTTTCCGAGAAATGGAACGTTCATATTCATGTCCCTGAGGGAGCTATTCCTAAAGACGGACCTTCTGCAGGAGTAACAATGGCTGCATCAATTGCATCAGCATTTACCCAGCGAAAAGTAAAGAAGTATATCGCAATGACTGGTGAGATTACATTGAGGGGGAAAGTTTTACCGGTCGGAGGAATAAAAGAAAAAATCCTCGCTGCAAAAAGAGCAAGTATTAAAGAGATTATCCTGTCGGAGGAGAACAGAAAGGATGTGGAAAATATAAAAGAGATTTACATCCGTGGATTAAAATTCAATTATGTCGAAACAATTATGGAGATGCTTGATGAGGCGTTGCTGAAGCAAAAAGTCAGGAATCCGAAAAAAATATCATTTGAATGAAAAAGATTGCAGTTTTTCCGGGATCATTCGATCCATTTACTATCGGACATGAGGCAATTGTAATAAGGGCTTTAAAAATGTTTGATGAGATAATTATTGCAGTTGGAGCAAACGCACTTAAAAAAAGCTTTTATCCTCTTAATACAAGGAAAGAGATGATTGCAGAAGTCTTCCGGAAGAACCCCAGGATAAGAGTTGATCACTATGAAGGTCTTACTGTGGACTACTGTAAAAAAAACGGTGCAGAATACATTCTCAGGGGATTAAGAACAGCGGCAGATTTTGAGTTTGAGAGTTCCATTGCCCAGGTTAATAAATTGATAGCTCCCGGTATCGAATCGGTTTTTATTCTTACCGTACCGGAACATACTCCGATAAATTCTACTATTGTCCGCGACATTATCCGCAGCGGAGGAGATGCTTCGAGATTTGTTCCCTCGGCAGTAAATCTGAAAAATTATAAAGGGGAAGAGATTTAGGGATAATGTTATTTAAAGATGGATGTGTTTATCATATCCATAAGTGACAACCAGGCATTGTTTTTTAACTTGCTTAACTCCTCTGGCATAAGCCATTCAACCTTGGTAATCCCTTCTTGAATCTGCGGTTCAGTTATCATATCCCCTTCATATTTCATAAGGAACCAATGAGTTTTTTTCAGATATGATATACCCTGTAACGTGTAGGTATGATAACTCGGGCAAAGTGCCTTTATAATGGAATGCCCTGAAATACCACACTCTTCATTTACTTCCCTAATCGCACATGCTTCAGCCTCTTCACCTTCTTCTATATGACCCTTCGGAAGATCAAGCCTGTTATTCTTTTCAATGAACAGATATTTACCGGATGTATGTTTTACCAAACCTCCTGCAGCGCCAATTTCAGTGAAGTATATTCTGAAAATCTTCCAGATAAATTCTATATCCGGTCCATAAACATTTATGGCATGAAGACTCTTATCTGACTGAAAATCAGAAATTATTTTATAAAATACAATTGTATCATTGAATTTATGGAATAACCCGTATTTTTGTACCCGGTCTGGTTCAGGACTTATTGTGATGAACCTGTTTTCAAAATGAACTTTATAAATATTCATATGGAGAAAATTGCAAAAAAAATAGCTGAATATCTTTTACAAATTAAAGCAATTAAATTGCAACCATCAAATCCTTTTACCTGGGCATCAGGTTGGAAGTCCCCGATTTATTGTGATAACCGCAAGACTCTCTCGTTTCCTGAGGTCAGGTCATTTATACGTGACTCATTTGCTTCGATCATATTAGAGCAATATCCAGATGCACAGCTTATTGCAGGTGTGGCAACCGGAGCTATTTCCCATGGTGCCCTTGCTGCCGATAAACTAGGATTACCTTTTATTTATGTCAGATCCGGAGCAAAGGAGCATGGATTGGGAAACCAGATAGAAGGATATTTTATTCCGGGACAGAAAGTGGTTGTGATTGAGGACCTTATTTCTACCGGAGGGAGCAGTCTTAATGCTGTAAGAGCTCTCAGGGAAGCCGGATGTGAGGTTCTGGGTATGGTCGCAATATTTTCTTATGAGTTTAAGAAAGCAGCAGATAGTTTTTTAATGGAAAATTGTGATTTGCATACATTGTGTAACTATTCTGTTCTTGTGGAGACAGCTCTCAGTACAGGATATATAAGCCAGTCTGATGTAGATACATTAAAAAAATGGAGAATAAATCCCTCTGTCTGGGGAACATGACAGAAATTATTGTACCTGGTACGAATTGCGGGGAACAGGTTCAATATGACAAGAGTATAGTCCCGTTTTGTAAACTTATTTAAGTGTTTTATCATGAGTGATTTTTCTTATTTTGAAAGCAGGACGGGTAAACTGACTTCCAGTGCTGAAGAGGTGTTTGGGTTTTTAACTGATACCAGAAATTTTGAAAGGTTTATCCCTAATGATACTATCACCAACTGGCAGGCTGAAAAAGAATCATGTAGTTTTAATGTATCAATGCTTGGCACTGTAAGCTTGCGTCTTTCTGAAAATGAAAAATATAAACGTGTTGTTTTCCATGGTGATGCACTGAAGAAAAATGACTTTGAAATTGTTTTTCATATTACAGGTTACAATACCGACCCGGCTGAGGTTAAGGTATCACTCAAAGCAGATCTTAATCCGGTTCTGAAGATGATGGCAGCAAAGCCTTTAGGTCAATTCCTTGAAATACTTATTAAGGAGATGGAAAATTTCAATAGCTGGAGCGATATTAAAGTATAAAATCAAGTTCCTTGAATGAGTACTCTCTGAGCTTTTCGTCATAATCCTCAATCAGTAACCTGCCTTCATCAGTAACTGAAACTATACGTCCTTTAAATAAACCATCTGAATCCCTGTAATCGTACCATTCATTCAGCCGGTAGAGCTTGCGGATATATTCCTTTTTTATTTTGCTGAAATCACCTGAGATAAGCTGTTTGTATCTTTTATCGATATCTGATAACAATTGACTTAAGATTAACTCAAGATCGTATTCATTTCCTGTGATCATCTTAAGCGAAACGGGATTTGGTGCATCACTTAAAAAATGGATCTGATTAATGTTTAAACCAATTCCTGCAATTGTATTTTTAATTTCATTTCCCATCACCGAATGTTCTATTAAAATCCCTGCTATTTTGTCATTTCCTACATAAATGTCATTCGGCCATTTTATGGTGCAAATATCTGAATACCTCTTAAGAAAATCACTGATTCCCAGCGAAATTGTCATGGAAATCAGAAATTGTTCTGCTGGAAAGATAATAGTCGGGTAGAGTATTATGCTGAATGTTAAGTTCTTACCCTCTTCGCTTTCCCATGTATTTGCCAGCTGTCCTCTGCCTGCCGATTGATAACCTGCCCGGATAATGGTCCCCTCACATAAGTCATCATTCCTTAATAACAGCGCTGCGTGCGAATTGGTTGATGTCAGTCTGTCTATAAAAATATATTTTGATCCTAAAAGCATGATATTCAATATCCTGAAGATAGAAAAATATTATCTTTATCAATTTTGCTGCTTCTGCAGTTATTGGCACTTAAATTGCAAAAGGAGGCTTTGTGGCAAAAATACGGATAAAAGTTTGTACTTTTGCGGCTTTATATCTAATTGATAATTATTGATGAAGAAAAGACCTGATGAAGCTGAAGTTCTTTTAGATAATATAGTTAAGGGAATTTTTGAAAAGAAAGGACAAAATGTCCTGAAAATAGATTTACGCAAACTTGAAACCAGGATAGCAGATTATTTTGTTATTTGTCATGGTTCTTCTGTTACTCAGGTTGATTCGATCTGTGACTCAGTTGATGATACAGTAAGGCTTGGAACAGGTGAAAAGCCTATGCATATTGAAGGATTGGATAATTGTTTTTGGGTACTTCTTGACTATGGTAATGTTATCGTGCATATTTTTCTTGAGGAGTACCGTAATTTTTACAGCCTTGAATCACTATGGGCTGATGCAAGTATTAAGATTATGGAAGATAAATTATAGTAAGTAAAAATATATGACAGAAAATAATATTAATAATAATCAGAATACTGATAAGAAATCTGAGAAGCCTCTGAAACCAAAGTTCAATTCAAACTGGATTTTTGCAATACTGGCAATATCGATCATTCTCTTTAATTTTATCTATTCAGGCAAGCCTGTTCCAAAAGCTACAACTAGCAAGCTTAAAGAGATGATAGCCGGCCGTCATATCGAAAAGATCATAGTTGTTAATAAGGATCTTGCTGAGATATACTTAAAAAAAGAGGCTCTTGCTTCAGAAAAATACAAAGACCTTCCAAAGGCAGGTGGCGGATTAGGATTTGCCATGCCCAAACCGCACTATACCTATAATATTGGTGATATAAGCAATTTTGAACCATTCATTACTGAGGAACAAAAGAGCGCAGGATATACCGAAAATGAGCTGTTTTATCCTGATTATGTGAACAGGAAAAATTACCTTGGTGAAATATTGGGATGGATACTTCCTTTCGCGTTTTTAATAATATTATGGATGTTCCTTATGCGCCGTATGTCGGGAGGTGGGGCAGGAGGTGCCGGAGGTATTTTCAGTGTCGGCAAATCCAGGGCTCAGATATTTGATAAGGACACAAACATTAAACTTAACTTTAATGATGTGGCTGGCCTTGTGGAAGCAAAAACTGAAGTAATGGAAATAGTTGATTTCCTGAAAAATCCTAAAAAATATACTCAGCTTGGTGGGAAGATACCAAAAGGGGCTCTGCTGATTGGGCCTCCCGGAACAGGTAAAACACTACTGGCAAAAGCTGTTGCAGGAGAAGCCAACGTTCCATTCTTTTCAATTTCCGGTTCTGATTTTGTTGAGATGTTTGTCGGAGTCGGGGCATCAAGGGTACGTGACCTTTTTAAGCAGGCAAAAGAAAAAGCACCCTGTATTGTATTTATTGACGAGATAGATGCCGTAGGGAGAGCAAGGGGAAGAAATGTCAATTTTGGCTCAAATGATGAGAGGGAAAATACCCTTAACCAGCTGCTTACCGAGATGGATGGTTTTGGAACAAACATGGGTGTGATTATTCTTGCTGCCACAAACAGGGCTGATATTCTTGACAGAGCTCTTTTACGTGCAGGGCGTTTTGACCGTCAGATACATGTTGAACTTCCCGATCTCACTGAAAGGGAGGCAATATTTAAGGTTCATCTCCGTCCAATTAAACTGGAGAAAGATTTTGATATAGGCTTCATGGCCAAACAGACACCTGGTTTTTCAGGTGCAGATATCGCAAATGTTTGTAATGAATCGGCTCTTATAGCTGCAAGAAAAAACAAAAACATCGTAGAAAAACAGGACTTTCTTGATGCTGTTGATCGTATCGTTGGTGGACTTGAACGTAAAAGCAAGATCATATCTATAGAGGAAAAGAAGACTATTGCATATCACGAAGCAGGACATGCAACAGTCAGCTGGCATCTTGAACATGCAAGCCCGCTTCTTAAGGTGACTATTATCCCCAGGGGAAGAGCACTGGGAGCTGCATGGTATCTTCCTGAGGAAAGACAAATCACAACTCGTGAACAGATCCTTGACGAGATGGCTTACGCTCTTGGCGGACGAGCTGCTGAAAAACTGGTTTTTGGTAAAATTTCAACAGGTGCCCTGAGCGATCTTGAAAAGATTACCAAGCAGGCTTACGCTATGGTAGCCTTCTTCGGAATGAGTGAAGAGGTAGGAAACATAAGTTTTTATGATTCATCAGGCCAGTCAGATTATGGTTTCACAAAACCTTACAGTGAAAAAACTTCCGAGTTAATAGACAAAGAAGTCAAGCTGATTATTGAAGAGTCATTTGAAAGGGCTCAGGAAGTCCTTAATAATAATATGAAGGGTTTGACTGAACTGGCTGAATTACTTCTTGAGAAAGAGGTGATCTTCAGTGAAGATCTGGAGAGGATATTTGGAATGCGGAAAGGCGATGTTTTAAAAGCGGAGCGTGAAAAGGCTGAAAAAGCAAAAACTAAAGCTGCAGTACCGGATATTCATGAAAAAATAGAAACAGGAACAGAGAAGAGAGCATCTGTTAAATCAAAAAGCCTGACAAAAGAAAAAAAGGAGAAAGTCAAATCTCCTGCAAAGCCGGCAAAAAAAGAAAAAGGTAAATCTTAACCTTCTGATATCTTGAATAATTTCTTCAGACGTACCCTTACCGGAGCATGGATAGTTATATTCATAATGGGAGGATTCTGGCTCCATCCTGTTTCATTTATTCTTACAGGATTGATATTGCTTTCAGGCACCCAGTATGAGTATTATCTTATGATCCGTAACAGTGGTGTCAGCCCACAGATAATCCCAGGACTTGTTACCGGGATTTCAATCTATATATTATCAACACTAATCGCTTCCGGTCTGATACCAGATATCTATTTTCTTGTACTTTTCCCGGTGGTGTCATTGATAATGGTTTTAGAACTCTACAGAAAACAGGATAAACCATTTGATTCCCTGGCACATACCTTTTTTCCGATACTCTACACAGCACTTCCTTTCTCATTGTTTCCTTTTTCAGCTTTCAATCATACCGGTCTCTCCTCATTGTTTTCACCAGATAATTTCTCTTTTTCACCGGGGATGGTTATTGGCTTTTTTATACTGCTCTGGGCAAATGACACAGGAGCTTATCTTACAGGTATGTCATTCGGTCGTCATAGTTTAATGGAAAGGATCTCACCCAAGAAAACCTGGGAAGGTTTTATTGGGGGAGCAATTATTGCAGCTCTGGTTGCCTGGTTGCTTTCCGGATGGCTTGGGGGTATAAATACTATCCAGTGGGTAATTATTTCAGTAATTATATCAGTATCAGGAACATATGGAGATCTGATTGAATCCATGCTTAAAAGAAGCAATGGTGTCAAAGACTCCGGAACCATCTTGCCGGGGCATGGAGGATTTCTCGACCGTTTCGACAGTACGTTGGTATCGTTTCCTCTTGTTTATCTTTTTATTTTACTTTTTGGATGATTGATATTACTTGATTAGTTTTGTGCAAATTATTATGAAAATGGGTATTCATAAAGAGGGATATAAAATCCTGGTATTTGGCTTGATTGCATTGCTGATAATTAATATTATAGTGCAAATTTTGTGGTCGGGAAATGGTTTGGTTAAGTGGTCATTTCTTTTCTGCTCTTTCATGTTCTATGTCTTTATACTATTTTTTTTCAGGCTTCCCACTAGATTTATTGAACCTGATCCAAACCTTGTTTACGCTCCTGCTGATGGGAAAGTTGTTGTTATAGAAGAGACAGAGGAAAAGGAATATTTTAAAGATACACGACTCCAGATTTCTATTTTCATGTCTCCTTTTAATGTTCACTGTAACAGGTATCCTGTATCAGGACGTGTGAAATATGTAAGTTATCATCCTGGTAATTATATGGTTGCCTGGCATCCTAAGTCATCGGAGCTGAATGAAAGAAGTACAATAGTTATCGAAACAAAAGGAGGAACCGAGGTACTTATCAGGCAGATTGCCGGTGCAGTTGCACGGCGAATTGTTACTTATTCAAAGGAAAACCAGGAGGTTTTACAGGGTGAGGAGCTCGGGTTTATTAAGTTTGGTTCACGGGTTGATATTTTTTTGCCGGTAGGTACAGAAGTCGAAGTGCCGATTTTACAACAGGTAAGAGCAAATAAAAGTATCATTGCTAAAATCTAAAAACAGTTTGGGATGAGAAAGACGGATGACATAACGATAAATGTTACAAGTGATGTCAAATGGATTGGTGTGAAGGATTATGATATCAAGACCTTTGATATTGTTATGGAAACTGAATATGGAACTACCTATAATTCATATTTCATTAACGCAGATAAAAAGACTGTTATTGAGGTTGCTAAAGAGAAATTCCGGGAAACTTATATTGATAAACTAAAATCGGTTACAAATCCGGAAGAGATTCAATATATTATTCTTGATCATACTGAACCTGATCACTCAGGAAGTCTGATCCATCTGCTCAGTGTAGCAACTTCTGCTACTGTTGTTGGCAGCGGAAATGCCATCCGTTACCTCGAAGAGATGGTTAATGTGCCTTTTAAATCCCTGGTTGTAAAAGATGGCGATATACTTGATCTTGGAAATAAAACCTTGAAATTCATTTCTGCACCTAATCTTCACTGGCCGGATTCAACTTACACATATCTTGTTGAGGATAAGGTTTTATTTACCTGTGATTCATTCGGAGCTCATTATTGCAGTGATGAGATGTTCAGTACCTTAACTGATGAATATCTTGGCGCATTTAAGTATTATTTTGATGTGATACTGAAACCATTCAGCAGGTTTCTCCTTAAAGCTATTGAAAAAACCAGATCTCTCGAAATAGACTTTATCTGTCCGGGGCATGGGCCAATGCATCATAAAAATCTCAGGAATATCGTTGAACTTACTGAAAAGTATTCACATGAATATCTCGAAATATCTGAAGCCAGAAGCCAAAGGAAAATACTTATAGCTTACGTGTCGGCATATGGTTACACAAAAACAGCTGCTTTTCATATTGCTTCCGGAATTCTTGAAGCCGGCAAGTTTGAAGTTGACGTAGTGGATATAGAGAATATAGACCAGGGAGAACTGGATGCAAAACTGACTGCCTCCAATGGAATACTAATAGGTTCCCCAACCATTAATCAGAATACCTTACTTCCTGTATATAAGCTGTTTGCATTGATAAATCCTTTGAGGGACAAGGGTAAGCTTGCCGGTGCTTTCGGATCCTATGGCTGGAGCGGAGAAGCATCGAAGATTATACTGGAAAATCTAAAGAATCTTAAGCTTAAAATATTTGATGAACCGGCAATATTCAAGTTTTCACCAGGCGGTTTAAAAGAGGATTACCTTAAAGACTTCGGGAGAAGGTTCGGAAAGAAGTATCTCAACGAATGTAATTAAATTGAATATGAGTATCGGGAATGAATTATTCTAATTCTTCATATTTAAATTGATTTCCCCTATCTGGAGAGCCGATATCGCACAATTTCTATTTTAATATCCCCAATTGTGGAGGATAAAAATATCCCATTGAAGCATTTGCCACTCCCAGACGGTATTGTCTGTTTTGCATAAGGCATACTTTCCTTTTATCTGACAATATATTTGTTGAATATATTCTCAGTTCACCCGGCAGGCTTGTGATTATTTCCTCACGCCAGTCGCCTATTATATCTGCCACCATAACCACATTCCCTTCTGTCTTTAGAAGAGTATCCCCTTTATACTTCAGCAAGTAATTATTAATACTCATCTCCTTCAGATCATCTGCATCCCACCATACCGGCCGGGGAGTAAGAGATCCCATGTCTTTATCAGAGAGTCTTTTCCCTGCAGCACTGTATAAAAAGTACTGGTCGCCTCCTTTTGCTTCGCCGGCATAGCATTCCATTCCGGGATATTCCGGATCAATATCTCCAACCATCCCCTGATTATGAACATGAGTTGTCTTTCCCTCAAATCCCCACAATATTCTCCCTGATGCAGCATCAACCAGGCAGACTCCGTTTTTTGCCGATCTGGATTCTATCCCATAAAAAATTTCCATCCCGGGGTTTGAAGGATCAATATCAGCAAGATAACCTGCGTCGTTATGTTTCAGTCCTGTGTACCATAATGGTTTCCCGTTATTATCAAGGGCAAAGGTCCCGATAATTAGTTCATCCTTCCCATCAGAATCTACATCACCCTGCATTATCCCATGCTGTCCCTGACCCTTATACTTCTCAAATTCACCTGTACTCTCCCAATACCATTCCTTTTTCAATTCCTTATCAAGAGCTGCAGTTTTGATTATTGTATATGTTCCCCGTTGCATGATTAAAGAAGGGGTTTTTCCATTCAGATATGCAACAGTCAGAAAGTTTCTGCTCCAGTAGTTATAGTTATTCATAAAGCCTTCCTTTGAGAGCCAATTCAATTTCTGAACTATCTTCCCGTTCCTGCCATCTAACTTAATAAGGTACTCCGGACCTTCAAGCACATGCCCATCCATTTCGCGGGGATCACCATCCCCCGCCTTGGCATAAACCTCTGCAAACCCATCACCATCAACATCATATACCATGTATGGGGAGTACCAGGTTCCAGTCTCAATAGCCCAACCCATACTATATTCCCATAAAAACTTTCCTTTCGAAGAGTATGCCAGCAGCATATAAGGTTCCGGACTCCGCTGCCAGTACCCGGGCATATAGTATGGATCAACATTAAAATCAGGATACTGGAGTACAAAATCATACGCGCCATCATTATCCAGGTCACCTATACCTACCCTCTTTAGTTTTATATTATCCCTTAGCTTAATTGAATAAAAGGGTTGATTCCCGGTAAGCATAAAAACAGTTGTTTCAGATTGTTCCTCCTTCTCCTTACCATTAATAACACTTTTAACCCTGTAACGGTATGCTACTCCGGGTTTAACTGATGAGTCAGTAAAGTTTGTCGATTCAGTGATTAAATCGGAATTTACTTTAATAAATACATCTGATCCTGCCTCTTTTCTGTATAGGTTGTAACCGATATTATCTGGATCACTATCAAAAAAACGCCACCCGACATATGCCTGATTTCCATTGACAGTAAGAGCAATTAGACCCCGGTCGATCTTTTCGGGGCCAGAGATTGCCTGACTGTTAGCAGTGATGTAGATCACACTATAGAGAAATACTGATATTAAAAGTCTGTACTTCATGATCTTTAGATATTATTTGAGTAAAACAATATATACAGAATATTGAAAAAAAACAATTAATTATCTCTAACTTGTAAATTAAATATCCTTTGTGACTCTTTCTCGTAATCCTTTGTGTGGTGGTAAAAAAGAATTAGCCTAATAGGATCTCAAAGGCTATCACTAAGTAAAAAAAAGGAATACACTCAATAAATAAAAAGAGGCTGTCTTAAAAGTCAACCACCTTCCCGCTGACTGACGTCAGGGGTACTCCTCCTTGAAAAGGAGGAGAAAGTTAATGTGCTATACATCAATACTTTCCCCTCCTTTTCAAGGAGGGGTGTCATGCCCGAAGGGTCATGACGGGGTGGTTGATTTTCCTTTTGAGACGGCCTCTTTTTATTAATCCAGTATTATGAGATTTTAATCTGGCGTATGATCTTGTTCTTTTCTTCTTCATCTTTTGGGAGATCCACAGACAGAATTCCATCTTTGTACGATGCCCCTATTTTATCCTTATTTACATTTTCCGGAATATAAAAACTCCTGCAGAAAGATGAAAAACTGAACTCTTTCCTTTTGTAACCCTCAATCTTCTCCTCGGTCTCATTTTTAGTCTCAGATGAGATAGTCAGAACATCTTCATTAATGTCAATTTTCAGATTGTTCTTGTCAATCCCGGGAATTGCAAGGTCAAGTGTGTAGCTCTTTTCATTCTCCCTTATATTAACAGCCGGCATAGTGTTGCTCCTGTTTGGTAATAACGGGAAGAAATCATCGTCAAAAATATTTGACATGTTAAATGGGCTGAATGTTCTTTTTGTAATTGTTGGTAACATGGCTTTGTCCTCCATTATTTTTAGTTAAACATATTTTATTTAATAACAACTTCATATTTTCAATTTCTGTTCCAATTATTAATAACGGTCATAATGACATGAAATATAATTATAAAACAGACATAATGGCAGTATATGATAATACGGCAATTGTTTAGCTGATTTCAATCAGCTGATCCTCCGTAGTAATGAATTGCCATATAGAATAATGACCATTGAAAGAATGTTAACTTGAAGTTGGTTGAAAAGTGTTCTGGAACTGATAAAATGCTTTAATATTACCGAAAGGATGATAGATAGAGGAATTAAACAGATTTCTGGTAAATTCCAAAAATTTGGCTTAGGTTTGTATTATAGAGTTCCGGTATCATGACAGCAACATTAAGAAACATACTTATTTTTTTTGGTGTAGTATTGCTACTTGCATGTGCCTGGTATTTCCGCAATATTGTTGTTTATATTCTGGTATCAGGTGTTCTATCAATCATTGGTCGGCCGCTGGTTGATTTTCTTTGCATGATAAGAATAAGGAAGTGGAAGTTTCCACGCACTCTCAGCGCTCTGGTAACACTTATAATAATATGGGGAGTAATTATTATGTTCTTTGTGATTTTTGTTCCCCTTGTGACAACTCAGATCAACTATTTTTCTACAATTGACAGTGATAAGATTGTTGAACTGGCAGAGGGTCCGATAAAGAAGATTGAAAATATTTTCAGAGCATTTGATGCCAATTTAACGAATGAGCTTTCCATTAAGGATTATATTGCATCAAAAATTTCGGGAGTGCTCAATATTAATATGATACAAAATTTTCTTGGTTCCCTGATAAACATTATGGGAAACATATTAGTTGCAGTTTTCTCAATAACTTTCATAACATTTTTCTTCCTTAAAGACCAGCATCTGTTTTTTGAGTCAATATTAATGTGGGTACCTGATAAATATGTTGTAAATGTTACCCGTGCACTGGAGTCGATTAAGAGATTACTTACAAGGTATTTTATCGGGATTGTAATACAGAGTACATGTGTTATGATTCTTATTGACATTGGCATGACAATAGCGGGTATTGATTTTCAGCAGGCTCTTGTTATGGGTCTGATATTAGGTATACTTAATGTAATTCCTTATGTTGGACCATGGATCGGTTTATTTATAGCAATAATTATGGGGGTTGCATCGCACATGAACCAGGATTTTACTACAGTTGTTGTCCCTCTTGTCTATTATATGATTATAGTTGAAGCCATAACACATTTGATTGATAATGTTGTATTTCAGCCTGTTATATTTTCAAATAGTGTGAAAGCCCATCCTTTGGAGATTTTTGTGGTGGTACTTGCATCAGGATTTGCTGCCGGAATACCTGGAATGATATTAGGTATACCTGCTTATACTGTTTTAAGAGTTTTAGCCAGGGAGTTTTTCTATAATTTTAAAGCTGTTCAAAGAATAACTTCCAGCCTTTCACCTGAAAATATGGGAGAAACAAGTTTTCTCCGGGAAAATGGGAATAAGAAATCAGGAAAGGATACTGTCACCGATTAACTTAACAATATATGCCAGGTAAAAATTTTCTGGAAATATAATGCTGAATGAATGAAGATATTATTATCTCTCCCAAAGCGATTATTCTGTTTCTATTACGATGGGTTCATGAATATGTCTTTGTGGGGAAGAAAAGTCTGGATAATAATCATAATCAAGCTTTTTATTATGTTTGCAATACTTAAGATCTTCTTTTTTCCTGATATTCTTAAAAAGAATTTTGACACGGATAAACAGAGAAGTGAATATGTTTTTGATCAATTAATTAAATCGTCAGGTAATCATGATTGAGAATGTCGATTTGACACTTGTAAACTGGTCGAGAGCCCAGTTTGCACTTACCGCAATATACCACTGGCTTTTTGTTCCGCTTACATTAGGTTTGTCAGTTATTGTTGCAATAATGGAAACAATATATGTTCAAACAGGTAAGGCTGACTGGAAGAGGATTACTAAGTTCTGGATGACTCTTTTTGGTATCAATTTCGCTATTGGGATAGCAACAGGGATTATACTTGAATTTGAATTTGGAACTAACTGGTCAAATTATTCCTGGTTTGTGGGGGATATATTCGGAGCACCGCTTGCGGTTGAAGGGATACTGGCTTTTTTCCTTGAATCGACTTTTATTGCAGTTATGTTTTTCGGATGGAATAAGGTGAGCAGGAGATTTCACCTCGTGTCAACCTGGCTCGTTGCAATAGGGGCAAGTCTTTCAGCTCTTTGGATCCTTGTAGCAAATGCATGGATGGAAAATCCGGTAGGGATGATCTTTAATCCTGAAACAGCAAGAAACGAAATGGTCAGTTTCTGGGCAGTACTTTTCAATCCGGTTGCCGTTGATAAATTTTTGCATACAGTCTCTTCAGGATTTCTTCTTGCTTCTATGTTTGTTCTGGGAATAAGCTCCTGGTTCCTTATCAAAAAAAGAGAGGTATTACTGGCAAAAAGAAGTATCCTTATTTCATCAGTTTTTGGGCTCTTATCTTCACTTCTGGTTGCATTTACCGGGGACTCATCTGCCCGTACAATAGCAAAAGTTCAGCCATTAAAATTTGCTGCTTTCGAAGCACTTTATGAGGGTAAAGATAATGCAGGTCTTGTTGCAGCGGCACTTCTTAAAGATTCAGGGGAAAAGATTGGTAATACAAATATTAAAGATTTTGTTTTCAGAATAGAGATTCCCGGCCTTCTTTCAATAATGACTACAGGTGAGAAAGATGGGTTTGTGGCTGGAATAGTTGACCATGTTAAAGGAAATGCTGGAAGGTCCATTATCTCGTTTGATGAAAAGAAAGAGCGCGGCCTGATAGCAAAGAAAGTTCTGTCAGATTTTAAACAGGCCCGGTTGAGTAATGATAAAGAAAAAACTGAAGAAATAACAGGAAAGTTTATGGACAGGCAATTTCAGGATAACTACTTCAGATATTTTGGTTATGCATTTCTTGATTCCCCGGAAGATATTATACCCAGCGTACCAATTGCATTCTACTCATTTCATATCATGGTTATCCTTGGGTTTATGTTCATACTGATCTTTTCACTTGCTGTTTATTTCCTTTTCTCCGGAACACTGGCTGATAAGAAATGGTTTCTCAGGGCAACTCTCTTTTCAATTCCGCTGACTTATGTTGCCAGCGAAGCAGGATGGATACTTACTGAAGCAGGACGCCAGCCATGGATTATACAGGACCTGATGTCAGTATCTTCAGGAGTGTCACAGATAAGTTCAGGATCAGTAATGACAACATTTATTCTGTTTGCAATTCTTTTTACAGGATTACTTATAGCTGAGATCTCAATTATGATCAGGCAAATAAAAACAGGAACAAAAATTGAGGAGGATGTAGAAATATGAATACTATGATCTCATATATCTTTTTGCAGGATTACTGGTGGATTATTATATCTCTGCTTGCCGGTCTCCTGGTATTTCTGATGTTTGTTCAGGGAGGACAGACGATGATTTTTTCCCTGCCGGAAAACGATATTGAAAAGACAATGCTGGTTAATACCATGGGACGGAAATGGGAGTTTACATTCACCACACTTGTGACTTTTGGAGGAGCTTTTTTTGCCTCTTTCCCTCTATTCTATGCAACAAGTTTCGGTGGTGCTTACTGGGTATGGATTGCAATACTTTTCAGCTTCATAATTCAGGCAATTGCTTATGAGTACAGATCTAAACCGGCTAATGTATTCGGGAAACGTACTTTTGATACATTTCTTTTTCTGAATGGTTCACTGGGTCCTTTCCTCATTGGGACTGCTGTAGCTACTTTTTTCACAGGATCATTGTTCAGCCTGAATAGTTATAACCAGGTAAAATGGGAGACATCATGGAACGGACTTGAGGCATTGCTGGGGATTAAAAACGTTGCCCTCGGTTTAGCTGTGTTGTTTCTTGCAAGAATTAATGGACTGTTATATTTTTTAAACACACTTGATAGTGATGGAATTGGAAAAAGGTCCATTAAAAAAGTCATTATTAATTCAGTATTGTTCCTGGTCTTTTTCCTGTTTTTTATAATCTCTATTCTTATATCAGAAGGTTATTCAGTTGATCCCTCTTCTGGTATAATTATGCTGGAGAAGTTTAAATATCTGCATAATTTTATTCAGATGCCGGTTGTTCTTATTGTTTTTATTCTGGGAGTTTTAAGCGTTTTATACGGTATTTGGATTTCCTCATTCAAGAACAGTACTAAAGGAATATGGTTCACAGGAACAGGAACAGTATTAACTGTGTTTTCTTTGTTCCTTATTGCAGGTTTTAACAGTACATCGTTTTATCCATCCTCCTATGACCTGCAAAGTTCATTAACAATCAGAAATGCCTCATCAAGCTTCTTCACACTTAAGACAATGATGTATGTCTCATTTATTATTCCATTAGTATTTGCTTACATCTGGTATGCCTGGAAAGCCATAAACAACACCAAAATTACAGAGGACGAGATGAGATCAGACGAACATGTATATTAGGGTGTGCAGCAACCGGGACTGGACGAAACAGTTTCCGGAAGATTTTATTGGGTGATAGAAAAGGGAAATATTAAGGGTAAAAGGTTAAATATAAGAGAAAAAAAATACGATTATGTATATCAGTCAAATACTTCAGTATCTGTTATGGCCGGTTTTTATAATTTTAAGCTGGATTATAATAAAATCAGCCCTGATATTGTACGAGAAAAAGTTTCCCGGGATTGTGAATCCGGTCAAAAATCAGGAGAGTCAGGGCCTGATAAGCAATGACAGCAATGAGGAGATTAAATAAAGAGGTATTATTAAAGGCAATGCTGCAGTACCAAGTATTAACAGTGAAATAATAACCAGCAGGACAAGAAGATACCTGCCTTCATTTCCCTTTAATTTCAGGTTTTTAAATTTCAATGAAAGAAGAGGAATCCGGCTAACCATAAGCAGGGAAAGAACAACAGTAAGAATAATAAGTGCTGAAACAGAAGTTGTAATTGTTGTAAAGATTGCTGAATCTGAATAATGTTCAGCAAATATAACAGAAACAATAGCAAGCGCATTGGCAGGAGTTGGAAGCCCTTTGAAAGATGTTGTCTGGGTTGTGTCAAGATTGAAAATTGCGAGCCGTAATGCAGCACATACCGGCATAATCGCAGGAATAATTAACAGAAGTATAGGTCCGTAGCTGCCATTGAGACCTATTGTGGGAGAACAATCATACAATAGCTGATAAATAATTATTCCCGGGGCAACACCAAAACTGACCACATCTGCAAGAGAGTCTAGTTCCCTGCCTATTTCCGAATATGAGTTCAGTAATCTTGCAACGAGCCCGTCTAAAAAATCGAATACCATTGATGCAATAATAAGCAATGAAGCAGTAAAAAGGTCACCGGTAGCAGCAGAAATTATTGCAATAAATCCTGTTATCAGATTAAGTGATGTAATAAAGTTTGGAATATATTTCTTCATTCGAAAACCATTTTTATATAAGAGGAGAACAAATTTAAGATAAATTTCACTATTTATTCCAAAAGTAGCCTGCCCTGAATGTTTTCTGTGTTTTTCTCCAACCTCTGACGGGAATGTTCTTAATTTCCGCTTTTCCAGTATGAACTTTTCAGATTTGAAATAATAGCTAATCTTTTAGATGTTTATTATTAGATTTGCATGTAAATTATAATAATGGTTGATTTAACAGGCATAAAGATCGCTGTCGATTTTGACGGTACAATAGTTGAGCACCAGTATCCTGAAATAGGAAAAGAGATCCTGTTTGCATTTCATACTCTGAGAGAGCTCGATAAAATGGGAGCAAAGCTTATCCTCTGGACTTTCAGGACAGGTCCTGAACTTGATGCCGCAGTCGAATTCTGCCTGAAAAACGGGGTTGAATTTTATGCTGTCAACAAGAATTATCCTGAGGAAGTATTTGATGAAACAATCAGCAGGAAAATAAATGCTGATATTTTTATAGATGATAAAAATATCGGTGGTTTTCCGGGTTGGAGTGGAGTGTGGCAAATTATATTTCCGTTTGAACTTCAACAGAAGGAAGCAGAACAAAGAATAGCATCACAGAATAATGTTCTGAAGCGTTTATTTAAAAAGAAAAAAAATAGTAATGAAGATTAAGTATTCAGGATATATTTATTACCTGGTTTTCATAACACTTGTTATATGGATATTTTCGTGTTCCGGCCGTTCCGGGAAACCTGAAGCAGCAGAAAATAAATCCAGTAGTGTCCCTGATGAGGAAATGGCTGTTAGGTTGATTAAGCTTGTTGCCCCTGCCGAGAACTCGGTTTTCAGGCTGAGAGATCAGATAAAAGTAGTTTTAGACAAAGCGGATGATGGTCGTAATCCCGATTCTGTTTTAATCTATTTTGACAGTAAAAAGGTTGCAGTACTTCAATCAGAGCCATGGGAGTTCCTGATCTCATCCTCTTATACGGGATCTACCGGGAGAAAGTCCTTAAAAGTATCTGCAGTAAAAGGTGGTAAAGTGAGGACATCAATTACCAGGTTCATGATTATCTGCTCAGATATTGTTCCGGAAAGATATGGTTACAAGGTAGTTAACGCCTTTCCACATGATAAAGAGGCATTTACTCAGGGTCTCTTTTTTAATAATGGATTACTGTATGAAGGTACAGGCCAGGAAGCAGGATCAAGCTTAAGAGAAGTTGTACTGGAAACAGGGAAGGTAAATCGTCAGCATAACCTTGAACCGTCACTTTTTGGGGAAGGTATAACACTTTTCAATGACCGTATTTACCAGGTGACATGGGAGAATAAAGTCGGATTTGTTTATGAAAAGTCAACCTTTAAACTGATAAACAAAGTATTTTATGCAACCCAGGGATGGGGTCTGACAACAGTCGGGAACAGAATTGTAATGAGCGATGGATCAAATGTTCTTTATTTTTATGATCCAGAGATGTTTACTGTTATTTCAAGGCTTGAGGTTTATGATAATGAAAAGAAGATAGACCAGTTAAATGAACTTGAATATGTAAACGGAGAGATTTGGGCCAATATCTGGCAGAGTGATCTTATTGCCAGGATTGATCCGGTATCAGGACGATTGAATGGATATGTTGATCTTGCTGGTATCCTTACGGAATCTGATAAAGATCCTTCAACAGATGTTTTAAATGGTATTGCTTATGATGATATCCGGAAAAGAATATTTGTTACAGGTAAAAAATGGCCAAAACTCTTTGAGATAAAAATCACAGAATAATGCTTGTTCCATATACTATTTTTATACCTGAAGGAATAATCGTGAATTCTACAGGTGTATGGCCGAGTGATTCTCCATCAGCTTCAGCGTAAAGTAAGGATTCTGAATTTACCCGCAGATTATCGCTCCTGTATCCGTCAACTTTGGGATGACTTAAAATAGTACCGTCATATAAAATCTTCAGGTTTCTGATAATTTCAATCCTGCCCATACTTTTTATTACGGTAATGTCAAGCAGACCATCATCAGGAAGAGCTTCAGGTGTTTGTCTCATACCCCCTCCACAGTATCTGCCATTACCAACATTAATTGAAAAAACGTCACATGTGGTTTTTTTCCCGTCAATAATAATATCAGCGGTTGTGTTCCTGTATGAAATAAGACTGGCAAGCAGGTTCAGCAGATATATCGCTTTACTGGCTCTGCCCTTATCTTTCTGATTATTGGTCTTTTTAACCACCACTGCTTCGAAACCGAGTCCTGCTATATTCAAGAAATACCTTTTTTCCTTAATCTGACCGTTAAAATAGCTTATCACTCCTATATCATGTAGTATCTGTTTATTTTCTTTGATAACCCTTACACTTCCCTCATAAACCAGCGGGATCCCGAACATTCTACCCCAGTCGTTTCCTGTACCAACCGGTATAATGCTTATTACAACATCGTTTGTTGGGCAGAATGACTGAGTAAAAACACCGTTGACGACCTCATTTATCGTACCATCACCTCCAACTGATATTATCTTTCTGAATCCAGCTGCAAGGCCTTCTCTTACAAATTCTGTTGCCTGACCCTTTCTATCTGTAAACCTGGGTAATATCCGGATATCGTTTTTTTCAAAAAGTGCTGCTATACGGTTCCAGTCCTTTTTACCTTTGCCGTTTCCTGCATTGGGATTTACTATTGTAAGCCACGCATTCTGATCGTTGTTAATTAGCATGTTCACTATGGTTTATTAAATGCAAAGATGTGAATAAAGTAAATACAAATGCTTGTTGTTTCTGAAATACTGCTGTTAATAAGATGTTGAAAACCCCGCGAAAAATGTTTACAATTACACCTTTTACTCTCCATGGCACTGGAGCTTTAATAGTAAATTTGAAGCTCAAAAATAATGCATAAAATATTAAAGGAATTAAGATGGGACTTATTATATCAATAGCAAATCAGAAGGGGGGAGTAGGAAAGACTACAACAGCAATTAACCTTGCGGCTAGTCTGGCAGCTCTTGAAAAGAAAGTACTGATAGTAGATGCCGATCCTCAGGCAAATGCGACTTCGGGAATAGGTATTGATTCAAAGTTGATACGGAGTACAATATATGATTGTCTGATTGATGATAAGGACCCACGGGAAGCAGTACTTGCCTGTGAAGTGGAAAACCTCTCAATCATCCCATCAAATATTGACCTGGTAGGAGCTGAGATTGAGATGCTCGACAGACCTGAGAGAGAAAAAATCCTTAAGCGGGTAATAAGTAAGGTGGAAAAGGATTATGACTATATACTTATTGATTGTTCGCCATCACTTGGATTATTGACAGTTAATGCACTTTCGGCATCTAATTCGGTTATCATTCCGGTTCAGTGCGAGTATTTTGCTCTTGAAGGACTTGGTAAACTTCTAAATACTATTAAGATCATACAGAATAACCTTAACAAGGAACTTGAGATTGAAGGATTTCTACTTACAATGTATGATTCGAGGCTGAGATTGTCAAATCAGGTTGCGGATGAGGTAAATAAACATTTCCAGCAGATGGTATTTAAAACTATTATTCAAAGAAATGTGAAACTTTCGGAGGCTCCCAGTTTTGGTCAGCCGGCAATACTCTATGATGCTGATTCAAGAGGAACAGTTAATTATCTCAACCTTGCAAAGGAGCTGATCGAAAAACAGGAAGCCAAAGTTAAACAGTAATTGAAAGGTGTTTTTAATTTTCTGATTCATTATTTATTATGACAAAGAAAAATGCTTTGGGAAGGGGTCTGGGTGCCTTAATCGATGGAGTGGAGAAAGAAGTCCTAGAAAGAAAGGTTGAGGCGAACCTTGATATTTCAGTCGATTCAATTGAGGCAAATCCTTTTCAGCCAAGGACATCATTTGATAACCAGTCGCTGGAAGAACTGGCAATATCAATCAAAAAGCTTGGTATTGTTCAACCTCTCACAGTAAGGGAAACAGTCAGTGGAAAATATCAGCTGATTGCTGGTGAGAGACGTCTCAGGGCAGCAAGGCTAGCAGGTCTGACACATGTCCCTGCCTATATAAGAACAGCTGATGACCAGGCAATGCTTGAGCTGGCACTTGTCGAGAATATTCAGCGTGAAGACCTTGATGCCGTGGAAGTAGCTATCAGTTTTCAAAGACTTATTGAGGAGTGTAAGCTTACCCAGGAGCAGTTGAGCGACAGGGTAGGTAAGCAGAGATCGACAGTTGCCAACTATCTCCGCCTCCTTAAACTCCCTGCCGAAATTCAACTGGGGATAAAAAATAAGCACCTGATGATGGGGCACGCCCGTACACTTATTAATATAGAAGATCCAAAAAAACAGATCAACGTTTATTATAAAATAATTGATGGGGAACTATCTGTGAGACAAGCCGAAGAGCTTGTCCGTCAACTGCAATCAGTTAATATTAAAGACACTGCAAAAGTAGAAAAGAAGAGAAAACTGAATGAAGAGTTTACTCAGATATCAGACCATCTTAATAGTATCTTTTCAACAAGGGTCAATTTCAGAATAAACGATCAGGGGAAAGGTAAAATTGTTATCCAGTTTGACAACAATGAGGAGATGGAACGCATTTTAGGAGTATTTGACCGTCTTAACTCCTGAAAATAATTATCTTTATCGCACTGTTTTTTTGAGCTGGTTTTAATCACCGGCCACTATTTATTTTGAAGAGATCTCATAAAATAATAGTTATCTTATTATTGCAATTGTTTTGGTATCAGCAAAACATCAATGCACAGGCTGATACTTTGTCCAAAACCAAACCGGAGAAACATTCTTTCAAAGCTGACCCGCTGAAGGCGACAATGCTTGCATTTGCCTTTCCCGGACTTGGTCAGATCTATAACAGAAAATACTGGAAGATTCCTCTTGTGTACGCAGGTTTCGGAGGCATGATATATGCTATAGGTTTCAATACAACCTACTACAATAAATATATGAAGGCATATCAGGAGTTTAAAGATAAGATCCCTGAGACTGATAGTTATACTGAACTCGTCAGGGTGATGAGCCCGACAGAGTATGATCCTGTAAAACATCCTGATACGTATGATCAGTCAAACGCTTCATGGGTGGAGGATGGATTATTGAAAAGCGTTGATTATTACAAACGTTATCGGGACCTTTCATATATTGGTGTTGCAGCCTGGTACCTTTTGTCAGCGCTTGATGCAAATGTTGACGCAAGTCTCTTTAATTATGATATCAGTGATAATCTCAACCTGAGCGTGGCTCCTGCACAATTGCCCCTCCCTGGTTTTACGGGAGCAGGGTTGAATTTAAGCCTGAGTGTAACTTTTTAAAATGAATATTAAATTATGAATATCAAATACTTACAAATATCCCTGTTCTTATTGGTGATTAATATTAATGCCTTTTCAAATGCTGATACTATAATCATAAGAACAGATGATTCAGGTGACAGAATTTCCAGAGATCTTGATAGCCTGGTAAGCAGCTGGTACGTTAAAATGGCATTGAGAGAGGACAATGGCAATATCAGAGAAGATTCCATTGGTTTGCAATATCCTGATTCTGTTTATATTAACAGGTTAAGCAAGATAAATTCAATAATAAAGCTTCCATATAATAATATAATCAAAAATCATATTCATGTTTATACAATCAGGCAGAGAGAAAAATTTAGTGCTGTTCTTGGTTTAAAGGATTATTATTTTCCTATAATCGAAGATATTTTCGACTCATACGGATTGCCTGCCGAACTTAAATATATGGCAGTTATAGAATCAGCTCTTAATGTTAATGCTGTTTCGAGGATGGGAGCTACAGGACTCTGGCAATTCATGTACAGTACCGGAAGAATGTACGGATTATCTATCAACTCTATTGTCGATGAAAGAAGAGACCCTGTAAAGGCCACTCACGCTGCAGCAAAATATATTAAGGACCTATATAATATTTATAACGACTGGATACTTGTTATTGCTGCCTACAATTGTGGTCCGGGAAATGTGAATAAGGCTATAAGGCGTTCAGGCAATAAGAAAGATTACTGGGACATTTTTTACAGGTTACCAAGGGAAACGCGTGGCTATATTCCACAATATATTGCTGCAGCCTATGCTGTAAACTATTACCCTGATCATAATATCCGTCCGTTACCCCTGAATATTCCTGTATCGACTGACACCATAATGGTTAATAAGGATATTCACCTCACTCAGATATCTGAAGTAATGGGAATCCCACTGGGTGAACTGAGGGCATTGAATCCACAATACAAGACAGGTCTGGTGCCTGGTTCAGCAAAACCGCTGGCTCTTACTCTCCCGATGAACCACCTTGGCGATTTTATCGATTTGAATGATACAATCAGAAGCTATAAACGGGATATTTACCTGAACGGGACAACACGTATTTCTGATCCCAGTCGTTCAACACATGTAACATACGACATTAAAGGAAAATCAAAACTATTCTACACTGTCAGGGATGGTGATAATCTGGGTTTCATATCAGAATGGTTCAGGGTCAGCCTTTCTGAACTTAGAAACTGGAACGATATTTACCGCAGTACAATAAGAGTAGGACAGAAACTGGTGATATATGTTGATCCTTCCAGATATGAATATTATTCAAAGATCAATTCGATGTCGTTTGCCGAAAAGCAGGAACAGATCGGCAAAAGTGTTCCGTTAAATCAGACGACACCACAAACAGCAACTCCTTATGAATATGATGGCGATTATATAACTCATACGGTACGTTATGGTGATACTATATGGGATATTGTTAAATTATACGGGAATGTGACAACTAGTGAAGTGTTGTCGTTAAATAGTATTTCAGATCCTCAGAAGATACAGGTCGGGCAGAAACTAAGGATAAAGAAGAAGAGCTGATTCCTTCTAAAATATGCGCCCATTTAGGTCATTTTTATTATTGCTGATCATTCTGACCTGCCTCACCGGTCTTTATTACCTTTTTCCTGAATCCGGATTATTCCCTTCAATTAATGATTTTGTTCCTGAAAAGCTGACTGAATTACCTTCAACGCTATCCACAGATATCCAGCCGGTTAAGCCATTTGTTGCTGATACTTTTCCAATTGCTCCAAATGACACAATAGCTCTCTCTGATACTCTTCCTGCTATTCCGGTAAATCCTTTGAAACCATTTCTTGATTCTTTAATCTCCCACAAAGGTCAGCTCAGGGTAATGTATTATGGAGACTCACAGGTTGAAGGAGACAGGATAACTTTTTTGCTTCGTAAATTATTAAGAAGGTCCCGCCAGGGATCTGGTCCAGGGTTATTTCTCCCTTTAATGCCTGTGATGTACACAAAAACAATATGGTTGCGTTCATCTTCAAACTGGAAAAGATACAATTACCTCTCCTTTAAAAACGGAGAATTATCCCATTTCAGACTGGGACCCTTTATGACCATTTGTCGATTCTTGCCTGAAGGAAAGATAGCATCGGTTCCTGAAAAAGCTTATGTAAGGATCAGGCCTTCAATTCAGGCTGATTCAGCTTCATCAGAGTACGAAACTATACGATTGTTTTATGGTAATTCACCGGCACATGTAAGTATTAAGATAAGGTCAGATGAAATCATGTTGTACTCCGATTCGCTTACTCAGGGAAAAGGCATCCATGAAATAACCTGTCCCCTGAAAAGGGCAAAAAATATAATTATTGAATTTGAAGGTAGAGAGAGTCCTGATATCTATGGTATTAGCGTCGAAAGCAAAACAGGTGTCATTGTGGATAATATCCCGCAGCGGGGAAGTGCAGGACTTGAATTTACAATGGTTGACAGGGAGAATCTTAAAGAATCGTTCAACCTTCTTGCTCCTGATCTTATTGTTATGCAATATGGTTTAAACATTGTGAAAAATGTCAGAGAGGATTATACGTATTACCGCAAAGGATTAAGTAGACAATTAACTCTTCTCAGGGAAATTGCTCCTTATTGTTCAATTCTGGTTGTTGGAGTTACTGATATGGCTTTAAATGAAGGCGACAGTATAAGGTCATATTCCAACATCCCGGCAATTATAGATGCTCAGAAAAAGGCAGCTGGTGATGCGGGTATAGCATTCTGGGATTCTTACCTTGCGATGGGAGGTAATTCTTCTGTTATTAACTGGTCGCAAAAGTCACCACCACTTGCCCAAAGCGATTTTGTTCATTTTACTTATCCCGGGGCAGATACTTTATCACTCTTACTTGTAAAGGATCTTTTCTCCCCTGTTTTTTCAGATACTATTGTCCGGTTTTCTGCAATTACTTTGCCCGATACAACTTTTCACCAGCCCTCGGCCAGATTTATTGACAAACCTGCTGATATAAAAATACCGGAAAAGAGGATTTTTTCCGGGATATTAAATTATGATCCTGACAAACCATTGATTTTCTCATCTTCGGCATTCTGGCTCTTCTTCCTGGTTCTTCTTGCTGGTTACAGTTTTATTTATAAGAGGCTATTTATCAGGAATATATATCTTTTTATTTTAAGCCTTTTCTTTTATTATAAATCGGGGGGACTTTTTTTGCTGCTCCTGATCCTGGTGACAATAGTTGATTTTTCCTGCGGTCTGTTAATTCATAATTTCAAAGGAAAGATCCTCAGACGACTGTTCATTATCTTAAGTGTCACATCAAATCTCGGAATTCTGGCCTATTTTAAATACACAGGTTTTTTTATCTCAACGGTAAATGATCTGTTGGGTACTGACTTTCAGGTATATGATTTTATTGCAGCTTTTTCCAATCAAAAATTTGGTACAGCATTGAATATAAGTAATATAATTCTCCCGGTAGGGATATCTTTTTTCACTTTTCAGTCCCTTAGCTATACAATTGATGTCTACCGCAGAAAAATCACTCCTGTCAGGAATATAATTGACTTTGGCTTCTATGTTTCATTTTTTCCTCAGCTTGTGGCAGGTCCTATTGTACGGGCTTCAGAATTCATTCCTCAGTTATATTCAAAGATGCACCTCGAAAAGAGAGAATTCAGCCATGCGTTGTTTCTTATCTCAAAAGGACTTATAAAAAAAATAGTCATATCTGATTATATTGCTGTGAACTTCATCGACAGGGTTTTTGATATGCCTTCAATATACTCGGGATTTGAAAACCTGATGGCAGTTTATGGATATGGCTTACAGATCTACTGCGATTTCTCGGGATATACAGATATTGCTATCGGATTGGCCCTGGTATTAGGATTCAGGCTACCCGTTAATTTTAACTCACCATATAAGGCGGCAGACATTTCAGACTTCTGGAAAAGATGGCATATCTCTTTGTCCCGCTGGTTAAAAGATTACTTGTACATACCCCTCGGAGGCAACAGGAAGGGGTGGTTAAGAACAAATATTAATCTGATTATTACAATGTTACTAGGAGGATTGTGGCATGGTGCAAGTCTTAGGTTTATAATATGGGGTGGACTTCATGGTATAGGTCTGGTCTTTAACAGAATATGGTATTCTATATCTGGAGGTCGACTCACTTCCGGAAGATTAGGAAAGGCAGTTGCTGTTTTAATTACTTTCAACTTTGTAAGTTTTTGCTGGATATTCTTCAGGGCAAACAGCATGGAAAATGTGACGATCATGCTTAAACAGATCTTTGAGAACTTCACCCCGGGATCTTACCTTACTGTTATTCCATCATATATGAATGTATTTCTTTTAATGTCAGTAGGATATATAATTCATTTTCTGCCGGAAAAGACCAAAGAATCTTACAGAGGTCTCTTTATAAGATTTCCTCTTTCAGTTCAAATGGTAGTTATAGTGCTGATAGCTACCATATTGTATAGTATGAGAACAACCGATGTGATGCCATTTATTTATTATAGGTTCTGATTAGACGGCTTTTACGCTTGTGCTTATTCCTATTTATCCTCATTAATTCTGAGATCCAGCAAACATAATATAACACATTGTATCACAGAGTTATGACCTGCCTGAATGATGCATGGGATATTTGTAATGCAATATATTACACGATTTGTTACTGTCCGACTGCGGAACTCAAAGATTAATCTATTTGAGGAAATCCTTTTTCATTAAATTTATAAATGGTTTTCACAGTTACAGTTCAGTTATATCCATCGGTTTGATGGTTCAGACTTTCAGGAATTGATTCAGGTTACTGGTTAAAGGTAGGTTTTGTTTCCTTTTTCACTCCTGGTAAAAGGAGCAATGGCTCTTTCATAAATTCCCTGAACATAAGCTATTGCCATTCCGTAATTTGTAACAGGAATACCTGCTTTTATGGCGACCTGTAACCTGTTATGAAGCTGCTTCCGGGTAATCATGCAGCCGCCACACTGAATGACCAGTGAGTATTCTGTTATCGGGCGTGGTAATGAATCTAATCCTGCAACCACCTCATATTGAATGTTTTTACCTGTAAAACTGGTGATCCATCTGGGGATTTTAGTTCTTCCTATATCGTCGCATGCAACATGATGAGTGCAAGACTCAAGAAGCAGTACCCTGTCACCATCTTTCAAACCGGAAATCTTTGGAGTTCCTTTCAGGTAACTCTCAAAGTCCCCTTTAAATCTTGCCAGCATTATACTAAAACTTGTCAGGGGAATACCTGATGGTATAGAAGCATCTGCTTTTACGAATACCTGTGAATCAGTTATTGCAAGAGCTGGTATAATTTTTGTTTTTTTAAGGAAAGCATCAACTTCCCTTTCTTTAAGCACAATTGCAACGGCATCATTATCAAGGATATCCCTGATAGCTTGCACTTGCGGAAGGATAAGCCGGCCGGCTGGTGCTTCAACGTCAATAGGAGTGATAAGGATCACAATGTCCCCGTAACTGATCAGATCACCAAGAAGTGTTGGCGTTTTGTAAGAATGCTCAGGAATTGTGGTACTAATTAATCTGATAAGATCCTCAAAATTTCTTTTATCAACAGATGAAAATTCAAAAAGAGATGAATCTGTTATGGAAGTAATCTTTGATCTGAAATCACTAGTTGGCCTTTCAATATCTGATTTACTGTGGATTATAATAAACGGTAGATCCTTGGTACGGAATTTTTCAATCAGATCATTTTCATATTCCCCCCAGGAATTGTTAGTAACAACAAGCAGGGCAAGGTCAATAATCTCCAGAGTTCTCAGAGTTCGTTCAACTCTCTTCTCTCCCAGTTCACCTGAATCGTCAATACCTGCAGTATCGATCAGTATCACTGGTCCGAAGCCTGTTATCTCAAAGGATTTCTTAACAGGGTCGGTTGTCGTACCGGCCTGATCTGAAACTATTGCAATATCCTGTCCAGCAAGGCAGTTGATCAGTCTGCTTTTTCCATTATTTCGCCGACCGTAAATACCGATATGTGGTTTTGAATCTCTTCCTTTGGTCATCACTATGCGAATATCCGTTAAAATTAGTAAAATTTATCCCCCTGAAACCAGGCATCATGTTTTAATCAATGTGAAAGTAATAATATGAAATGGCTACAAAATGCAACAATTCAAAATGTAACCCGAACCCAATCTAAATCTCATCAAGCAGGAAACCCAGTTTGAGCAGATTTCCTGATTGCAGGATAGTATTGAGTTTATCGTCATCAATTACTTTCAGTATTTTATTGGCTTCAAAAACATCTGTTTTCTTCTCCTTCATGAGGTGTGCCAGTTCAGTTGCTTTATGGTAACCAATATGAGGACTTAAAGCTGTAGTTATTGCAGGACTGTGTATCAAAGCTTCATAACTTGCAGATTCGTTGATTCTTAAACCTGAAAATAGATTATTTAGAAGGGTTGTATTACATGATATCAGCAGGTTAATACTTTCGATAACTGCATAACCGATAACCGGGAGATATGCATTCAGCTCAAGTGTACCCTGTCCGCAGAGTGAACTGACAAGCATATCGTTTGAATATATTTTATGAGATGCTGAAATAACAAACTCGGGTATTACCGGATTTATTTTCCCGGGCATTATTGAGCTTCCAACCTGCTTTTCAGGTATTATTATAGTTTTGATGCCAGCAATGTCCGATGCCAGCAGCCTTATGTCAGCTGATATTTTTTCGAGATTAACTGCATGGGCCTTAATGGTAGCATGAATCTCAACCCATTTGTCGGTATTAGAGGTTGAATCTGCAAGATTTTCGCTATGAGCTAGTTGCATGCCAGTTAGAGATCGAAGCTCAGGCACCACCTCCGTTATAAAAAACCGTGGAATCCCGATCCCGGTACCAATTGCTCCTCCGCCAAGGTTAATCTGCTTTATTCTTTCAATACATTTGGAAACTCTCCACCAGTCGCGTGAAAGAGCTTCATTATATGCACTGAAGAGAAGTCCGAATGAAGAGGGAACGGCTTCCTGCATCTGGGTATAACCAGGTCGCAGCTTCTCCCTGTTTCCTCGTTCATATTCTTCAACTTTTTGCCGCAGTAAGTTTATCTTTTCTTCAAGTACTGAAAGCAGATTCATAACAGCTACTGTAAGAGCAGTTGGAATTACATCGTTAGTCGACTGAAAAATATTGGCATGTTCAATAGGATCGATAAAATCATAATCGCCTGACTTGTGACCTGTTTTTTGCAGGGCCAGGTTTGTAATGATCTCATTAATATTCATATTGATACTTGTACCGGCACCTCCCTGTACAGCAGGTACAATAAAATGGCTAAAGTGGTTACCATCTGCTACTTCCAGAGCGGCTGCTGTCAGGGCATCTATAATCTCACTTTTGATAATTTTCACAGGAACAGCAGGTCCGAATTTTTCTTCTGCGGCAATCCCGAATTTTTTGTATGTTCTGTAACAGGCTATCTTGGTAGTTCCTACAGCTTTATACCATTCAACAGGGAATTGGGTTGTTCCGGGAAAATTATCCCTGGCCCTCAGCGCGTGGATCCCGTAGAGAGCATCTTCAGGAACCTGCTTCTCTCCAAGACTATCTTTTTCAGTACGGAACATATACTCCATGTGTTTTCTTTTATACAAACCTTCAGCCTATATTTCCAGAAACCGGTCGTGCATATGCAATAACATCGGCTCCTGTTATCTCATTAGGACATAAGATTATCAATCTCTCAAGGACATTTCTGAATTCACGTATGTTGCCAGTCCACTCGATTTTCTGCAACTCCCTTATAGCATCTTTCTTTATTGTTTTTTTGCTCATTCCATATTCATTGCAGATAAGTGTGTTAAAGTGTTCGGCCAGGATCGGAATGTCATCATTACGATCATTAAGTGATGGGACATGAATCAGTATTACACTCAACCTGTGATAGAGGTCTTCCCTGAAATTGTTTGCTTCAATTTCTTTTTTAATATTCTTATTTGTAGCGGTTATTACTCTGACATTCACATGAATGTCTTTATCAGATCCAACCCTTGTTATCTTGTTTTCCTGAAGAGCCCGGAGAACTTTAGCCTGGGCAGAGAGGCTCATATCTCCTATCTCATCAAGGAAAAGAGTTCCCCCGTTTGCCTGTTCAAACTTTCCTATACGTTGCTTTATTGCAGATGTAAATGAACCTTTTTCATGTCCAAAAAGTTCACTTTCAATAAGTTCGGAAGGAATTGCAGCACAATTGACCTCTACGAACGGGGCTTTTGCCCTGTTGCTTTTTTCATGGATCTGATGTGCTACTAGTTCTTTACCTGTCCCATTTGCTCCTGTAATAAGTATTCGTGCTTCTGTCGGGGCCACTCTGTCGATCATATCCTTTACCTGTCTGATCGTATCCGATTCACCCACGATCTCATACATCTTACTGACTTTATTCTTAAGTGCCTGTGTCTGAGTTATAAGGGTTGACTTATCCATTGCATTGCGGATGGTTATAAGCAACCTGTTCAGGTCAAGAGGTTTTTCAAGAAAATCATATGCTCCCTTTTTTATAGCTTCAACAGCAGTATCTATATTTCCATGTCCGGATATCATAATAACAGGAACATGGGAAGAGAGATCTGTGATTTTCTGAAGTACCTCAATCCCATCCATTTTTGCCATTTTTATGTCACAAAGGACCACATCGTATGTATTGGAAGAGAACAATTCTATACCGGATGCACCATCTTCAGCAAGATCGATCTCATGTTTTTCATATTCCAGAACATCTTTAAGAGTATTCCTGATCGCCTTCTCATCATCAATAACCAAAATCTTTGCCATATTCATATTATTAATATACTCATATTCACGAGGGTTTCAGGTATCGGTATTTATTAATACAATCCTGTCTCAGTACTTCCTGTGTATGACATCTTCAGTCTTTAACCGCTATACCTGAGCCATTTCCACATTTCTTTCCATGAAGTTTTCTTCCCGTACATAAGAATACCTGTCCTGTAGACCTTAGCAGCCATCCAAACAAAAGCCATGAAAGTAATCAGCATAAGGAACATTGAAAGAAAAATCTGCCAGTATGGAACTCCAAATGGGATCCTGGCCATCATTACAATGGGTGATGTCAGAGGGATCATTGAAAACCAGAAAGAGATTGAACTTTCAGGATTTTGCATAGTCCCCATTGCAACAAAAAGCCCAAGGATGATTGGAATTGTGACAGGCAGCATAAATTGCTGTGTTTCTGTTTCATTGTCAACTGCCGAACCAATTGCTGCAAATATAGAAGCATACAGCAGATATCCTGTAATAAAATAGAAGATGAAAGAAATTATTATCAGTAACCAATCCTGATTCATTGCACTGTCAAATAATTTTGAGAATTCGGCAAGTTCGGGAGATACTTCTTTTGTCCCAGCAGATTCCTGAACAGGTTGATTAGCAGATATAAAGCTTTGTGGTACTGACTGATTGACACCACTTATCACACTATCCTTAAGAATAGTGGTCTTTACTACAGTCACTATTGCGAGGGTGAGAAAGATCCAGATCATGAACTGCGTGAGTCCGACAAGGGCAATACCGATTATCTTGCCCATCATTAATTGAATTGGTTTAACCGACGATACAATTACTTCAACAACACGGCTTGTCTTTTCCTCGATAACACCGCGCATAACCTGTGACCCGAACATAAACACCAGCATATACATGAGGAATCCGCCCAGATAAGCTAATGCCATTGCAATACCTGTACTGGTTTCAGTCGTTTCCCCGGCATCATCGATCTTAATAGTCTGGATTGAAACTTTTGTTCTTATACTCTTAAGTATATCATCGAGATCTTTGATATTATAGGCGACCAGCTTTTGTCTTTCAATCTCTTTTTCAAGAGAGCCTGATATATGATCAAGAAGGCCTATGGGTGGTTGATTTTTGGAAATGAGCTGAATAGCATTTGGTGTATTGATAAGCTCTTTAGAGATGTAAAGGATACCGTAGTAACCAGCTTTATCAAAACTCTTTTTCAGGTCGTTAACATTTACGTTTTTCAGGTAGACATAATCAACATCTTTTGAATCGGGGATTACATTATAGAAAAGATCACTTCCATCCTCGATGACTGCAATTTTCTTAAAATCCTTGTCTTCGTTCATCATCAGAAGTGATGGAATAACCAATAGTGATCCCATAAGAAGAGGAGCAAGAAGGGTCATTATGATAAATGACTTTTTTCGTACTCTTGTAATATATTCTCTTTTTATTATGACTGATACCTTATTCATGGTTAAGAGGTTTAAATTTTTTAACAGATTATTAATTCTGAGCTTCAACTACCCTTATGAAAATCTCATTCATCGATGGCAGCGTAGGATTAAATGATAGGACCTTGCCTGATGTGATTGCTTTGGAAAGAATATCATTTGTTGATATATCATTTATCGTTTTTAACCGTATGATACTCCTGCCATTCTCCTTTTGATGATTCAGAATATTATAATTTCCGTTGCTTTCAATATTCACATCACCGTCAAATACAAGGTCATACTCATTGGCTGCCCATTTACTGCGTATTTCATTAACACTGCCTTCAAGAATTGTTTTCGATTTGTTGATGAGGGTAATATTATCACACAGTTCCTCAACTGACTCCATGTTATGAGTTGAAAATATAATTGTGGCTCCTCTCTCCCTGAGATAGAGTATCTCATTTTTTATTGTATTGGCATTGACCGGATCAAATCCTGTAAATGGCTCATCGAAAATTATCAGTTTAGGCTCGTGAAGAACTGTTGTAATAAATTGCACTTTCTGCTGCATTCCTTTTGAAAGTTCTTCGACTTTTTTCCCCCACCAGTCGATAATATCAAGTTTCTTAAACCAGTATTTGAGTCTTTTCATTGCTTCGGATTTTGATAGACCTTTCAACTGGGCAAAATAGAGAGCCTGTTCTCCTACTTTCATTTTTTTATACAGCCCTCTCTCTTCCGGGAGGTAGCCGATTGCCATCACATCTTCGGGCATAAGCTTTTTCCCGTTAAGGAATAATTCACCAGAGTCGGGGCCTGTTATCTGATTGATAATCCTGATAAGAGTGGTTTTTCCAGCTCCGTTGGGGCCCAACAGACCATAAATACATTGTTCGTGAACAGAGATGCTTACCTTATCAAGTGCCAGTTTATCTCCGTACTGTTTAGTGACATTTTTTGCTTCGAAAAGTGCCATGGGTGATTTTATAATTATTTTAGAAATGTAAATATAAAAAAACTCCAGGTAACTCGAGGTATCCCTGGTATTTCTAACCTGAACTAAAATAAAGGAAATCAGACACGGGGAGATCTGCAGTCGTCAATGCAGGCAGAACTTCGAATCTTTACAGGCAACTATTTTTTACTCAAAATAGCCTCTCATTCTTTCAAAGAATGTTTTGTCGTTCTTATCAGGCTTTGGTGTGAATGAGTCGGAATCTCTTAATTTTTCAAAGAGTTTAGCCTCTTCTTTTGTAGTGCTTTTTGGAATCCAGACGTTTACATTTACCAGCAGGTCGCCTCTGCCGTAGCCATTAACCTCAGGCAATCCCTTGCCTCTGAGTCTGAGTATCCTGCCTGATTGTGTACCAGGCTCAATATTTATTTTAACATTATTATCTACTGTTGGGATTTCAACCTGGGTTCCAAGAACAGCATCCGGAATGCTTATGAATAGATTATAAATAAGGTCATTTCCTTCTCTTATAAGTTCAGGATGTTCCTCCTCGTCAATCACAACCAGAAGATCTCCATATACTCCTCCTCTGCGTGCTGCATTTCCCTTGCCACCAACAGTCATCTGCATTCCTTTACCTACACCTGCGGGTATGTTTATCTTAATAATATCTTCTTTCTGGACTATCCCTTCTCCAAAGCACGATGTACATTTCTTTGTAATTATTTTTCCTTCTCCCCCGCATGCAGGGCAAACAGAGGTGGTTTGCATCTGACCGAGCATTGTGTTTGTAAGCCTTGTTACATGACCCGAACCATGACATGTTGTGCAATTTGAATGGCTGTTTGAATCAGCAGCTCCTGTTCCTCCGCATGTGTTACAGGTATCATATTTTGTGACCTTGATTTTCTTCTCAGTACCAGAAGCTATCTCCTGGAGATTGAGTTTGACTTTAACCCTGAGATTACTTCCCTTGTTTACTCTTTTGCCTCTGCTGCGGCTGCCTCCGAAAGCTCCGAATCCACCAAAAGCATCACCGAAAATATCACCGAAAGAAGAAAAAATATCATCCATTGTCATTCCGGCGCCACCGAATCCTGCACCATTATTCCCCATACCGGCATGTCCGTATCGGTCATACCTTGCTTTTTTCTCCTCATTACTTAATACTTCATAGGCTTCTGCAGCCTCCTTAAAGTGTTCCTCGGATTTCTTATCCCCAGGATTTTTGTCAGGATGATACTTTAAAGCCTGTTTCCTGTAAGCTTTTTTTATCTCCTCCTTTGTGGCTTCCTTGGATACTCCTAACACTTCATAATAATCTCTTTTTCCCATCCTTTTTGAATTTTATTTGACAGCCACTATTAGATATGATTTGAATAATAATTTATTCTCCTACTACAACTTTTGAGAATCTTAAGACCTTATCCTGAAGATAATATCCCTTTGATACAACATCTATAATAATACCTTTTTTATCCTCTTCCTGAACCGGCATTTTAGCAACAGCTTCATGAAGGTCAACACTAAATGGTTTGTTCATGGACTCAATCTCCTTTACACCGTTCTGCTTAAGAAATTCGGAAAGCTTGCCATAAATTATATCAATACCGTTCTTCATTGAGGTACAATCTGTAGTTGTATCCATATGTTTAAGTGCTCTGTCAAAATCGTCAATAAATGGAAGGATTTTCAAAAGAATAGTTTCGGAAGCATACTTTGACAATTCTATTTTTTCCCTGAGTGTTCTTCTCCTGTAATTATCAAACTCCGCAGAAAGACGAATATATTTGTCCTGCATCTCTGCCAGTTTTTCATCAAATGAATTATCCTGGTTTATAACTTTGTCATGATTAGTACTATCAGGTGAATTTTCTCCCTGTCGGCCATTGGAGGTGTTACTATCGGAACTATTTTCCGGATCGTTTGTATATTCCTTATTATCAGTAATTATATTATTTTGATCATTTCTCCCTTCATCCTGGTTATACTTCTTTTTCTTTACCATGATCTATAGTTTTTCATTTTATTCCTTATTCTATCAAATAGCCTGCCATGGGACCTTTGTGGACATTTTGTCAGAAACTGGCGGAAGTTCAGATGACATGGGTGAAATTGATGCAACAGCGACAGATGAGGCAACAGGAGTCATATAATTATGAAGCGCGAATAACTGTTATAAATGGAAAAAAGATTAACAGGATCAATCATCCGCTGCAGTCCGATTGACATGTCATAAATTTCTAAAGTACTCTTTTAATATCAGCACCCAGCAGGTTAAGACGGGTATCAATATCCTGGTAACCTCTGTCGATCTGTTCAATATTATGAATTATACTTTTCCCTTCGGCAGACATTGCAGCGATAAGCAATGCAACCCCGGCTCTGATATCGGGAGAGGACATAACTGTCCCTCTGAGTTTTATCATTTTATCCTGTCCAATTACAGTTGCCCTGTGTGGATCGCATAAGATAATCTGTGCTCCCATATCAAGGAGTTTATCAACGAAGAAGAGGCGGCTTTCAAACATTTTCTGATGGATAAGCACAGCACCTTTGGCCTGGGTAGCGGTAACAAGTAAGACACTGAGAAGGTCAGGAGTAAGTCCTGGCCAAATTGCATCAGCAATGGTCATAATTGACCCGTCAATAAAAGTTTCTATTTCATAATGTTCCTGATGAGGAATAAATATATCATCTCCTCTCAGCTCTATCTTGATTCCGAGACGCCTGAAAGAATCAGGAATTATGCCCAGGTTTTGATATGAAACATTTTTTATGGTAATCTCAGATTCTGTCATTGCTGCCATTCCTATGAATGATCCTATCTCTATCATATCGGGCAGGATTGTATGTGTACAACCTGAAAGGCTGGTCACTCCATTGATATATAATAGATTAGATCCTATGCCGTCAATTTTTGCTCCCATTGAAACAAGCATCCGGCATAGTTGTTGAATATATGGCTCGCAGGCAGCATTATAGATTGTGGTCTCTCCCCTGGCCATTACTGCAGCCATTATGATATTGGCTGTACCGGTCACTGATGCCTCATCGAGATGCATATAGGTACCTGTTAACGCGGGGGCTTCGACAGTAAAAAAAGTATCTGAGGAATCAAATTCAAATTTTGCACCAAGTTTTTGGAATCCTATAAAATGGGTGTCAACTCTGCGCCGGCCAATTTTGTCACCACCTGGTTTTGGAATAAATGCTTTCCCGAATCTTGCAAGCAGCGGCCCGACAATCATAATTGATCCACGGAGGCTGGCACTCTGAGATCTGAATTCGTCGGTTTTAAGATAATCGAAATCGATTTCAGCTGCCTGGAAACTTATGACAGAATCAGACTCCCTGGTTACTTTGACACCAAGACAATTAATAAGGTCAATCAGTTTATTGACATCACTTATTGCAGGAATATTTTTAATTGTAATTTTTTCGGGGGTAAGAAGAGTGGCACAAATTACCTGAAGAGCTTCATTTTTGGCTCCCTGCGGTGTTATCTCTCCCCTGAGAGGATGACCTCCATGTACAATAAAAGTACCCATTAATGCCTGCTAAATCCTTTTTTCTTGTTGTATTGTTTGTTTGGTTGTTTACCATAAGATTTTCCCACAGGCTTTTTCTTGACAGGAGGAATAAGTTCTCTTACTTCAAGTATTTTTACACCTTCCGTCATTTTTAGTTTACCTCTGGACAATATTTTCATATCACCTATGATAACTTCATCGGCAACCTGGCTTCTGTTCCATGTGATATATGATTTTTTCATCTGATTCACAATCAGAGTAGTAAGATATTCTTTCTCATCACCATCCTCCATTTTGCAGGCAGCATCAATGAGTAATTCAATTATCCGGCCGTAATGAAGAAATCTTATGTCACCCTGTCGGTAGGGAATCTGTTTTGGTTTCTCAACGAATTTTGAAGGTTCCGGTACCGGATAAGGAGAATCAATATCGAGTTCAAAATCAGCAATAAGGGCCAGATGATCCCAAAGTTTATGTTTGAAATCACCGACATCACGCAGATGAGTATTAAGGTTTCCCATTATCTGTATGATAGTCTTTGCCCCACGGTTTCTTTCATCCCTGTCTTCAATGGTCTTTATGTGATCTATCATCTTCTGAACATTCCTGCCGTATTCAGGTAATGCCATCCTTTTCCGCTGAGTATTATAATCGTAATTTATCATTGCTGATCATTTTATGCAAAGCTAATAATTTAATATAAAATTCATTGCAGAATTTTGATTATCATGATTGATGTTCCGGTTGTTAAAATGATAATTAAGATTCAGTGTGAGCCTGATCTGATCATGTATCTGTATGCCTCAGTTCAATTGACAAACCGGGTATTGAGGAGTGAAATCATTATAATCCAAGAAATTGAATGGCAATTCCTGAGAAGAATATCATTGCTCCGGCTATCAGGTGACTGTACTTTTCGACAGGTTTGAGATTGATTCTGTTGATCCCGAGTTTAAATGCGAGTACAATTGACATCATTGTTCCTATTGTTACAACTGAGAATAACAAGGATACCAGAATGGCACCTGTAACATTGTTTTGGGCAGCAGGGTACATAAGAATCGGTATCAGTGGTTCGCAGGGACCGAAAACAAAAATAAGAAAGAGTATCCAGGGGGTTGTTTTTACAACATCCCTCTCATGAATATGTGTATGCTCATCCTGATGGTTATGTTCATGTAAATGGCTTTCCCCTCCGTAATGAAAATGAGAATGAGTATGCTTCTTTCTTCTCATCAGATTTCTTACACTTATAATCATATAGATCAATCCAAATGCAATAAACAACCAGGCAGCTATATTACCACGGAACGACTCAATCGAAACAAGTTTTGAAACTGAAACTCCAACGGCTATTCCGGTTAGACCAAGGACAACTGAACTGAGAACATGTCCGAGGCCGCAAAGGAATGTAATAAACATAGTCTTCTTCAAAGTCCATTTTTTTGCTTCACTCAGAACAATAAAGGGCAGATAATGGTCTGGCCCAAGCAGTGTATGGAAAAATCCCAGTGATACTGCAGTAATGGAAAGAAGAACTATTGAATCAGTCATTGTCTGTTTGTAGGTGATTAATTCTTTGCATTTACTTCTGCAATTATATTTATAAATTTTGGAATAATGATCATAAAATTGCAGATGCAAATGTTATAAATATTTAATTCTTCTTGATAACTGGTGTAATTAATTGATTATATGTGATATAAATGATAAACACATAATAAAATTAACACATATTATTTATCATGCGGCCAGTCGTTACCCGAATATTTAATTTCTCCAATATTAATATTCTGATTATCAAGGAGAGCCCTTGAGTCCAGAATGAATTTTTTCATTTGATTATAATCTGCAGAGTTGGTAAAGAATTCTGGTTTGTTCTCAAATTCCGAACATGGCAATATAAAAAACTTCTTTCTGTATTTTTCAATTGGAGTGTATACCCATGTAAGTAAATAGCCTGCATTTATGATACGGAATTCCCCATCATCGTCCTTTGAAACTACAACACGCACCATGGAGCCTCCATCGGTTTTTGGTTTTCTCTGGTTCGAAACAAAATTGCCAAGCGAGTAAACTACCAGGGCATCCTTCCCGGTTAATGATTTTTTTGTCCAGACCATCTTCTGCAATACATGAGGATGGGAGCCGATTATAAGATCTACCCCCTGTGAGAAAAAATAATTTGCAAGGGTAATCTGACTTTCAGACGGTATAGTATCATATTCTGTACCCCAATGTAAAAAGAGTATTATTAGTCCCGGATTTAATCCTTTTGCTTTTTCAATATCGGAAGAGATCTGGGTCTTATCAAGGATGTTTACAATAACAGGTTCAGGTACGGTTATCCCGTTTGTGCCGTAAGTATAATTAAGAAGGGCAATTGTTAATTCGTCTTTTTTGATTATTAAAGGATTAAGGTCATTTCGGTTGTTCCCGTTAAAAAATGTTCCGGTATGAGGTATTCCGATGCTGTCCAGTTTATTTATTGTATTTTCAATTCCTTTTTTCCCCCCATCAGCTGAATGATTATTTGCAGTAACAAGGTAGTCAATTCCGGCATTGCGGCAGGCAACGGCAAGTGCATCGGGAGAACTGAACTTTGGATATCCTTTATATGGTGGTCCGGCCAGAGTAACTTCGAAATTGGCTATTGCAATATCGGCTTCAGAGATCTCAGGTATAATATACCGGAAGACGTCATCATAATTATATGTATTTGTTTCCCTGTTCTCTGCCGACCATATCTGTTCATCATGGCCCATAATGTCGCCGATAAACAGCAATGAAATATTGTTGTCTGACTTCAGGTTGCTCTGGCTTTTTGATGATAATGAAACAAGACAAACCAGGCCTGTTATTATTAGCGATCTAAGAGAAATATTATTTCGGATCATTATTGTAAATTTAACTGATATATGATCGTTTTTTCCCGAAAGGAGAGTTCAAATATACATCTATACAAATTATTCCGGTAAAGAGGCTCCTTAAAATATTAATAATAATTAACTTTGGCCGTTTTTTGTGTAATTTCAAGGTTGGTTTAATAGTGAGAAAAAGGTGATCATGGAGGAAACAGGCAAGCATCTGGATATTAAGAAGCTTTCACTTGCAGGTGCACTTGTTACGCTGGGAATAGTATTTGGCGATCTTGGCACAAGCCCTCTATACGTGATGAAAGCAATTGTGAGAGGCGGACTGGAGTTTAATGAGCTTCTCATTTATGGTTCATTATCCTGTATATTCTGGACTCTCACTTTGCAGACTACCACCAAATATATTCTTATTGCTCTCAGGGCCGATAATAACGGAGAAGGAGGAATCATTGCACTTTTTGCCTTAATGAAACGAAAATCATCATGGGCGGCGATTCTGACAATGGTTGGGGGATCAGCGCTGTTAGCAGATGGAGTGATTACACCGGCAATTACAGTAACCTCCTCAATTGAAGGGTTGAAACTTTTTAATCCTGAGATCCCGGTAGTTTTAATAGTACTGTTCATTTTCGCTTTAATTTTCTTTGTCCAGCAGTTTGGGACCAATTTTGTTGGTAGTTCATTTGGCCCCATAATGGTTATCTGGTTTTTAATGCTGGCCACTTTAGGATTCTCAAAATTAATAGAGCATCCCGAAGTTTTAAAGGCATTAAACCCGGTTTATGCTTACAGGTTCCTGAGTCAATATCCGGGGGGATTCATTCTGCTTGGAGCAGTATTTCTCTGTACAACCGGAGCTGAGGCTCTTTATGCAGATCTTGGGCATTGTGGAAAAGCTAATATACAGGTTTCATGGATATTTGTTAAAATATCACTCCTGATTAATTATTTCGGGCAGGGAGCATGGCTCATGTCAAACGGATTTCCCGGCGTGGGTGTAAATCCATTTTATGCGATAATGCCAAAATGGTTTTTACTACCCGGAATAATGATTGCTACTGCAGCTTCAATAATTGCAAGCCAGGCAATAATTAGCGGATCGTTTACTATTGTTAAGGAGGCAGTTTCACTAAATTTCTGGCCTAAAGTCAGAGTACTGAATCCCACCTATAACAGAGGGCAGGTATATATACCTTTTGTCAACTGGTACCTTTGGATTGCCTGCAGTATTGTAGTTATCTTATTCAATGAGTCTGCAAATATGGAAGCAGCTTATGGTCTCTCTATAACAATTACAGAGATGATGACCACTTTTCTTCTGACCTATTATTTATATCAGAAGGGAATAAATCACAGGTTAGTTATAATAATGCTCCTTGTTTACCTGACAATTGAAGGCAGTTTCCTTGTTTCCAATCTTCACAAGTTCAATGAGGGAGGATGGTTTACTATTCTGCTGGCATCATTGTTTTTTATTATAATGTATGGCTGGTATTTTGGGAGAAAATTGAAAAACAGATATGTTACCTTCACAAACCTGAGTAAATATTTTGAATTGTTTAAAGATCTGTCAAAAGACAGCTCTGTCCCGAAAACTGCAACCAACCTTGTTTATATTATCAAAGCCAACAGGAGTGATCAGGTTGAATCAAAAGTTATTTATTCTATTTTTCACAAGCAACCCAAGAGAGCCGATACTTACTGGCTGCTTCATATTGACGGTGTTGATGAGCCTAACAGATTCGAATACCAGGTTACCCAGATCATTCCGGGAGTGTTGATAAGAGTAGATTTTCATATTGGTTTTAAAGTAGAACCCAGGATAAACCTCTACTTTAAAGAGGTTTTGGAAGATTTGACTGAATCAGGTCAGATTAAACTTGAGAGCAGTTATCCTTCACTAAGGAAGCACTCCTTTCCTGCTGATTTCAAATTTGTTCTGATTGACAGGATAATGCTTCGCGACTACAAGCTTCCGACACTGGAGAATTTCACTCTTTTCCTGCACAGCCTTTCAAGGTTATTTTGTATTTCCGATATAAGAGCATTGCAACTGGATGCCTCTATCACTATTGAAGAACAGGTGCCTATCTCTATTGACCAGCCGGTTGATTTCAGGATAAAACGAATAGAGTAATGGATTGAAGGTGTATTCAGAAAATATTTATTTGTCGTGTATCAGATAATCAAATGGATTATAAAGGTTGATTATGAGAAGTAAAGATCACCATCTTGATATAAAAAAACTCTCTGTTTCCGGTTTGCTGGTAACCCTCGGTATTGTTTATGGTGATATAGGAACAAGTCCTCTGTATACGATAAAAGCGATTATAGGCAATGGGGAGATATTTAATGAGCTTCTGGTCTATGGTGCACTTTCGTGTGTATTCTGGACTCTTACTCTTCAAACGACTATAAAATATATTATAATCACACTTCAGGCTGATAATAAAGGTGAAGGTGGAATCTTTTCGCTTTTTGCACTGATCAGGAGAAAATCAACATGGGCAGCAATTCTCACAATGATAGGAGGAGGAGCATTACTGGCCGATGGTGTTATAACTCCGGCCATTACTGTTACTTCATCAGTAGAGGGATTGAAACTTTTCAGTCCTGATATACCAATAGTTCCGATTGTTCTGATAATTTTTGCTGCACTCTTTTTTATGCAGCAGTTCGGCACTAATGTTGTGGGAGCCTCCTTCGGACCGATGATGGTAGTATGGTTCCTGATGCTTGGCATTCTCGGATTCTCCCAATTAATTCAGCATCCTGATGTTCTGCGGGCTTTAAACCCTGTTTTTGCGATCCGCTTCCTGACCCAGTATCCCGGGGGATTTGTGCTCCTTGGGGCTGTTTTCCTTTGCACTACCGGAGCTGAAGCGCTCTATTCTGATCTTGGACATTGCGGACGTACAAATATAAGGGTATCCTGGATCTTTGTTAAGACAACCCTGCTTCTGAATTACTTTGGTCAGGGTGCATGGTTGATGATGCATTATACTCCTGGTTCAGAAGTCACACCTTTTTTTGCTATTATGCCAAGATGGTTTCTTCTTGCAGGCATAATTATTTCAACTGCTGCATCAGTAATTGCAAGCCAGGCACTTATCAGCGGGTCATTTACTCTCTTGAGCGAAGCAGTTTCCCTTAATTTCTGGCCAAAAATCAAGATAATAAATCCTACTTATATCAGAGGACAGGTTTATCTGCCTTTTGTAAACTGGTCGCTATGGATATTATGCAGCCTTATTGTGATCATCTTCAAGGAGTCGGCAAATATGGAGGCAGCATATGGACTTGCGATCACTATAACGATGGTAATGACAACATTACTGCTATCATACTATCTTTATCAAAGAAGAGTTGACTCCAGGCTTGTAATTATGCTCATGGTAGTTTTTTTAACAATTGAAGGCAGTTTTCTTATTGCCAACCTGCATAAATTCAGGAATGGCGGATGGCTTACCCTTCTTATTGCCTCTATTTATTTTCTGATCATGTTCAGCTGGTATTTCGGCAGAAAAATCAAAAACCGCTATATCTCATTTTCGAAGCTTGATAAGTATCTTGAATTATTCAAAGACCTCCGGGATGATAAGACTGTGCCTAAAATTGCTACCAATCTTGTTTATATTATTAAGGCAAATAAGCTTGATCAGGTCGAATCAAAAGTTATCTACTCAATTTTCAGCAAACAGCCTAAAAGGGCTGAAAAATACTGGTTATTGCATGTTGATATGGTTGACGAGCCTAACCGACTTGAATACAAGGTAACTCATATTATTCCGGGAGTGCTCATCAGGCTTGATTTCCACATAGGATTTAAAGTTGATCCGAAAATTAATCTCTATTTCAAGGAGATAATTGAAGACCTTGTCAAAACCGGGGAGATAAAGCTGGAGAGCAGTTATGATTCGCTTAAAAAGTATGGCTTTCCGGGTGATTTTAAATTTGTGCTTATTGAAAGGATAATTTTACGTGATTTCAAGTTAACAAATACTGAAAATTTTATTCTGACACTTCGCAGCCTTGTTCGTCATTTAAGTATTCCGGATGTAAGAGCTTTGCAACTTGATTCAGCAAATACTATTGTCGAAAAGGTTCCTATTGAATTCAAACAACAGATTGAGAAGCGTATCAGCATGAAAGTCTGATCAACGGCTTCTCATTCAGGTAAGAAAACCTTTTGATTTCATTCATTAAATGCTTAAATTTATCGATAATCCTCGATAAGAAAGATTTTGGTTTGTTTAAACATTTCGGGCAATTCGGTGCTCATTTTAAGATGCAGGATATTGAAGTAGATTAAAGAGTATCAGAATGTACCTGACTATTAAGATTTTCAAGTCTAAAAGGTTTTTAGCTGTCATGGAAAGGTGATTCAGATCAAACGGATGATATCCTTGTTTTGGGCATCAGGTTCTGACCATTACGGCTGCTTCTTCCTGAGGATGTTATAAGCACACAGGTATCCGCTGTAAATAGCTCCTGAAAATCCTCCTCCCGTTTTCCCCCATGCTGATGCAAAATGCATATTTTCAAAAATGTCAGATGTGTTGATTAATGGTTTGCAGGGTATCTGGGCAAAACCATAAACAGCTCCGCCCGGATTAAGGGTATATCTTTTTATTGTTGCAGATGTTCCAACTTCATAAAATTCAATAGCTCCTGATATCCCTGGAATTATTTTTTCAAGTCTCCTGATAAAAATATTTGCCACCTCTTCCTTTTTTTTATTATATTGTTCAACAGTAAGGTTTTCCCACTCATTCAGGTAATCAATACAGCATACAGCTCCTACGCTTTTTCCTTCCGGGCACAAGCCAGAATCAATCTGTCCATAATCGATAAACGTAAAACTCTTTTTGCTGAAATCTCCCGTGTTATTATCCAGGATATCAGCCTGTGTTTGTATCGAGGAGTCAAAAATGAAAGTTGAGTAATGCTTATGCCCTATTGTTTGGAGTGGCTTTTTAAATCCAAAATAGATAGTCAGAAGGGAGGCACCAGGTTTCAGGTTTCCGATTGCATCTTTCAGCTTCGTACCATAATCTCCGGGCAGCCATTCTGCAACATTTGGCATAGCAGCATTTATTACGATCTCGTCTGCGTATGCTTTAAATGAATCTTTGGAGGTATTCCCTCTTCGTCTGTACTCAACTCCGGTAAGTCTTTTATTATCGACAATTAAGCCGGTTGCAACATGGTTTAATAGTACTTCCCCGGCATGGGTCTTAATATATCCTGCAAGATGATCTGATAACTTCTGAGAACCACCTTTAATGAAGCTGGCTCCTCCACTGAAGTAACTTCCCTGTGCAACAGAATAGTATGTCAGAGACAATGAATATGGATCATCATGAAAGTACCCCAGATTTCCTAAAAGGACAAGCTTGAGATCCTCATTACTGATTATTGAATCGAGAAATTCTCCCAGGCTTATATCTTTTACCGATTCATTCCCGGTCTGTTTTCTTTTTGGATTGAGTATCTGGTTAAAGAAAGCATCAATTCCTGCCGACTCTTCAGGGAACTTTTCATTTAAGTGTTTGATGGCTTCAACAGAATTGTGAGGTATGGTTAATTCAAGAGTATCGCTGAGAAAGTGGTAAAATTCCGGGACTTTGATAAACTCGAGATTATTAAATACCTCAAGTTCTGTGAAGATCCTTGTTTTCATGTCGCGAGGGGAGGGGCCATCCATCTCATGCAAACCAACCTCCAGGATATAATCTCCTCGTCTGAAAGTAGTTGCACATCCTCCTGGCTGACTATGCTGTTCTATAAGCAATACCTTCTTACCCTCCCTGGAGAGTTTTGCTCCGGCAGTAAGTCCGCCCAGTCCGGCTCCGATTATTATTACATCATATTTCATATAAAACATTTTAAGAAAGTAACCAGAGTTTTTTTTATCTCAATGGAGGAACTCTATTGTCATATTTTGCTCACTCTAAACTTTAATTTCCGGTATCGGATATCTTTTAAACTCTTTTGTTCTGTCGAATAGATATCTGTATGTTATGTAGTTTTTTGCAGGGATACTGCCTACAGAAATAAATATTTTTCTCATTTTAGGATTGAAGTCAGCTACCCATGAGAATTCAACTTCGGTATAATGAGGTTTTCTCTTAAAAGCCTCCCTTACTTTAAGAATAAATGCTGATTCTATTCCGAGACCCTGGTATTTAGGAATTACTCCCATCAGCAGGCCCTTTGCCCTGGTTATGGTTTTCCGTTTTTTAAGGTAAAGAAATTTCAGAATGCTTAAAAGATCAAGTTTCCCGTTCAGGTGTTTTAGGATCATGTTCATATCGGGAAACATCAGGTAGATGGCTATCGGTTTTCCTTCAAAATAGGCCAGCCAAATAAATTCCTCATCAATTATTGCTTTTGCTTTTTTAAGAACGCCATTTATATATTCAGCTTCAAGAGGCTCAAAATTTATTTTGAATGATGACCAGGCTTCATTAAAAACCTCTGCAAAATCTCTTGTGAATTTTTCCTGGTCTTTCCACGTGAAGTGATGGAATTCATATCCGGGTTTTCTGGATATCCATTCAGCAATTTTCATGAACCTGTCGGAGAGAGGTTTTGTGATGTCAAGGTGAAATCCCTCCATTTTGTAATATGTCTGAAACCCATATGATTCATAAAGCTCCTGATAGTAAGGAGGATTGTATGGTACTTCAAATGAGGGATGAGTGAAGCCGTCGACAAGTAACCCCCAGTACTTGTCTGTTTCCCCGAAATTTATGGGTCCGTCCATTGCCTCAATTCCTCTTTCCTCCAACCAGAGCCTTGCTGTATCTAAAAGAAGAAAGGCAGATGATTTATTGTTGATACATTCAAAAAAACCCATTCCTCCTGTAGGCTGGTCATAAGTATAGGCCAGGTTTTTATCGATAAAGGCGGCGATCCTCCCGGTTATGTTACTGTTATCATCAATGAGAATCCATCGTTCAACCTCTCCATGTCTGAAGAATGGATTCTTTCCAGGTTCAAATATTGCTTCAATCTCATTATCAAAAGGGCAAACCCATACGGGATCATTTTTATAAACAGCTCTGGCAGCATCGAGGAATTGTTTTCTGGTTTTTCTGTTCGTTACTCTTATTATCTTCATAAATGATGTCGCTACATGGAAACTATAATCGGGGTTTAAATAGAATTAATATCTGACTAACTGCTAATTATCAAAGTACTGATATCCTTCAGGATTACACTGAGGTTACAAGGGTTGAGTAATTAGATAATATCTTTATAGTTTGCCATTCGTATCCTGTTCTTAGGTTCATTAAGGTCATTTCATATACACCTGGTCAAGCAATTTTTTGTATTTATCAGAAATGAACTTCCGTTTTAGTTTTAAAGTCGGAGATAATTCACCGGTGGCCGGACTCCATTCATCGGGGACCAACCGGAACCTGTTGATTCGTTCCGGGGGATTTAGTTTTTTATTGATCTTTTCAATTTCCGAATTGAAAAATGACTGAATTTCAGGTAATCCGATTAACTCTTCTGAATCAGAGAATGATATTTTTTTTGATGATTTCCATTCATCAAAATATTTGAAGTTAGGAGATATTAATGCACTGGCGAATTTCTCATGCTCTCCAACAACCATTATCTGGTCGATCACTGAAGATTCTTTGAACATATTCTCAATAATCTGAGGTGCAATAAACTTACCATTGGATAATTTGAAAATCTCTTTTTTCCTGTCAGTAACCATCAGAAATTTTCCTTCTTCAAGGTACCCTATATCACCGGTATGGAACCAGCCTTTATCATCAATAGCTGATTTTGTAAGTTCAGGATCATTATAATAACCCAGCATAACATTAGGCCCTTTACAAAGAATCTCCCCGTCGTCTGCAATCTTCACTTCAACCCCCTCTATCACAATGCCGACTGATCCTAGTTTCACTCCTCCTTTATATGTCCTGTTGATAGTTATTACAGGCGATGTTTCAGTAAGTCCATACATATTTATGATTTTAATCCCGGCAGCCCAGAAGATCCTTTCGAGCCTCGACTGAAGACTTGCGCCGCCACATCCCACTATTCTGACATTACCTCCCAGGGCAATTCTCCATTTGCTGAAAATAAGTTTATCGGCAATACTGAGTTTTTTCTCGTAAAGCCATCCATTTTCACCAAAAGGTTTATATTTTAATCCAAGTTTGACAGCCCAGAAAAAGAGTGATTTTTTGATACCTGTAAGTTTCTTCCCTTTCGAGATTATTACATCGTAGAATTTTTCCAGAACACGCGGCACTGCATCAAATCCATCAGGTTTAATCTCCTGCATGTTTATGGCTATTGTTCCCATGTTCTCAGCATAATAAATACTCGCTCCGCTATACTGGGTCTGGTAATTACCCATTCTTCCACCTACATGGCATAATGGGAGGATACTCAGGTATTTATCCGATGCTTTCAGGTTGAATACCGAGGCTGCTGAGATAAAATTGCTTACAAGGTTATTCTGCGATAGCATAACCCCTTTTGGTTTACCGGTAGTGCCCGAGGTATAAATGAGAGTTGCAAATGTTTCAGGATCAATCCTGCTTTTCTCTTTCTCAACTGCATTCCTTGTTTCTTCAGAACATATTTTTCCTTTGTTAACAATCTCAATCCAGTTGGCACTACCGGGAACATCATCGAAGGTAAAAACTTTAAGGGATTTACTGATAGCTAATGATAACGGGCTCATACATTTTAAGAGCCTGGAGTCTGATACAATAATTATTTTAGCACCAGAGTCTTTAATTATGTATTCGTATTCAGCACTATTAAGAGACGTGAAAACCGGAACATGTACGACTCCGATCATTGCCATACCCATATCTGCAAAATTCCATTCCGGACGGTTGGTTGATATTGTGATAATTTTATCTCCTTTTCTCAGACCTAGTTCATACAGACCATAACTGAAATTACAGGAGTATTCGATATATTCCTGTGAACTGTACTTTACCCAGACACCATTATGCTTGAAGCATAGAGCATCATTTTTCGGAGGATTTCCCTTGTATCTGTCCAGCAGATCGAATGTCCTTTTTACTTCCATTTCAGCTCATCTTAATTTGCGTCCCGTGTAAATAGTTTCTTATTGCAATTTAAGAAATTCAGTTGACAAAAGCAGAGTTCAATGATCAGTAATTTGCAGGTGTTATTATACTTCAGATTGAAACCTGACCATTTTGGCAATTGAAAATGTTGGTTAACTTTGTCCCCTCAACTGAAAATGGCTAATAATGGAATTATTTCAAACTCTTTTTGATTGGTATATGACCAATCTGAACTATTTTACTGTTGCATTACTAATGGCAATTGAGAGTACATTTGTTCCTTTACCTTCAGAAGTTGTTGTACCTTTTGCTGCATATAAAGCTGCCCAGGGTGATTTAAATGTCTTTCTTGTTGTATTTTTCGGAACAATCGGGGCATTGTCAGGGTCATTGATAAATTATACTTTGGCTTATTACCTTGGACGTCCTATTGTTTACAGATTTGCTGAATCGAAGGTTGGCAGGCTTTTTCTCCTTTCAAAGGAGAAGGTCGAACATGCTGAGAATTATTTCATAAGGAATGGGAAAACTTCAACGTTTATCGGAAGGCTTGTTCCCGGAGTCAGGCATCTGATTTCAATTCCGGCCGGCCTTGCAAAAATGAATCTCCGCGATTTTATGCTTTACACTTTTGTTGGTGCAGGTATATGGAATATTATTCTTGCAATAATAGGCTATTACCTTTATGAAATGAGGGACCAGATTTTCCCGTATATCGGACACATCCTGCTGGCTATGGGAGTTGTTTTTGTTGTGTATCTGGTTATTAAGGCTAGAATAAATAGGAGGAAGTCATGATCTCAGAACCGAAGAGAGAGGCAGCTTAAACCACCATCAACCTTACGGAATTCAGAAACATCAAGAGTAATTGTTTCATAACCTGCTTTTTCTATTTTTTCCCTTGTTCGAGGGAATCCTTCCGGAATGAGAATTTTATCATTGATCCACAATGAGTTGGCTGCATAAGACTCATCATCATCAATCTCTATCCTGTTGTAACCTGCAAACTCTGGTTTGCTCTTAAACTCTCCGCAAACAAGCATTATATTATTTTCAAGATAGGAGACCCCAGATTTAAGATGAAGCATTTTCTTCAGACCAATCTTTGATGCTGAGAATCCGTATCTTTTAAGGATTTTAGTCATCTGGTCTGCTCCTTCAATATTTGTCCGTCCTGATATACCTATAAAAAAATGGTTTCCAACCATCATAATATCTCCGCCTTCAATGGTTCCGGGTAGAATTATCTTCTCGATACTGTTGTAATAGGATGAAAGAATCTTATCCATCTCATCTGTTTCACCACGTCGCGATAATGCTCCGGGATTTGTAATAACTGCACATTTATTTGTATTTGTACATAATGCGACATCCTCAATAAATGTTGAATCCGGGAAAAGGTCATTTCCTGGAAGCACATTTACTATTAAATTAAGATCCCGTAATACATCCAGATACATTGAGTGCTGCATACATGCTCTGACAAAATCAGGTTTGCCTGAATTTGCAGATGTTAATCCATCTTTAATCGTAGCTGCCGGTAACCGGACAATAGCATTCCTGAACATTTATAGGGGTTTAATGCCATTTTGCATGTAATCAGAATCTGGCAATGAATTCTAATGTTATTTTATCTGTATGTATTGGCAGACTGCCTTTGAAGTAATTCTCATAGTTTAACCTGATTTCTGCATAAAACTGTTTTGGTTCAAATCCGGCATTTATACCCAGTGTGATCCGGTTGGCATCTGTCATACTTTTAAATACTGATTTTCCAATGAAATCCCATCTTGCAGTAGGTGTGAGGAGATAAATAATTTTGCTGTTCATTTTAAAATTGTAATACGAATGAAAATATATACCATCATCATGTAACCTGCCCGATAATGAATCTGTCCAGTTTCTGCTAATATATTCTGATTCGATGAAAAAAGAGCCGGCAGAATATCTAATCTCTCCTCCGAACATAGCCAGTTTCTCCTTGTACAATGCTTCTCCATAGTAGAGATTACCAGTGACCCTTATCCCTTTTTCAGCACCGGCAGATATTCGTCCAACAAGATTTGGGTTATCAATCCACTGGGGATTATTATTTCCTGTTCCGTTCACTGCGCCCATTAAAAGGTCAACAGGCAGATCTCCCTTAAATTTGTAATTGGCATAAAAGCCGATATCGCGCATTCCATCATTGATGTATTTTGCTAAAAATGAGCGGTTTGCGAAAATGTTGTCAGCCGGGCTTCTCATATAATCTGTACTGAAAGGGATCTTTCTCTGCCCCATATAAAAGTCGAGGTTAGCTACAGGTGTAAGCCTGACATAGGCATCTAGCATCTTCATTTTACCCTCATCAGACAGGTCAATTTCAACCCGGTAAGAGATGTAAGGATTAACCTTTCCTTTTGCTCCGAAACGTGCATTCCTTACTTCAAACCTCATCTTTGAATTATCCAGATCAAATTCTGCCTTTGTTTTGAGAATACCGTCTATATCAGGGAGATATTCTGGGTTTGTTTCGGAAATATCCTGCGAAATCAAATTGGTACCCAAAAGAATACTGATCAGAAAACTAATAATTGTTGTTTTTTGCATTGGCACTATAGCTTATGTTTAATTATTCAGTCTTCAAGATAACCGAATTTGCCGTTATTATAATCTTCATATGCCTTTTTTATTTCTGCTTCCGTATTCATTACAAACGGGCCGTAAGATGCAATGGGCTCGCTGAGAGGCTCACCACTTAGAATTAGTACAATGCTCTCTTTAGCGGCTTCTATAACAATCTCTTCACCCTGGTGTCCGAATAGGATAAAATAGTTTTCCTGTACAGTTTTCAGATTATTTATTTTGATTTCTCCTTCAATAACCAGCATCCCTGTATTGAATTTTGAGCTGAAGTTGAATTCAGCCTTACCTCCTGCGGCAAGTTTTGCATTAAAAAGGTTAACAGGTGAAAATGTAAAAGCAGGGCCTTTTGATCCCTTGTATTCCCCTGCAATCAGGTCAACATAACTCAATCCATCATCAAGTAAGAGCCTTGACATATCTTTATTTTCAATTGCCTGGTATTTAGCCGGTGTCATTTTAAATTTTGCCGGAAGATTTACCCATAATTGAACCATCTGGAACACTCCACCTTTTCTGCTGAACTCCTTTTCGTGGTACTCCTTATGAAGAACACCTTCACCTGCTGTCATCCATTGAGCATCACCCTCACCTATTATACCACTGTTACCTGCACTGTCATGGTGAGCAACCTTTCCTTTATAGGCAATTGTTACAGTTTCAAAACCCCGGTGCGGATGAACACCTACGCCCTTTGGAGTTGGTGAGGGAGGGAGTACCCATTTTGACCCATAATCCATCAGGAAGAAAGGACTCATTCCGGTCAGACCTATTTGTGCCTGAGACGGGAAAAAGTTATGAACCCTGAAACCATCCCCTACCATATGGTAAGGTGGTGGAGCTATTATTGCTTCAATATTCTTAAAGTGCTTTTCCATTATATATCAATAGTTAATTTATACGGAAACAAATTATGCCATCTTTTTGTTGAGGATCTCTAATGTTTTGCGTGGAAGAAAGATGCTATAAGTATTCGAATATCTTTTCAATCAATTCAAGACCGGCTCTTTTACTTGAATCCTTATACAGAAGATTATTTTTTTTATCATGCAGACTAACAGTTACTTCTGAATCAATGCTCTCTTTAATCCTTCTTGACATATCTCCTGAAGCAGGAGCTCTAAGCTCACCAAATGTATTTTTTATTGCAGTGATCTTCAGAATTGATTGTTTGTTCACTAAAGTCAGTTCAACTGATTTACCGGTATTGCTTATTTCAGAGATCACAGAATTGTTATACGTGCTATAAATGTGAAAATCATTATTATAGTACAAAAACGAAATGAATCCGATAAAGAACCTTCCTCTCCATGGTATCTTGGCTAAAGAGAAGGTTAAAGAAGTATTTCTGTTTTGGAAGTTGTTTGCCTGTATCCAAATCCATGCTTCAGGAAAGGAGGTCCCCCAGTCTTTTTCAATATAACCTTTGCCTCCACTAAAATTAATTCTGTTGCTATTTATTACAAGATTGCCTGTAAGATCATGATTTACGGAAATAATTCCATGTTTACATTCCATAAATGGAACGAAAGAATACCAGCCCATAATACCGGGCGAAAGGATACTTTTAGGGTACTTTATTACATTTTTAAATTCCAGATGCCCTGAAACTTTTAAATTGCTATTTTCAATGTTCAGATCAATCCGGGTTTCAGTAAAAGTTGAATCTCCAACTTTGATATAAAACTTTTTTTTGTCCCATGCGAATTCATTCAAAGGGTATCTTATATATTGCGCTTCTCCTGTAATGCCATTTATAATCTGAATAAATGAGTGAGAGTCGTTTGCTGTTAATGAGATCCCGGGAATAATTGAATATACTTCACCTAAGTTCTCTGAGACATGTTTAAAATACCATCCCTCAAAATAGCTGTTATTTTTCAGACTTCCCTGAAAAATCTCTGGTCTGTAAATCCGGAGGTTCATACCTTATTAACTTAAGTTTTAATTAAACTTAACCGGAGTGCATGTTAAGAATCTCTTCTCTTCACCGGTTATTCTCCAGCAGCCTGAATCAGTAATCTTTTTTATTGAAAGCGACCTTGGTTGATGGCCATCTTCAATGATCAGCCTGCCACTATTTTTTGTTATTCTGGATAGCTCTTTAAGAAAAGCCTCATAATCTTTTACCATATGAAACATATCAATGGCATATATAAGATCAGCTGTGCTATCCGTAATATCAACCTTACTGCCTTTTGCAAGGATTGGTTTTACATTTTTGAGGTTGTTTTTCCCAATCAGTTCACTAACTGCTGATATTGCCATCTCATGTATATCTACAGCATAAACCATTCCTGTTACACCTGTAAGAAGCGAGGCGCTTTTAATAAACGATCCCGGTCCGCAACCGTAATCAACAACTGTATCTCCCTCCCTGATCCCAAACCGGATGATATATTTGTCAACTGGTCTTATGAAGTAATAAAGCTTAAAAAGCTTTTTCATAAACCAGAATATGATATCTGGCATTCTTTCCACCTCATTACCGAACAGTACGTTTTTCATAACTCAAATTATTGAATTGGTAAAAAATTTGACAAACATTTCAACAACCAGAAGATGAATCAGTCTGGAATATTAAATAAAACCAGGTTTTAAAGATTGGCAGTGTCAGTTCAACATGATCATTTATATTTCTGCAAACGCTACTATATAATTATGACCATATTTCTTTGCACATTTAGGACAGGTGGTATAATAGAAATAATACTTTACTGCCTTTTTTCCAGTCGAAGCCAGGTAATTGTCAAGTTCCTTTATAAACTTTGGTATATTGTTATAAGGTCCGTCAAATACTTTGCTGACGAATGTGCCTGTAAGCTTAACATTTTCAGTGCCGGGTACTTCCCTTGTTACATTCAAGAAAAGTTCGCTTTTCCATGGTGAAGGATCATAAGCCAGGAGCAGGAAATCCTTCATCTCAGTAGCTGCATTTGCATCCTGTGCTTTTTTCCACATTCTTCCCAATACTTTCCCCATCATCGAAGGCAGAGGCATATGAAAGATCTGTGGCAGATAGTCCTTTATAAAGGGTTTATCAACCCAGTTATGGATTTTGTTATCCCATGGTATTGGATCGAAAACCGGACAACATTCATGTTCTTTAATTGTGTCATGCATCACAAGTGGATTTTTAAATTTAATGTAAGTTATGAATTTTTGTAATTATAACAGATGGTGAATCAGTCATAAATATTTCCACTATAATGACTCTTGATTTTTATTTCTTCAGATTGATAATCTTCTGCATCCAGTTTGCAGCTAATTTAGGCCACTCTTCTGCAGCACTATTTCCAGAACGTAATCCATATCCATGACCACCTGTTGCCAGATAATGCAGCTCAACTGGCAGTTTAGCACTCCGGAGGGCACTTGCCATTACAAGGGAACTGTTTCCCACAAAGTCATCAGCAGTCTGGAAAAGGAAAATGGGTGGAGTGTTTTTATTAAGTTCAAGTTCAGGAGTGAGAGAATTATTTGGTCCCTGATCGAGATAGGCAGGATAGATCAGCATTGTGAATGATGGCCTGCATGATAAACTGTCAGCAATATCAACAGGTGCATATGTTTTCTTATTATATAATGTGCTTGCCCTGGCACAAAGTCCTCCTCCTGCAGAGAATCCGATAACTCCTATCTTTTCAGAATCAAGGTTCCATTTCAAAGCATTTTTTCTGACTATCCTCATTGCCCTCTGGATATCCTGAAGTGCACCTTCAATTTTGTCAGGAACCCGGTATTGCAGTACAAAAGCAGAATACCCCATTTTATTGATCCATCCCGCAATTTCAGTACCCTCCTTATCATAAGCCAGCCTCCTGTACCCGCCACCCGGACATACAATTACACTTGCTCCATTACTGATTTTCGGATCAGAAAGCCATATTTCAATTTTCGGATCAGTTACTTCGCTTATTCTAAGAACGTTATCATTCATTGTGGGAGCTATAACCGCAGCAGATTTTTCTTTAATCTCCCCCGGGACTTTTCCTGGCCATACTGAAATCAGTTCTTTGTTCTGTGAAAAACTGCTCATCGATAATAAAAGCAGTAAAGCTGTAAGTAAATGTTTCATAATATGTAGTTTATTAGTTGCGGGTTAAATTTGTTAATAAAAGGTAAAGGGTTAATCAACAATCTCAGCCTTATCAAACTTCTGTGAATGAAAATGTACACCGCTGCTTCTGACTCTTTTGGCTCCTCTGCCTCCAAAGAATCCCCAACCGCCGCTTCCAAGAAGGAACCCGAGAGCATACAATCCACCATTATTATTTTGGGCATACATAGTTATTTCATTATTGAAAAGCATGGCTATAAAGTCGAACGGAGCAATAAATCCATGCCACAAACCACCGAAAAAGCCATATTTATGTCCTGTCAGACATTGCTCTACAGCTTCATTATCAGCACATCCTGTAAGAATAAAAAGTGATAGAACAATTGCAATCCCGATATACCTTTTAAAAATTAATGTTTTCATATTTATTGTATTATTATTATGATATAAAGTTATTAAAAGAGTGACAGGTCAATAGCTTTCCCGGAGTATCTTTTTTCATGATCAAGCAACCATTGTTTTCTTTTTAGTCCTCCACCATAACCTGTAAGCTGACCATCAGACCCGATAACTCTGTGACAGGGAATAATAATCGAAATCCGGTTCATCCCGTTTGCATTTGCAACTGCTCTTACAGATTCGGGTTTGCCCAGTGCAACAGATTGTTCGAGATAAGTACGTGTCGTTCCGTATGGGATATTCCTGAGTTCTCTCCAGACAGATTGCTGAAATGGTGTTCCCGGAGTAACCAGAGGGACTGAAAACTCTTTTCCTGAACCATCAAAATAGTCCTTTAATTGCTTTCTGAGAAGTATAAACAAACTGCTCTCTCCCTCCCTTATATTAGTTTTCAGATATCTTTCAAGGTAACTGAATTCTTTTTCAATAATGCTCCTGTCACAGAACTCAAGAAGACATAGCCCTTCATCGACTGCTCCTGCTACCATGGGGCCAAGTTCTGTTTCTATTCGTGTTATAGTTATCATGAAGGATTCATGAATGTGAAATCATTTCTTTTTGCCGGCAAGAAGTGCTGTGATTAATCCTGCCAGAAAGAGTGCAGTTCCACTCAGAATCACAATTTTTTTCTTTTTTTGTTCATTTTCAGTCATTTCATTCCATGGCTTTTGCTTTTTACTCAGAAGCAAATACAGAACAGCACTTATGGCGGCTGCAGAAACAATAATAGCTATTAATCGGATCATTTTTTAAATGTTTAGAATGTTAATCCAATATCAGTGAGAGAATCTGCCATGTTTGGACTTTATGTACTTTATGTTCCTGAATCTCATTGCCGACCAGTCTTCATCGATCGTAACCATACGTATACCATTAAGACCCGAATCATTAAGAAGTTTCCATCCATGGTCGCGGTCTATGTCAGATTTATATTTTTTTGAGCTCTTTTTGGGATAACAGAACCATAATATTCCATCGGCCATCAGATTATGAAGAGCTATTGGAGTAAGATGTTCAACCTCAGCAATGCTCTTCACAAATAAAATAATAAAACTGTATGGATAACGGGGATCAATTTCCTTGTCAATGAGCACATCTTTAAGGTCTTCAGCAATCGAGAGAGCAAAGTTAGGATCAGCATTTATTAAAGCAATCCTATCCTGCCCCTTGTAATTAAGCTTTTCAATAAGCTTTTTCATGTTACTCTCTTTAGGGTCGCAAAATTAGTAATAAATTAAATTATCTGCTAAAAAGAGTTATCTTTGCAAAATCAATTAATGGGGTGCCTTAATACTACGGGCTGAGATCATACCCTTAAACCTGATCCGGGTAATGCCGGCGGAGGGAAGAGAGAGTATCATATAAATCAGCTTAGCATAACAACCTCATTTACTTGATGTTAAATTGTAGCTTAAATTTAAAATCATGAGAAAGTGGCATTGTTTTATATTTATCGTCCTCACATTTGGTATTTTCCAGTTTGCATCATCTCAGGATAAAAGCTATGTAATAAATGGCAGGGTGACAGATATGAATAGTGATGCTCTGGCTGGTGCCGGTATAACAATCGATAAGAGAGTCACTGGTGTTCATTCTGATGAGGATGGAAAATACTCTCTTACCGGATTAAAGCAGGGAGTCTATAAAATACGTTTTTCTTTTATTGGCTATGAATCAGAATTTAGGGAGATAGAACTTAAAAGTGATACTGTGTTGAATATTGCTCTTCCCCCCAAACTTTTTTTAACAGAGGAGGTACTTATAACTGCGTCGAGAGCCGGAGATAATTCACCTCTGGCCTTTACCACTTTGGGAAAAGATATACTGAAAAGGAGTAACACAGGTAATGACATGCCATATTTATTGAGCCTTACACCCTCACTTGTTGAAACTTCTGAAGCAGGTAATGGTATTGGGTATACAAATTTACGGATCCGGGGTACAGACGGGAACAGAATTAATGTCACTATTGACGGTATTCCCCTGAATGATCCTGAGTCTCAGCAGGTATTCTGGGTTGATATCCCGGACCTTGCCTCTTCAGTTGAAAATATTCAGGTTCAGCGTGGAGCAGGAACCTCTACCAATGGAGCAGGCGCATTTGGAGCTACAATAAGTATTCAAACCAGTATTCCTGAAAATGAGCCATTTGCGGAAGTTAGTTCATCAATAGGATCATTTAATACTTTTAAGAATATGTTGTCGGCAGGGACGGGGCTCCTTAACGAAAAATTTGCTTTTCAGATGAGGTACTCTGATCTGAAAAGTGATGGTTATATTTACAGGACTGGTTCAAACCACAGGTCTGCATTTATCAATGGAGTTTACAGAACTGAAAGATCGAGTCTGAAAGCAAATATTATCCTGGGAGAGGAGCATACAGGTATCGGATGGTGGGGAGTACCAAATGAGATGCTATCTGTTGACAGGAGATATAATCCGGCAGGTGAATATACAGATGAAGCGGGGGACAAACACTATTACGATAATGAGACGGATAACTATGTTCAGAATCATTTTCAGCTTATTTATGGCCTGAAACCAGGTAATTATTTTTCATTTAATACAGCGCTTCATTATACAAAAGGTAAAGGATATTACGAAGAATACAGGGAAGATAAGAATCTTGCGGATTATGGCTTGTCAGCTTTCATTATTGGCGACTCTATAATATCTTCTACTGATCTTATCAGGAGAAAATGGATGGCAAATGATTTTTATGGTATTGTTTATTCAGCTAAATACCACAGAGATAATATTGAAGTTCTGGCAGGAGGCGGGATGAACCTCTACAGAGGTGATCACTTCGGAAATATTGTCTGGATGAGAAATGCAGGATTCTCTGAAAGTAATCACAGATGGTATCTAAACAATTCACGAAAGGGAGAAATAAGTATATACGGAAAAATAAACTATGCTATTACCGGCAGAACAAGTTTATTTGGCGATCTCCAGTACCGAAATGTTCTTTATCGAATGTCGGGTATTGATGATGATCTTAAAAACATTAGCCAGAAACACCAGTTTGGATTCTTAAATCCGAAAGCCGGGATATTTTTCTCAGTAACACCCAGTCAGGATGCCTATCTCTCTTTTTCTGTTGCTAACCGTGAACCTACCAGAACAGATTTTAAAGAGGCATCAGGCGATACTAATTCCACTCCTGAGGCTGAAACTCTGTATGATACTGAAATAGGTTATAAGATCACTGAACCAGCATATTCACTTTCAGTTAATTTTTATGGTATGGTTTATAAGGATCAGCTTGTACCTACAGGTGAATTAAGCGATGTCGGTTATTCTATTATGACAAATGTTGATAATAGTTACAGACTTGGAATGGAGTTTATTGCAGGTATAAAGCCATTAGATTTTTTGAGCTGGAATTTTAATGTAACCATCAGCAGAAACAAGATCAGGAACTTCACTGAACACTATATTGAGTATAATACTACCGACTGGTCTTCTGAAAACGTGAGTAAGAAGCTGGGCGAGGTTGATTTGGCATATTCCCCATCTGTAACCGGAACCAGCGATCTTTCATTCAAAATAATCCGCAATATTAACCTTCACCTGATCAGCAAGTATGTGGGGGAACAATTTATTGACAACACAATGGATCGCGAAAGGACTATTGATCCCTATTTTGTAAATAATGTCAGAATAGATTTTATCCCGCACGTCAGAAATACAAAAGAAATTGAATTTCAGTTTATTGTAAATAATATTTTCAATGAAGTCTATGAGAGTAATGGTTACGGGGGTAACTGGTATGAAGATGGTATTGAAAAGAGCTGGTCCTATTACTTTCCGCAGGCAGGCAGGAACTATATGGTAAGATTTGGCTTAAAATTCTGATAATCAATTAAATAATATGACATTAAATATCTGGCTATCAGATCATTACATTGAGATATTCGGAGCAATTACCGGTATAATATATGTTCTGCTTGAAATCAGGCAGACAATCTGGTTATGGCCGGTAGGGATAATCACCTCTGCGGTTTATATCCTGGTATTCTTTACCGGTAAACTATATGCAGACATGAGCCTTCAGGGTTATTATCTTGTTATCAGTTGTATCGGATGGTACTGGTGGAAGAAGGCCGGGGGGAAACTCACAGAGTGCAGGAAGCAAAAAACAGGCAGCATGGTGCGCAGGGCGGATAGCACAGAGCCGGAAAAGGGTGAGAATAGGATATTGTTTGTGACACATTTAAAGAGGAACACCGGGATGATCCTGGGAGTTGTATTTCTTTTTTTATTCTCGGTAATATGGTTTATTCTTTCAAGGTTCACTGATTCACCTGTACCGGGTTGGGATTCTTTTATAACATCTTTATCAGTAGTTGCAACGTGGATGCTCGCACGTAAAATTTATGAGCACTGGTATTTATGGGTAGTAGTAAACTCAGTTTCGATGATTCTTTTTATAATAAGGGGGCTTTATCCTACAGTTGTACTTTATCTGGTATATACAATTATGTCATTCATTGGTCTTTCTTTCTGGAAACGGACTTTATTTAAGGATATTAAGGAAGAATTATAATATATTGCTGATAATTTAAGATAATATTTTTATGAATTCCAAAGAGAGGTTCCTGAGCGTTTTATCCGGTAAAAAGATTGACAGACTTCCTGTAACTACTCATCATGTGATGCCATCATTCCTGAAGAATTACATGAATGGTATATCTGATCAGGAATTCTTTGATTATTTTGGTTTGGATCCGGTAAAATGGGAGATTGCACACACTTTTGATGCCTCAAAGGGGGAATATTTTGACCCTATTCAAACAGCCCCCGGGTTTCTTGAAGCCAGGAGGATTTGTACTGATACCTGGAGATTCTCTTCGGAGGATATCAGCGGGAAGGATTATCCGACAAAACGGTTAAGCATTATCACCCCTGATAAAACATTATCAATGGTTCTCCAGACAAATGATCATACAACATGGCTTTGCGAACACATTATTAAAGAAAAATCAGATATTGATATTCTTGCAAAGTATATGCCTGCACCTAAATGCGATGTTATTTCAATTAATAAAATTGCAGAAGATTTTGGTAACAGGGGACTATTAAGGGGACACATTCCATGTTTCGACGGTTTCGGCCAACCTGGCTGCTGGCAGGATGCTTCCTGTATGTTTGGTATACAGGATCTTATTATGTCTTCATTTCTGGACCCTGGGTGGGTTCATACTTTTCTCAGAATTCTGCAGGAAAGGAAGCGTATATTTATAGGATCGTTAGCTGGTGCAAAATATGATATCCTTGAACTGGGGGGAGGTGATGCCTCAACGACTGTGATCTCACCTGACATATTTAATGAGTTTGTTGCTCCATATGATGCCTTACTTATTGAAGCTGCACACCTGGCGGGACAGAGAATTGTTTATCATACATGTGGTGGAATGATGCCTATACTGGAGGACATTGCAGCAATGAAGCCTGATGCAATGGAGACATTTACTCCTGAGAAAATGGGAGGAGATGCAGTACTAACTGATGCAAAGAAGCGTATTGGTGGCAAAGTATGCATGATAGGTGGATTTGATCAGTTCCATTTCTTTACCGGATGTACAGAGGAGATGACCAGAAAAGAAGTAAGAAGGTGTTTTGAAGCAGCCGGTGAGAACGGAGGATTTATACTCAGCCCTTCTGATCACTTTTTCGAAGCAGATATTAATCTGATTAAAGCTTATGCTGATGAGGCAAAGAGTTGCTATTATGTATAAACTATTAATATTTAATAATTTAATAAACCAGTACATATAAAGAAATCTTAATATGTATTCAGATACAGTAATACTTGCTGATGGAGATTTTCCTGATCACGAAATTCCACTCGGTTATTTAAAGTCGGCCAGTCGTATAATCTGTTGCGACGGCAGTGCAAATACTCTTGTACAGGCAGGTTATACTCCTTATGCAATTGTCGGGGATATGGACTCACTTGGTTCAGATCTCCTGGACAGATTTGCTGACCGTATTTTTGCAGACTTTAGTCAGGATACAAATGATCTGACAAAAGCTGTTACCTGGTGTACAGGTAAGGGTTATCGGGACCTCGTAATCCTTGGAGGAACTGGTAAACGTGAGGATCATACAGTAGGTAATATCTCTCTTTTGGCAGAGTATGTAAAAAATGCAGATGTCAAAATGGTAACTGATACTGGCATCTTTCTGCCATTTATTAACAGCAGTTATGTAAAATCCTTTCCCGGTCAGCAGATATCATTGTTTTCGATTGATCCCAACACTGAAATCACATCTTCAGGTCTAAAATATCAATTGACGCATTATAAAATTAGAAACTGGTGGGTTGCAACACTAAATGAAGCTTTGGGAGATAATTTCCATCTTGAAATTTCAGGAGGTCCGGTTATAGTATTCCTTGCTTTTGTAAAATAAATACGTAGGGACATGATCTAACGGTGAATAACCTCCTTGACCAGGTTAATAAGCTGCACCCTGCTCCTGACATTAGTCTTTATATAGATCCTGTGAGTATGATCTTTAACTGTTTGCAAACTGATAAACAGTTTTTCTGATATCTCTTTGTTGCTTAATCCATTGCATATTTCACGCACAATATCTGTCTCACGGGGTGAAACTTCGTACTTCCTGCAGAACTCTTCAAAAGAGAGATCTTTCAGAGGTTCAGCAGAAAAGGCTGAAAGAAGTGTTCCATAACTGAGATAGATAGGCAGAAAACTATTACCTGCGAAAAAGAGGAATATGAAAATAATACCAATATTTGGTTGAGATGTGAATAAGATTAGTGTTAAACACTGGGCTGCCATAATCAGGAAAAGGGAAGGAGCAATAACCCTCCTGTCATAATCGTGAATAAAACCTTTACCCTTCCATGGGAAATGAATTATAAATGAAGCTACAAGTGTATAAGTCAGATTCATAGTTATATAATAATTCCTGATAAGGGTAATAGGCTTTACCGGATTTATCTTCGCTATCAGGTATCCTATAAGGATTAATAGGGAGAAGTTAAGAAACAGGAACCAGAAAACAAACCAGCCATTGTATTTCCTGCCAGAGATACCCATAGAGAACTGAATCAGCATCAGCCAGGCGAATAGAAGAAATGGTAATCCCATAAGCAATGCAATATCAGAAAACCTGGTAAGCAATTCAACCGAAATATAATCAGTGAGGAAAGATTTTATTATTACCTGTCCCCAGATACCATAAAAGCCGAAAGTGAAAATAAAGACCTGAAAATAAAGAAGCGTTGAGAAGATCTCAGACTTATACCTGTTCCTTAGCCTCGAAGAGAGAACAACACTTCCGGCAGCCATAGCGACTGACAGGATGAAGACCAGTGAAACAATAAACTGTAACATTATATAAAGGTATAAAAAACATGAAGCCGGTGAAATAAAATTAGCAACTACTAAAGTATCGGGCAGCATACTTAAGTATGAAAATAAATAATCACTACTTTAGTATGAATCCAATTTGGAGATTCAGTGGTACATTTGTTGAGTCCATTTCCAGATACTTAATTTTTAAACTTATTAATCATGGAAACAACAAATGAATATAATTTAGTACCAGGTTTCAGAAACAGTTTTGGAACAGGATGGAAGGTAATGCAGGATAATTTCCTCAGACTGTTTCTGGTTGTGGTTGTTGTGGCCATATTAGTAGCTCCGATCAAAATTCTCAATATTGATTTTGATCTGTCGGATATACCCGGAATACCATGGAATATCAGTGGAAATTGGGAACACTTTATTGGATTGGCCTCCTTAGGAATTCTTACAGCTTTTATAGGTTTATTAGCATTTATATATGCATTTATTGTAGCTCCGGTATTTGAATATGGTTCTAAGCTGATATTTGTTCATGCAGTCAGACGTATCAAACCAGATTTTGAATTGCTTATTTCAGGGTTCAGGGAGAACTATCTGCATATAATTCTTGCCAATCTGCTTGTAATTGCACTTGTGGTTTTGGGTCTTTTCGCTCTCATTGTGCCAGGTATTATAATTGCCTGCAGACTTGCATTTGTTTCATACATCATAATGGATAAAAAACTCGACCCGATTGAAGCGGTTGAGCTAAGCTGGAAGATGACAAAGGGGCACGGATGGAAGATATTCTTTATGGGATTTGCATCGTTCTTCATAATAATATTCGGTATTGCGCTGTTCATTGTAGGTGTCTTTCCTGCGATAATATGGGTATTAGCTTCATTTGCAACTATATACGAGGCAGTACTTAAGGACAAGCCTGCAGAGCAGGTTATGGAATAGAAATTTTCAAGGGATCTCTTTAATTCTGTATCTGGAGGCTGTCTCAAAAGGAAAATCAACCACCCCGTCATGACCCTTCGGGCATGACACCCCTCCTTGAAAAGGAGGGGAAAGTATTGATGTATAGCACATTAACTTTCTCCTCCTTTTGAAGGAGGAGTACCCCTGACGTCAGTCAGGGGGGAGGTGGTTGACTTTTGAGACACCCTCTTTTCAGTAAAAATGACTCTTCACCGGGAAAAAGTTTGTAACTTATTGACATAACTTACATTGTGTAAACAGGTATTATGGTAAGAGAGACATAACCGTGTTATTTTGGCATAAGGTTTGTTCATGAATTGAAAAAATCTTTAACTTTAAAGGCTTTTTTACTTAAAAAAAATTTATATGAAAACCAGAACTCTGTTTTTTTTCATCGCCTTTGTAATTTTAGTTCCCGCTGTTTCAGTTGGGCAGGTTGGGAACTATTTAAAGAGCAAAGCTGTTAGGGCAATCAATGCTGGTGCAAGGACTGCTGATAAAGAGATCAATAAGGAAATTGATACTGCAGCTCAGAAGGGTGTTATAAATGCAAGAGAAAAAGCTGCTGAAAATGCAAAAAACAGGAAGCAGGCTGATCAGTCAACAGAAGATGCAGGCGTTAAGGATTCAGATCAGGGTAGCAATAGCAGTAGTAGCGGCAGGAGTAACCAGGGCAGTGGTGGAATTAACCTTGGCGGGCTCTTTGGAAGTAAAGTAGATCTCAAGTATAATGAAGAATATAGTTTCAATTCAAGGATGTACAGTCAGGTGGAAATGTATGATAAAAAGGAAGTTACAAAAATGGATTATTATATATATTTCAGTAAAAACAGCCCTACTGCCGGGATTGAGACAAAAACAATAAATGTTGAGGAAAACGGTGCAGCACCTGTTGCTGCACAGATGATAATGGATGGAGAGAATAAGTGTTTCCTGATGCTTACTGATATCAATGGAATGAAAATGGGAATGATTTCAGCTGTACCTGATTCTTTACAGGAGCAGCCAAACGGCAAAAAATCAGGGCCGGAAAAACCCCCGCAGGTTACCAAGACAGGAAACTCTAAAAATATTGCCGGCTTCAGGTGTGACGAATATCTGTATAAAGATGTGGATTCAAAAGAATACTCGAAGATGTGGTTTACAAAAGATGCTGTACTGAATGTTGATAAGAGAACCTGGTCAAAAGCTGGAATGCCTGCTTCATATGGCTATGCCGGTTTTCAGGAGGGTTTGGTAATGGCATGGGAATCATATGATAAGGATAATAAAATGACTGCAAAGTCAGAGGTTAAAGAGATCAATAATGATTTTAAATATTCTATGTCGGTAAAGGGGTATTCGCTCCGACAGATGAATTTTAATCAGGATCAGAAGAAAAAATAATATTTATAAAAATATTATTTGGGATTCAGTGTCTACTGTTTACTCAGTTTAGCAAATCTCAGGAGTAGTTTCTTTTTCCCTTCTTTTTCAAAATCCACTGTGGCTGTAGTATTTGGTTGCAGCCCCTCTATCGAAATTATTACTCCTTTACCAAACCTTTCGTGGTGTACTGAATCACCTTCAGCAAAAGCTCCGGGATTGGTTCCATTAATAAGAGGTATGGGAGTTGTCTCAGTTTTTTTAATTTTCGTCAGCCTGCTTTCGCCCGGGTATGGTTTTGACTCTTCACGAAAGGAGAGAGGTTTTGTTTCCGGAAGGGCTCTTTTGGGAGATGGAGTATCTCCTGTCTGAGGAAAACATAGAAATTTAGGATCCACTTCCTTTAAGAACCTGCTGGGGCTGCATCGCTCGAGGTTACCCCATTTATACCTGTTCAGAGCATAGCTCAGAGTAACCTGTTTTTCAGCCCTGGTCAACGCCACATAAAATAACCTTCTTTCTTCCTCGAGCTCACGGGCACTTCCGTTTGACATTGGTGAAGGGAACAAGGTATCTTCCATTCCTACAATATACACATGCTTAAATTCCAGTCCTTTAGCTGAATGCATCGTCATCAGAGTTACCTTATTACGATCTTCTTCATTATCATTGTCCTGGTCTGTCAGTAAGGCAACATTTGACATATAAGCCTCAAGATTCGAGGGTTCTCCATTCGTTTCTGCCGCTTCTGTAAATACCTTTATTGCGTTAAGAAGTTCTTCGAAATTTTCATATCGGCTTATTTCCTCCGGTGATTTTCCCTCTCTCAATTCCCTCATTATGCCCGATGCCTGGGCAATCTCCCTGGCTTTTACAAAAGCATCGGTTGATTCTGCATTGAGCCTGAGTGCGTTAATTACCTCTGCAAACATCAACAGTTTTTTTATAGTTCCGGTATTAAAAAACTCACCCTGTTTTGATGCCTCAGTAAGAATGTTCCATGGGGTGACGTTTTTATCAGCAGCAATTTCAAATATCTTCTGAATGGTTGTATCACCAATACCTCTTTTAGGGTAATTAATTGATCGCTTCAGTGCTTCCTCATCTTCCGGATTTACTACCATTCTGAAGTAGGCCAGAATGTCTTTTATCTCTTTACGTTCATAAAAAGATAATCCTCCATATATTTTATATGGTATGTTTTTTCTTCGCAGAGTCTCTTCAAATATCCTGCTCTGGGCATTCGTTCTGTACAGGATTGCAAAATCTGACCAGCTGATCTTGTTTGAGAACTTCTTTTCAAAAATATCAGAAGCGATATTAAAACCCTCTTCTGAGTCTGTCATTGCCTGCAGAACCTGTATCTTTTCTCCTGTTTCATTCATCGAATAGACCTTTTTTTCGATCTGCCCTGCGTTATTGGCAATTATTGTATTGGCTGCATTTACAATGGTTTGCGTGGAACGATAGTTCTGTTCAAGTTTGAAAAGCTGATAATCTCCATAATCGTTTTTAAAATCAAGGATATTTTCAATACGTGCCCCCCTGAATGAATATATGCTTTGGGCATCATCACCCACAACACAGATATTCTGATGAACTGCAGCGAGCTTTTTAACTATGAGATATTGCGAGTAATTTGTATCCTGATACTCATCAACAAGTATATAGTTGAATTTATTCTGGTAAGAGGAGAGCACAACCGGGAAATCTCTGAAGAGTATATTTGTATTTAACAACAGATCATCAAAATCCATTGCATTGGCTTTGAAACACCTTACAGCATAAGTTTTGTAGACTTCTGACAAAAGAGGCATTCTGCTTCCCTTGTCATATTCATTCATTTGTCTGTCAGATGAATACATACTGGCAGTAACAAGATTATTCTTTGCAGCCGATATCCTTGCCGATATAACTCCGGGTTTATAAATATTATCATCAAGGTTGAGTTCTTTTATGATAGATCTGATAAGACTTTTGGAGTCACTGGAATCATAGATTGTGAAATTTGATTTGTAACCCAGCTTGTCGCCTTCCAGCCTTAGTATCCTGGCAAAAATTGAGTGAAAAGTCCCCATCCACAGATACCTGGTTATTTCAGGGCTGACTATTTTTGCAATCCTCTCTTTCATCTCCCTGGCTGCTTTATTCGTAAATGTCAGGGCAAGGATTTTATTTGCAGGAACTCCTTTATTTAGGATATGGGCAATACGGTAAGTAAGTACCCTTGTTTTTCCTGCGCCGGCACCTGCAATCACAAGCGAAGCCCCCTCTGTATTAGTTACTGCTTGTTGCTGGGCTTCATTAAGATCCTCCAGGTACTCTTTTCTCATTTATTTTATGAATTACTGCTTTCCGGGTCGCCAAATTTAATAATAACATGAATACTCATTCATTACCCCGGAAAGTAAATTAAGATAATTTATCAACAAATATTTTTCACTCAGTAATTTGGGAGAAGGAGTCTCAAAAATTTGATATAAATTTAAATTAGATTTGTATCTGCCTATATTATTGTAATAGAATTAGCATGAAGAAGTTGAAACTTATTCCCATTCTATTGTTTTTCCCGGTTTTCATATTGAAAGGTCAGGTTCAGAAGGAGTATACCAGGCAGGACATGTTGAAAACAATTGAATACAGCAATCCTGATTTATTGAGAGTACCGGCTGGCCCTGCTCATGGATTCCCAAGCCGGAATGCGGATCTGGATGTTTTACAAGGATTTAAATCGCCTCCGGTCGGTTATGGAGAAGTACCTTTCTGGTGGTGGAGCGGGGACCCTCTCGACAAGAACCGTTTATTATGGCAGATCGAAGAGCTTAAAAAAAAGGGAATTACCGGTATGCAGATAAATTATATCCACAAGGACAGTATAGGATTACCAACCTATCCGGGAGAACCTGATGTATTTACTGACAGGTGGTGGGAAATGTGGAAGTTTGCTGCTGATGAGGCCGGAAAACGATCAATGGGTATTGGAATGAGTGGTTATACAATCGACTGGCCGAATAGTGTGAATCTATTTAACAGGATAATATATTCGATCCATGAGATACAGGGGCAGGAATTGCTGGTTGATACAATACTCACTGTAAAAAAAGGAGAAAGGGTTTCTTATAAACTTCCGGATAATAGAATTCAGGTTTGGGTATATCCGGTAAAAGATGGTAAAATTACTCCCGGAGGGAAATCATTGACCCCTTTTGTAAAAGAAAACATTTTAAGCTGGATTCCGGAAGAGGATTACAATGAAATATGGATATATTCAGTCAGATATCAGCCCGGGACTCTGAATCCGATGCACATCCTGTCAGGTAAAACTGTCATTGATAAATTTTTCCAGCCATTCGAGGACCATACATCCGACCGCTCTTCAGAATGGTTGAACTATTTTTTTCAGGATGAGCTTAAGTTTGGTGTCGGAGATCTGATATGGGTAGATGACTTTAATGAAGTATTCAAAAAAGATAAAGGTTATGATCTCTTTGAGTTACTCCCGGGTATGTTCAAAGATATTGGTCCGTTAACAACTAAAGTACTTCTTGATTTCATGGATATTAAAGTCAGACTGACAGAAGAGAGATATTTCAAACCTATTTTTGATTGGCACTGGAGCCGTGGCAAAATTTACGGATGTGATCCTGAAGGAAGAGGGAGACGGCCGGGTGAGTATGGTGATAATTTCAGGGCAAACCGATGGTATACTGCTCCGGGTCATGATACACCTTCAGGGAAAGCTGATTTGATTAAAGGTAAAGTTTCAAGTTCAATTGCAGCTCTGTATAAAAGGCCCCGTGTATGGCTTGAGGGTTATCACAGTCTTGGTTGGGGAGCAACCCCCGAACAAATCATGTTTGCAACGAATGAGAATTATCTGTATGGTTGTAACCTTCTGAACCTACATGGATTATATTATACCACCCATGGAAGCTACTGGGAATGGGCGCCTCCCTGTTACCATTTCAGAATGCCATACTGGGACCATATGACCGTTTTTCTAAAGTATTTTGAAAGACTCTCTTACCTTTTAAGTCAGGGAGTACTTCAGTCTGATATTGCAATAATGTATCCGGTAAGTACGGTTCAGGCAAAAATGGATGAAAGGAGGGCAACCAATATTGCTTTTAAATCGGGTACAGATCTTTTTAATAACGGATATGACTTTATATTTATGGATGACCAGTCTGTCATCAGGTCGGAGATAGTTGATGGCCGGCTAAATGTATCAGATCAGGCATTCAAGGTCTTAATACTGCCATCCCTTAAAGCTATTAGATGGTCAACTTTAGCCAAAGCTCAGGAATTATTTCATAACGGAGGTATTGTAATAGCCATTGGCTCGTTACCCGAGGCAAGTGACCGGGCCGGTGCATTTGATCCTTTACTAAATGGCATTGTAAGGGAACTGTTTGGTTTCTCCGCTACTGAAATAAAATCAGCTGAAAATTTTGTAATTCAAAACGATAAATCAGGCGGATTAGGTCTCTATATTAATGACTCAAGTCAGCTTGTGAAGCAGATTAATCTTCTCTTACCAAAAAATGTTCAGTCAGATGACAAGGTAAAATTTATGTACAGAAAAGCAGGTTTCAGAGATCTATATATGGTCATGGGTGCAACTAAAAATTCATGGGTGACTTTCAGATCATCCGGAAAAGCAGAAATATGGGATCCCTGGTCTGGAAATACCCTGCCATTATATGAAGTGAAAAAAATATCCGGAGGAACAAAGGTAAAGATGCCAATGGATTCAACCAGTGCCCAGATCATTGTATTTTCTCCGGATAATGAGAAGGTTGAGATTGTTTCCACTGATTTGAATGAAGTGGCATCGTTAAATATTGTCAAAGGCAAACCTGAAGTAACAGGATTTGCATTATCCGGGGGTAAGAAATTAACAAATGTCAGTATCAGGGGAGAAGTATTTAATCTGTCAGGGGAGGCATTGCCCAATCCGCCTTCATTGATGCTGGATGGTAACTGGGAATTTGAACTGAAGCCAACAATGAACAACCAGTGGGGCGATTTCAGGTTACCTGTAACAGAACAGATGATAGGAGCAGAAGCAAGAATTTTCAGATATGCTGAAGAGAAATCCGGTTCAAAGGGCTGGGAACTTCCGGATTTTAATGATTCAAAATGGGTAAGAGTATCAAGTAGTTTCGGACAAAAATTCTGGAGACTCGGACCACTCCCAAGATCTTCTGATATAGATAACATTGAAAGTGAGTTATCTGGCCTGGTTCAGGTAGATCCCTCCAAACCGGTCATAATAAATGGAAGATCTTATTTCTGGGCTCCATATGATTTTTCCTGGCGTTTCGGTTTTGAGGGGGATCCGGGGCCTCAGGGATATCATGGTCTGAAAGAGGTAATATCCAATGATTTCATTTGTCTCGGGAAACAGACTGTCGTTCAGGGGGAGCTCGAATACCTGAACGAGAAGGAAGGATCTCTTTATTACCTGTGGACTTCAGCCTATTCAGAAAATATTTCAGAGGTTACAGTCGATTCAGGAGGGTTATCTCCTTCATCTTTTTATTTAAACGGAGTGAAAGCAGAAAACGGAACGAGACTGGTGCTTGAAAAAGGATCCAATCCTCTATTGTTACGATATGACAAAGCTGGAAGAGGGCACTTTGTATTACTGGATAAAAATAACGCCACTCTGAATGAAAGAACTCCTTTGTCAATGAAATGGTGGAATAACACAGGTAGAATTAAATTCGACATATATCCTTCCGAAAAACCCGCAGCCTGCTGGTACAGGTTCATCGCGCCACCTGGATTAAAAAGTATGACAATAAGGGCCACTAGCGGAGACATTAAAGTATGGATCGATGGAAAAAGTCAGAATGTGAAAACCATTTCAACAGGACCTGTTTCCACGTATATTGCAGAGTCCGGAAATTTATTTCCGGAAAAGTCAGTTGTTGCTATTCGTGTGGTACAAACCATTGGAGATTATGGTGGTTCTGCTCTTCCTGAGCCTGTACTTGTTACATGTGGTGCCGGAATAACCAGGACAGGAGATTGGTCAAAGGGCTCAGTTCTGGAAAACTATTCTGGAGGTGCATGGTACAGAAAAAAGGTTGTTCTTTCTGAAATAGAATCGCATTCCAGAGTGCTGATTGACCTTGGTAAGGTTGCAGCTACTGCAGAAATCCATGTAAACGGCTCACTGGCTGGAATCATAGTCACTTCCCCCTGGGAAACAGATATTTCAGAGTGGGTAAGGAGAGGTGAAAACAAAATTGAGGTACTTGTTTATAACACACTGGCAAATCACTATCTCACTATTCCGACAAGATATAAAGGCTCTTCGCTTCAATCAGGATTGATTGGGCCTGTTCAGCTAAAGTTTAATTCCATTGTAAAATTGAACTGACTGATATAACCGGTTTATTGAAATCTGATCTATATGACATCACGTGAAAGAATTCTGGCAACAATAGCACATCAGCGATCTGACAGAGTTCCGGTTGACCTGAGTGCGACTCCGAGTTCTGGTATTTCAGCTATCGCGTACAGTAATCTTGTTCACCACATAGGAAGAGATGACCTTCCTGTATATATTTATGATGTTGTCCAGCAACTGGCTCAGCCTGATGATTATATTCTTGATATGTTTGATGTTGATGTTATTGATATTGGCCGGGCCTTTAATGATAAACCGGGAGAGTGGAAGCCGACACTTCTTGTGAATGGGGCCGCTGCATTTTATCCAACATGGTATAATCCGGTGGCTCAGGCAGACGGTTCATTTCTGACCTATGATGATGATGGAAGTAGAATCCTTTCAAAAATGCCGGTTGGAGCAACATTCTTCGACCAGACCTATTTTCCATATGCCGATGGATATCCATCAGATTATTCAGGTCTCGATGCTGAGATGCACCGGATTATGTGGGCTCGTCACGCTCATAGTCCGTGGGACCATGCCGGGGATCCTGACTTCTGGCAGAAACTCCGTGAAAAGGCACTCTTTCTGAGGCGTGAAACAGACAAATGCCTGCTTATGGTGTGCGGCTGCAACCTGTTCGAATGGGGAACTTTTCTGAGAAGGATCGACAACTTCCTGATGGATCTCGTGAGAGATGAATACAATGTTGAAAAGCTTCTTGATGAGTTGATGAAGAGACATCTTTCCACACTTGAAAAAGTATGTAATGCTGTCGGCGACATTGCTGATATTATTCGTTTTGGTGATGACCTTGGAATGACAACAGGGCCATTCATGTCACCTGATACTTACAGAAGGATTTTCAAACCCAGGCATAAGATCTTATGTGACTTTGCTAAAACACATAGCAAAATGCATACTTTTATTCATTCATGCGGTTCTATATCACTTCTTATGCCTGATCTGATAGATGCCGGAATTGAAATATTTAATCCTGTTCAGACAAATTCATTTGGAATGGAACCTGGGTTTCTGAAAAAAGAGTTTGGTGATGTTTGTACATTCTGGGGTGGTGGAATTGAAACAGCGGGTGTTTTAAACGGGAGCGATCAGGGTAGGATAAGGGAACAGGTGCTCGAACGTATGGAAATTTTTTCAAAGGGAGGAGGATTTGTTTTTAATACAGTGCATAATATACTTCCTGATGTTCCTCCGGGGAATATTATTACAATGTTCAAGGCTGTGAAGGAATTCAATACTATTAATAAAATATAGATATTCATTATTGATATAAAATAAATACAATGAAAAAACTTGTATTGTCCTTGTTGGCTATAGCATATTTTGCAACTCTCACAAGCCAGACGTTTTCCTCAAAGGAAGAGCGGCTTGAATGGTGGAAAGATGCACATTTCGGACTATTTATTCATTGGGGGCCTGTGAGTTTAAAAGGAACAGAAATCGGGTGGTCGCGGGGAAGGGAAATACCTGTGGAGGAATACGATGCACTCTATAAGCAATTTAATCCTGTTAATTTCAATGCTCTTGAATGGGTTAAAACAGCAAAAGCGGCAGGGATGAAATATATAGTATTCACGTCTAAGCATCATGATGGTTTTTGCATGTGGGATACTAAATTCTCTGACTTTAATATCATGAACTCTCCTTTTAAAAGAGATGTAATGAAGGAATTATCGGAAGCCTGCAAAAAGGAAGGAATGGCTCTTGGATTTTATCATTCAACCTGCGACTGGCATCACCCTGACTTTCCGTTAACGAGCCCCGGAGGTGGTGTTAAACGTTTAACATTCAATATCAACAGATATACGGATTATCTGAAAAACCAGTCAGTTGAGATAATTAAAAACTATGGTCCCCTTCTTGTAATGTGGTACGATGTTCCCCAGCAATTTGATTCTGTAAGAGGACAGGGAGTTATAGATCATATACGTAAAGTTCAGCCAGATATTATTGTGAACAATAGGACAGGAGCCACAGGTGATTTTGATACACCGGAACAACGTGTCGGAAGTTTTCAGATTGACAGGCCATGGGAGACCTGTATGACCATAGCAAGACAGTGGGCATGGAAGCCTGATGATGAAGTAAAATCGGCTGAACAATGTTTACATAGTCTCATCAGGTCAGCAGGTGGCGGAGGAAACCTTCTTTTCAATGTCGGACCAAAACCTGACGGTACCATTGAACCCCTTCAGGTTGAAAGATTAAAAGAGATGGGCAATTGGTTGAAGGTATACGGATACTCTGTTTACGGAACCAGAGGTGGACCTTTTAAACCATCAGACTGGGGAGTAAGTACCAGGAAAGGCAATAAGATTTATTTGCATATTCTTAAATGGTTTGGTAATTCCCCTGAAATAGTTCTGCCAGATTTTGGTATGGAGATTATGAAATGTACTATTGCAGGTGTGGGAAAAGTAACCTTTCACAAAAAGAATGATGAGTATTTAATTAAGTTTGATGGAAGGTTACTGCAACCAGTAAATACTATTGTTGAAATTGAAGTTTCCGGTAATGTAATGGAGATTAAACCGATGGATGTGAATCCTCAATCCTTATCTTTTCTAAAGAAGGTTACCTCCTCAAGCAATCCGAATCCGGGTTGGACAGATATCAAATCTATAAACAATGGAGACTGGGTTGGAACTTACTGGCAACCATCGAATGATGACATGGCGCCATGGGCTGAAATAGATCTCGGGAAACCTCAAAAAATAACAAAGGCTGTTATTTATGAGAGCGGACAGAATATAAAAGCTTTTGAACTGCAGGTGAAAAGTGGTAATGATTGGAAATCAATTTATAAGGGTAATTCAATCGGGAACAAGGCAGAGATAAAATTCCCAGCTGTAAATGCACAGATAATAAGACTGGTAATTTCTTCGTTTAACAGAACACCAGGAATATATGAAGTCATGTTACTTAATGAATAATATTCTGCCAGTTCAGAATCATTTGAGAAATTTAATTTTAAATTATTAATTTAAACGTAATGAAAAGATTTGGTCAGTTAATAGGTCTGAAACCTAAGGACTTAGAGCGTTATAAAAAATTCCACCAGGAGGTATGGCCTGAAGTCCTGGCAATGATAAACGAATGCAGTATCCGCAATTTTTCGATTTTTTATAAGGATGGACTTCTTTTTGCATATTTCGAATATACCGGTGTCGATTTTGAATCCGATATGGCAAGAATGGCACTCCATCCCAAAACTCAGGAATGGTGGGCAATAATGATGCCAATGCAATCACCGGTAGATAGCCGTGCTGAAGGGGAATGGTGGGCCAATATGGATGAGGTTTTTCATTGCGACTGATCCTGATTTATTATTTAAACTATAATAAGATGGTTAATAGTACAGGTAATCATATGTGTTAGTTTGCCTCTTAAATAATTGCTAAATTTGCATCTGTTTTATTAATCACATACATATTAAAACATGAAAAGATTATTAAATATTATCCTGATAGCTATACTTTCAGGTATGATGGCTTGCAAACAGGAAAAAGCACCCGTTGAGATTTCCGGATTACCTGTTACAGATGCTGAAATCCAAAATGTATCTAAAAAACTAATTGATAAGCACGGTGAGAATTCGAAATTCAGGATTGAAAGAGGTGTTCAACAGGTTGCAAATCTGTGGCGGCAGTCAGATGGTACTGATTCTGACTTTGAAAAGTTCTGCCTCGAACAGTTTGTGTCCAAAGATGAGGATATTGAAACACTTTTCAAAAAACTCTCCTATGGATTTGAAATTCTCTTTGGGAACTTCACCAGGATAACAAAGGATATACGACGCCCTGTTGATCTCGAGTGGGGTGCAATTACTCCAGTCGACCAGCTTTTTGGCGGTTTTAATGCTGGTGCTCACCTCTCTGATGACCTTTTCGCTAATAAAGTTGCTCTTATAACAGCACTTAATTTCGTTGAGTATTCACTAAAGGAAAAAAGTGAATTGAGTGAGAAATGGAGTCGCAAAGATTGGGCCTATGCACGTATGGGAGATGTTTTTACATCGAGGGTGCCAGCTGATCTGATACAGGCGGCAAGCAGTGCCGGTGCAAATGCTGACAGCTACATTAGTGAATACAATATCCTGTTAGGGTATCTTGTAAATGATAAAAACGAGCGGTTATTCCCTGAGAATCTTAAACTTATCAGCCATTGGGGAATAAGGGATGAGCTGAAATCGCAATATGCCGATAAGGATAAGGGACTTGAGCGACAGAAAATGATATACCAGGTCATGAAACGGATAATTGACCAGACTATCCCTCAGAAAGTAATAAACAGCAAAGATTACATGTGGAATCCATATTCAAACAGTGTCACAAAAGAGGGAAAGGTTGCAGATGCTTCCCCTGAACCTGATACCCGTTACCAGCAGGTAGTCAATCTTTTTAAGGCTTTAAGTGCAATGGATAAATATGAGCCATCGATGCCAACATACATTCAGCGTCAGTTTGAAAGGAGTCTGGAGATACCTGTGGCAGATGTGGAAAAACTATTTACTGACCTGGTCAGTTCAAATGAGGTACGTAAGGTCGGGAAACTTATTGCCGGAAGATTAGGTCGCCCGCTTGAACCATTTGATATCTGGTATGACGGATTTAAGGCACGAAGCGGTATTCCCCAGGAAAAACTTGATGCTATAACAACAAAGCGTTTTTCTGATACCAGGGCATTCGAGATGGAGATGCCTTCCATGCTGACGACCCTTAACTGGGACAGGGATCAGGCACAGTTCATAAGCAGTAAGATCAAAGTTGAAGGAGCCCGCGGATCTGGACATGCCTGGGGTGCTGAAACACGTAATGATTTTGCACTTTTACGTACAAGAATCCAGCCCAAAGGAATGGATTACAAAGGCTTCAATATTGCAGTACATGAGTTCGGACATACTGTTGAACAGACAATTACACTTCATGATGTAGACTATTACATGCTTCACGGAGTGCCAAACACAGCTTTCACCGAGGCTCTCGCTTTCAGCTTTCAGAAGCGGGATCTTGAATTGTTGGGTATGAAAGAATCAGGTTCAGAAAAGGAATCTCTGATGGCACTTGATAACTTATGGTCATGTTATGAGATTATGGGTGTATCCCTTGTAGATATTAACCTTTGGAAATGGCTTTACCAGAATCCTGATGCAAGTGCTGTTCAGGTAAAAGAGGCCGCAATGAGTATAGCAAAAGATATCTGGAATAAGTATTTTTCTGATGTTTTTGGAACAAAGGATGAGACTATCCTTGCAGTCTATTCACATATGATCGATAATCCTCTTTATTTGTCAGCATATCCTATTGGCCACCTGATAGAGTTCCAGCTTGAAAAATTTATCAGTGGAAAACCATTTGGCCCGGAAATTCAGAAAATATTTGAACAGGGACGCCTTATTCCCCAGACCTGGATGAAGGCTGCTGTTGGAGAAAACCTTTCAGTAAAACCAACTCTTGAAGCATCTGCCAAAGCTATAGAACAGTTATCAAAGTAAAATAAGTAAGATAAGTGCGGCTCTCATTATTTTTTTCTGTGTTCATGCTGATTCCGTTGTTATCAGTAGCCCAACTGTCGGCTCCCGGTAGAAGTTCTGTCAGATACACATCCTATCCCTCTTCACTCCAGGTAAAAGATCCGGTTTTTGTATTCTGTAATACCACAGGAAGTGTAAGCGGAACACTTAATGCTTTACGCCCGCGAGGTTCAGGAGTTTATGATTTTAAGTGGTTCGAGTGGAGTGATGCTGCTAAAAGCTTCAATATTCCAAGAAAAACAGATATCGGTGTTGCCACATCATCGATAAATGGGTTAAATGAAGGAGGTTATAAGGTTGATATTATCAAAGCAGGCGTTTATGACACCAGCCTGATCGGATGGATTTTTATTGACAAACCTGTCTCCTCAGCCCGCCTTCAGAACCGCACATGCGATTATGTTGCCCTTAGTGGCAAGGCAGTAATTGATACTTTTTATTACCGGGATCCAGCTAATGGCAAGAAGGTTATGTTATCAAATGGCTTCAGGTTCCTTTGGTCGTCAGATCCTGCATCGACCATTCCATATCCCGATTATGAGATTAATCCTCAGACGTTTAATCCACCTTTAGTTGACGTAACCTACATGCTTACAGTTACTGATAGTCTTACCTGTAGGAGCGAATCATCATTTCTGTATGAATCAATTCATGTAAAAGCAGATTTTACAGCTGATCCTGTTAAAGGAGAAGCTCCTCTTGAAGTTTTATTTACAGATAAATCAATAAGAGGAACAAAAAAGTATACCTGGGAATTTGGCGATAAAACAGATGAAGGTAAAAGAACTCCGGATTGGGTTGTTAACAAGGACTCACTCTGGATATTTGATAATCCTTTCCCGCATATTTATTATATTCCCGGTGAATACTCTGTAAAGCTAACTGTTGAAAGTGATCTGGGTTGTATTGATTCGTTGAGGCTTGAACCTAAAATAATTGTTGATCCTTCGGATCTCGACATACCTAATGTATTTACTCCCAACGGAGATGGTCTGAATGACTTTTTTCTTGTTGAACCTGTATCTATAAAGCAAATAAGTATTGAGATTTTCAGCAGGAGCGGAATGAAGGTTTACAGCTACTTCAGTAAGGGAAATTCATTGAAGGATTACACGGGATGGGATGGTAACTTCAATAATACTGCAATTAAAGCAAGTCCCGGTGTATATTTTTATATTGTCCGGGCATACGGTTGGGATAGTGTTGATTATGACAGCAAGGAATACAGGGGAACTGTTTATTTATACAGGTGAGTTCTGATACGCATTAGGTTTCTCAAATATACAAATATTGGTTTGAGGCTATTATTAAAAACCGGTACAAGGAATTTCAGTGTGCTCAGGTGAGGAATTATAGCAATATTAATTCTTACCCTAAAAAATTTCTATTCCCTTATAAGTCATAAAATATTTAAAAAGATGACTATCGGTAATGATACATAAAAGATCCAAAACGAATGAAAATCAATGAGAGTCTATGCATGATTTCTGATGCACATTTTCTAAAAACTCCTACTGCATAATTCCTATTATACATCCCATAATTGTCAGACTTGTAACGCTATAGATTGAATTGATCAGGAAGTGAGCCATGGTTTTTGATTCGAAAAGATAACTGATCCCCATAAAGGTAAAGACCCATCCGAATCCTGCCATAAAGCCTGCCAGAGCACCGAATCCTGCACCTGCGTCGGAGCCAATGAACATAGCCAGAAAGAATGAGGCGATGAACGATAGAAGGAACGCCAGGGAAAAAAGCTTAATCATATTAGTGTTTTTGCCTGAATCCTTTGTGATCCCTAATTCTTTCATCCATCTCTTTAAAAACATAATCGGTGAGTACCATAAACCTCCTAAAGCGAAAGCACTTACTGCAGCAACTGTTATAGCAACCCAGTTTAAGTTCTGAAAGGCATTTTGCATATCCATAATATCTGTTTTACCACTTAAACAAATATTTTTATAAATTGTTCTTGTAACTGCTCGAAATTGAATTAAGTATACCAGAAATATTTTCTAAATTTTTGGAAGATATTTTTTCAGGAACCTGGTCCAGTTCCCGCTCATGATATTAATTATGTCCGACCCTGAATAACCAATTTCACTAAGCAATCCTGGAACTTTCTGAAGATCAGCTATTGTCTCAAGATCATACGGGCACTGTTCTTTTCCAAAAGCTCCATCAAGGTCTGATCCGATAGCAGCATGTAATGAATTGCCTGCCAGCTGGCAGATATGATCTATATTATTAACCATCAGTTTCAATGATACCCCACTAGATACAGGATCTGATTTTCCCCTGACCCAGTTCTGCACCATCATCCAGGCATCAAGAGCAACCCCTATTACTGCGTCCCTTTTGATTAATTCAGTGATCTGTTCATCTGAGAACTGCCTGTTGTGAGGTACAAAGATCCGGCAGTTATTGTGGCTTGCCCACACCGGTCCATTATACAAATCCATAACCTCCCAAAAGCTATCGTCGCATAGATGTGTGGCATCCAGAATCATCCCCATTCTTTCTATCTCTCTGATAAGTTCACGTCCTTTACTACCGATACCTCCTTTTGAATCTGTACCCTGGGCATAAGTACCCGGGCCATAATGAGCCGGACCTATAGCACGCAATCCATAGTTGTATGCCTTTTCAAGATGATTTATTGAAACAATTGAATCTGCACCTTCGAGACTTAGGATGTAACCAACAGGTGTATTCTCGTGTGGCTCTGCCCATAATTTAATATGCTTCTCAAGGTCAAGGGAGGTTAGTATCTGAACCATTTCACCCGACTCTTCCATTGCTTTATACCAGGCCAGCTGACCCTGTGTGCTGGCCCATGCCTGCTCAGGAGAATTCCAGCCCGGAAGATTATTACCTCTTTTTACATACCTGCCTATCTGTGTGGCGACACAAATACCGACATGTCCTCTCCGCATAGCCGGCAAACTTACTGTACCCTTAGCCCTGTCGGGCTTATCAGTCATCCCATATTCACTTTTTCTGATCTCATCAACCTCCCACCGGAGGTCACGGTTCCATTCAATGGCATTCATAGCCAGGTCGAGATGACCATCGAAAATAAATGGTATATTTTCCACTTCTTATAATATGAATTAATACGTAATTTTTCTTTTTCTGGCATCAACATTCCACTGTCTTGTTGCTTTCCCATCCTCCACCAGGGTAACTGATTCATAACGGTCAACAGTCGGGCATATATGGTAAGGGATACCAAACAAATAATCTCCTGTATTTATTTTTGATGCATCGGGTGACTTAACTACCATATGTTCCTCATTATGACCGGTAATTGAATAATTTTCCATTCCAAATATTTTTATTCTTGGCTGTGGCATCTCAGAAGCTATAGCTTTGTGTCCAAGGTCAAGGCAGATAAGATCTTCTCCCGGTTTGCTTACAACACGGGTAAACAGAACAGCTGCATGAAGGAATTCCATATCGGAAAAAGAACTGCTGTAACCATAATCCCATAGCAGAAGTGTGCCAGGACTGGTTTCAACTCCGTTTCGTAGTGCATGAATCGGGAATGTTGGGGTTCCTCCGGCAACAATTGAAACTTGCGAATTATATGACCTCTTAAGCTTATCCATAAGAGTTGTTACCGGGACAAATGCTTCATCACATATTATCTGACGGGATGTAAAATCCTTCTCGCGAATATGACCATCATAGACATGTAGTCCTTCAGCTCTTAACATTGGCAGGTCAACAATCATTTTATAAAGTTCTTCAGCCTCTTCTCCTGGAACTATCCCGGTACGGTTCATTCCGTTATTGATATCGAGCCATAAATGGGCTTCAGTACCCTTCCTTACAGCAGTATCTGATAATTTTTTAATCACTGCAGCAGTATCAACGATGCATGATATCTTACAATTTGGGAATGCCCGTTTTACCTGGAAAAACCTTTCAATATTGGGACCAACAGGCTGATATGCAAGTAGAATATCATCGGCACCGCAACTTGCAACCATCTCAACCTCAGCTATAGTTGAACATTTAAACTTATGAATACCATAAGACATCTGTAACCTTACAATACCCGCCATTTTATGAGTTTTTACATGTGGTCTCAACAGGTCAGTATTACCTGCAACTGCAATCATCTTCCTGATATTATGCTCTATCCGGTCCGGGTATATTAAAAGGGCAGGAGAATATACTTCGTCAGTATTAGAGATTAAATACCACATCTCATCTGATTTATTCTTTTTGTCCATATTTTTACCCGTATAGTTCGAAGATAGCTTCTATTTCAACTGCAATATTATTTGGAAGAATCATACCAACAGCACTTCTTACCCCGATCCCGTTTTCCTGGCCAAATACTTCAGCCATCAGTTCACTGAATCCGTTAATCACTGCAGGATGTTTTTCAAAATCTGGTGAACTGTTGACCATCCCCAGTACTTTTACGAGACGTTTAATTTTATTTAAATCTCCAAAATGTGTCTTGATTGTTGATAGCATGGTCAGTCCAACCTGCCTGGCAGCAAGTTTTCCATCTTCAATATTCAGGTCTGAGCCAAGTTTTCCTGTTATTAGTGTGCCATCAGATCTCACTGGACCCTGGCCTGAAACGTAGAGAAATCTATCTATTACAAGAACGGGTTTATAAACTCCTGCAGGCTTTGGAGCCGGCGGTAATTCAAGCCTAAGTTCAATAATTTGCAGATCGGGATTTTGTTGCATATTAATTAAGTTAAATATTTGAATATAAGTAGTATATAATTTGAAAACTCAAACTTTGTTTGTTAAAATTAATTATGTTGTAAAATAATTCTATAAATATTAAATAAACAAATTCAAAACCAGAACACCAATTAAACCAACAACGCTGATCAGAGTTTCCATTACGGTCCAGGTTGCAAGTGTATCTTTTACACTTAAGTTAAAATATTCCTTAAACATCCAGAATGCTCCATCATTAACATGAGAAAGCATCAAGCTTCCGGAACCAATTGCCAATACCATTAATTCTTTATTGACGGTACCGTTTAAAATAAGGGGAAGAACAATACCGGCTGTTGTTAACCCGGCAACTGTTGCTGAACCAACGCAGATGCGAAGAACAGCTGAAATCATCCATGCCAGTATTAACGGAGACAGTTTTGAATGGCTGAGTAGTGCCCCTATCTGGTCATTTATCCCACTTGCAACGAGAACCTGTTTAAACGCTCCTGCACCTGCTATAATCAGGAGGATCATAGTAATGCTTCCTATTGACTGGCTGAGCGAATCCATAATCTTTCCAATTTTTATTCCCCGGGCAATACCCAGAAAATAGACAGCAATAAGAAGAGATATGAGAAGAGCAATTACAGGGTCACCTATGAAACTGAGAATTGTTCTTATTTTCTGTTCTTCATGGAAAATGATTGTTGATAATATTGAAATCACGATCAGAAATAGAGGCAATAGTGTTGTTAAAATGCTTACCCATATTCCTGGCATCTCTTTATCAGTAAGCACTTTAGTATTAACAAATTCCTCAATGGGGCTGGCTTTTATTTTCTTAATTGTTCGAGAAAATAATGGTCCGGCAATTATAATTGAGGGGACAGCAATAATAATTCCATAAATAAGTGTCTTCCCCATGTCTGCACCAAACATTGCAGCTATAGCCGTTGGAGAAGGGTGAGGGGGAAGAAATCCATGGTCAACCGACAGGGATGCAAGCATTGGTATTCCGATATATAATAATGGCAATCCTGTTGAAGCTGCAATAGTAAAAACAATAGGTATGAGAACAACAAAACCAACTGCATAAAACATAGGAATTCCAACAATAAAACCTGTTAATACCAATGCCCACTGTATGTTTTTTACTCCGAAAAGACCAATAAGTCCCGATGTTATTCTTTGCGCTGCTCCACTGTCGGCAACCAGTTTCCCCAGCATGGCTCCAAAGCCAAGTATCATAACAAGTGATCCTAAAGTATCACCTATTCCCTGTTGAATGGCAGTGACGACTTTTGCAAGAGGTATTCCTTCAGTAATTCCCAGCAGAATAGAAACTATGATAAATGCTATAAATGCATTTACTTTAAAAACAATAATTAATACAAGCAGGAAAATTATTCCAAGGGCTACTAAAAGAAGGGGCATAGTTTGGGACTATTAATTCAATAATTCAGTGATGGACGAAATTTGTATCAGTCAAAACTTCATGATAAAAGTAATTGATCGTTTTCAGATTAACAATATAAAGGAACTATGCAAACAATTCAGCCTTAAAGATTGTTTTTGCCTTTCCTGAGATTTCAACTCTGTTGCCTTTAAGTGCAAGCTTCAGTATACCTCCCCTCCTGGAAACCTGATGAGATACAAAATTCTCCTTCCCGGTTTTCATATGCCAGAAAGGTACAAGGGAACAGTTTGCTGAACCTGTTACCGGATCTTCATCTATTCCAAGAGCAGGGGCAAAGCAACGTACACAGAAATCAAATTCTGGATCTTCAGATTCTGATGTCACAATCAGATCTCCGTAGATTGAATTTTTCATAAGAGAAAAATGAGGTTTTATATTCCGGACATCCGTTTCACTTTTCATCAGTGCAAGCCACCATCCGTTTGAAGACTGATATAATTCAAGTGGTTTTATACCTGTTACTTTCTCAAATTGAGTAAGGGTATCCATCTCAGATAACTTGTAGACAGGGAAATTCATAGTTATCCAATCACCATGTTTATTAATTGTAAGTTCACCGGCTCTGGAAGAAAACCTGATTTCTTCATTAATATCTGCAATGCCAGTTTCATAAAAAATATGGGAGGCTGAAAGTGTAGCATGACCGCAAAGATCAACTTCTGCCTCAGGAGTGTAAAACCTGATTATTCTGCAATCAACTCCGGGAAAAATAAAAGCTGTTTCTGAAAGATTCATCTCCATTGCGATATTTTGCATCCAGGTTACTGACGGTTCATAATCAAGAATACAGACACCTGCGGGATTCCCTTTAAATGGTTCGTCGGTGAATGCATCGACCTGGTAAATAATTTTTGAAGTTGTCATTTTGTATGTCTTATAAATGTATTCTCTTGAGAAGAGTGCTTTTCGAGTTCAACAGTTGGAACAGCTTTTTAATCTTGATAAACATTCTCCATTCACCGGTAAATTTCGTGGTTTTACAGAATTTATCCGTTAATAAACTAATAAAACTTTGTAAACTAATAAAGTTTTCATATTTTTGTATCTGTATTAATAAAGAAAGATGGATATCAGAGAACGCATAATAGTTGGGGCTGCAGAATTATTCAAGACTTACGGAATAAAATCTGTAACAATGGATTCACTTGCAAGCCATGTAGGTATGTCAAAAAGAACAATCTATGAGGTTTTTTCAGATAAGGATGAGTTACTGATGGGTGTTCTTAGCTGGATGGCAGAGAAGCAACGGATCATGGTAAGCAGGATCCTTAACGAATCTGAAAATGCAATAGTTGCTATTTTTAAGCTTCTTGAAAGCTCCCGTGATCATATTCAGAATATGAGTCCGGCGTTTCAGGCAGATCTTAAAAAATATCATCAGGATGTTCTGATGAATAAAACTAATAAATGCGAAATGCCTGATTACCGTGATAATATTACAGTGATTCAAAGGGGGATAAAGGAAAAATTATTCAGAAAAGAGATAAATCCTGATATAGTAAACCGTTGTCTATATTCAAGTGTAAGGTTAGTAATGGATCAGGATATATATCCTTTGGAACTTTTTACAAGACGTGAGGTGATGAAGAATGTTTTCATTAATTACCTGAGGGGTATATCAACGCAAAATGGTATTGATCTGATAGATAAGCTTGAAGCTAAATTTTAATAAACATTTAATAACATAAATACGCTTATATAATAAAGACTAAGATGAAAAAGAAAAAATTGCTCACCGTTTTAATCCTATCAATAATAGCAGGTGGAATTATACAGGCTCAGGAGAGTAAAAACGAGCTTAGACTATCCCTTAAAGAGGCACAGGAATATGCATTACAGCACAACAGAATGGTCATGTCGGCCAGGATGGAAGTTGAAGAATCAAAAAGTGCCTTGTGGGAAGCAATTTCGTCAGCATTACCTCAGGTAAGCTCAACAGGTTCTTTTACCGATAACCTGAAACTTATGACAACACTTTTACCTGGCGAATTTTTTGGAAAAACTGAAAAGGTGCCTGTGACATTTGGCTCTCAGTTTAATTCAAGTGCAACGATACAGGCCAGCCTGCTTCTTTTTAATGCCCCATTGTATATAGGTATAGAGACATCCAAGCTTGCCCAGAAGATCAGTACACAGAGCCTCGAAAAATCCGAACTTGATACAAAAGAGTCGGTAAGTACAGCTTACTATCTGATACTTGTTTCTGAGAAATCACTTAAGATCCTTGATGGGAATATAGCCAATTTAAATGAGACTCTTAAATCAACAAGAGCGATGTTTTCAGCAGGTATGGCTGAATCTACAGATGTTGATCAGATGATCTCAAATGTTACAATGGTTGAAAATTCACGGAGTTCACTTCAGAGAACCATTGAATTAAACTATAACCTGTTAAGGTTTCAACTTGGTGTTTCTGCCGAAACTAAAATTTCAATTACTGAAACCCTTGAGAGTATAACTTCGTTGGTAAATGTTGAAGCATTGCTTTCCCAGGAGTTCGATCACACAAAAAATGTTAATTACAGGCTGATTGAAGGACAGGAACAAATATCATCACTTCTTCTTAAGACTCAAAAAGCTTCAGTCCTTCCTACTCTTGCTGGTTTTTACAACTATGGAACCAACGGAATGGGTGATAAATTATCAGATCTTCAGTGGTTCCAGAACTCAATGGTTGGGGTTCAGCTGACGATCCCGATTTTCGCTAGCGGACAGAGGTATTCAAAGATCAGAAAAGCACAGATAAATCTTGACAAAGCCAGAAATACAAAAGACATGGTTAAAGAGCAACTTCAGCTGCAGGAGAAACAACTCCGTTATAACCTTGTAAATGCAAACCTTCAGTATAAAAGTCAGATGGAAAATGTTGAAGTATCAAAAAGAGTCTATACCAGTACTGAAAATAAATTTAAGCAAGGTATGGCTTCAAGTCTGGAACTTACACAGTCAAACTCGTTTTACCTGCAGGCGGAAAATAACTATGTGTCTGCTCTCATGAACCTGCTTCAGACCAAGCTTGCGTTAGATAAGTTATTGAATAATATGTAATTAACAAACAGAAACAATCAAAATAAATAATAATGAAACAATTAATTTCAATTCCGGTAATTCTGATCAGTGGACTTTTAATGTCTGGCTGTTCATCCAAATCAAAAAATGCAGAATTGGTCAATCAGGCCAATGCAGCTTCAGTTGAAAAAGCAGCAATACCTGTAAAAGTTGCAACTCTTTCAAAGACAAAAATCGCCAGGACCATCGATTATACTTCTACCATCCTGCCATTTGAAGAGGTAAATATGGCCCCTTCGACACCGGGACGCGTAGATAAAATATATGTTGAAGTAGGTGACAAAGTAGATAAAGGGGATGATCTTTTTCTTATGGACCGTACACAGCTGTTTCAGCTTAAACTTCAGTTGAGCAGTCTGACAAAAGACCTTTCTAGACTGGATACACTTCTTAAATCGGGAAGCGCCAAGCAGCAACAGTTTGACCAGTTGAAGACACAATATGATGTGACAAAAACGAATGTTGATTTTATGGAAGAGAATACTTTGCTGAAAGCTCCTTTCGCAGGTGTTGTTACGGGAAAGTACTTTGAAGATGGTGAGATTTATTCCGGTGCTCCAACAACTGCAACTGGAAGATCAGCTATTGTTACCGTTATGCAGGTAAATCCGCTTAAGATAAATGTTGGTATCTCTGAACAGTATTATCCGTTGATCAGAAGAGGATTAAAAGCTAAAATAACTGCAGATGTTTATGAAAATGAGATTTTTACAGGAAGTGTTTTCCGGGTATCACCTACTGTGAATTCTTCCACACGATCATTTATTGCTGAGCTGGAACTTCCGAACAGAAATGATCTTCTTAAGCCAGGCATGTTTGTAAGGGTTTCAATGGACCTCGGTGAGGTTGAAACTTTTGTTGTACCTGCTTCAAATGTACTTGTTCAGGAAGGCACCAACATCAGATATGTGTTTGTAGAGGAGAATGGTATTGCCAACAGGGTTGAGGTTGTCATAGGTAAGAGATTTGATGATCAGCTTGAGATCCTTTCGGAGACACTTAAAACAGGCAGTAAGCTTATCATTGAAGGTCAATCCCGGCTTATTAGCGGTGATAAAGTTGAAGTAGTAAAATAGTTATAGAAATTCAATATAAATAAAATGAGTATATATAGTACCTCTGTAAAAAGACCTGTTACAACCATCCTTATATTTGTAGCGCTAATGGTGATGGGTCTATATTCACTGGTCCAGCTGCCTGTGGATCTCTATCCCGAAATGGAACTTCCGTTTGTAGTGGTTATGACCACCTACCCTGGAGCCAGTGCCTCCGATATAGAATCAAACGTTACACGACCGATTGAAAATTCATTAAACTCAGTCAGTAAACTTAAAGAAATCACATCCACATCAAGTGACAATGTCTCAGTTGTATTTATGAATTTTGAATATGGTACCAATCTCGATGAAGCCTCCAATGACATCAGGAGTAACCTCGGCTTTGTCGAGAGATTGCTGCCTGATGATTGTGAGAAACCGGCCATAATCAAGTTCAGTACAAGTATGATGCCTATAGTTTTTTATGCAATAACTGCCAAAGAGAGTTATGCCGGTCTTGAAAAAATACTGGATGAAAAAATTGTTAACCCTCTTAACAGGATCGAAGGTGTCGGATCGGTATCTCTTTCAGGAGTACCGGGGCGTAAAGTCTATATAGATGTTGATCCGAGGAAGATGGAAGCTTACAATCTTACAATTGAACAAATTGGAAATATCCTCAGGGCCGAGAACATGAATTTACCTGCAGGTTATGTTGAGATGGGAGAAACAGATTATCCGTTACGTATCCAGGGCGAATTCCCTGAGAGTGATATTGTTAAGAATATTGTTGTAAGCAGTTTCAATGGTGCCAGTGTTTATCTTAAAGATATAGCTGAGGTCAGGGATACAATACGCGAATCGAAGTTCGATACAAAGATCAATGGTGAAAAAGGGATGTCAATGTTCATCATGAAGCAATCGGGGGGTAATACTGTTAAGGTTACAAAAGAGATAGATAAGAACCTTGAAACCCTTGTGAAAGACCTTCCACCCGATGTTAAGATACAGAAGCTTTTTGACAGTGCAACATTTATCAAGGAATCAATCAGTAACCTTTCAGAAACACTGATGTATGCATTGATATTCGTAATTCTGGTGGTTTTATTCTTCCTTGGCCGATGGAGGGCTACTTTCATTATCATCCTTACTATACCAATTTCATTAATAGTTGCATTTATCTATCTGTTTATAACAGATGCCTCAATAAATATTATCTCACTTACTTCTCTTTCTATTGCAATCGGGATGGTTGTTGATGATGCCATTGTAGTTCTGGAAAATATTACCAAGCATATTGAGAGAGGGAGCCGGCCCAGGGAGGCAGCAATCTATGCAACCAATGAAGTATGGCTGGCTGTTATCGTTACAACACTGACAGTTGTTGCAGTATTTTTCCCGTTGACATTCGTTACAGGCCTTACAGGTGTACTATTCAAACAGCTTGGAATGATTGTAACTATTACAATTGTTACATCGGTATTTGCAGCAATAACTCTCACTCCGACACTTAGTGCATTGCTGCTGAAGTGGTATCCAATCGATAAGAATGCAAAATTCTGGACTTATGATGGCAGTATACGTAAATGGCTGGATAAACTTGACCATTTTTATGAGAAGACTCTGCGATGGGCACTTCATCATAAAACCACTGTATCAATAATTGCAGCAGTTGTTTTTGTAGCATCTATGAGCCTGTTTGGTGTTATCAAAACAGAATTTTTTCCGCAGGCTGACGAATCGCGTTTGACTGCAACACTTGAGCTTCAGACCGGTACAAGGGTTGATCAGACATTAAAGACCTCTGTTAAGGTAGATGAACTCATTAAAAACAAATATCCGGAAGTTAAAATTATTTCAACCTCCACAGGTTCAGATGACCAGGGTGGATTTGCATCAATATTCAGAGGAGGAGGAAGTCATAAGATAAGTTACAGCCTTAGCCTGGTTCCTATTGAAGATAGAAAAAAATCAGTCTTTGAACTGGCAGATGAAATGCGAGCCGATTTCGCTAAAATGCCGGAAGTAGTAGACTTTTCTGTAACCACAACAGATAATATGGGTAGCTTCGGAGGGAGTACGGTTGACGTTGAAATCTATGGTTATGATATTGCAGAAACAAACCTGGTTGCTGAGGAACTTGCTGAAAAAATTAGAAAAATTGAGGGAGCAAAGGATGTTTCAATAAGCCGCGACAAATCCAAACCGGAACTTCAGATCTTATTTGATCAGAATAAAATGGCTGCTAATGGCCTGAATACGGCAATAGTGTCTATGGCAGTCAAAAACAGGGTTGAAGGGATGACTGCTACCAAACTTCGTCAGTATGGAGATGAGTATGATGTCGTTGTAAGGTTTAAGAAGAGCGCCACAAGCACACTTACAGATATTGAAAACATTGGCATAACTAATCCTATGGGGCAGATAATCAGGCTGGGTGAGATTGCACAGATAAAAGAATTCTGGTCACCACCGAGTATTGAGCGTAAACGGAAGGAACGTATAGTCAAAGTATCATTCACACCTTATAAGAGATCATTAACTGACCTTCAGATCGATGTTCAGAAGGCAATTTATGGAACTACAAAACCCTCGGGCGTTATGGTTCAGATTTCAGGTGCTATAAAGGAGCAGATGGATGCTTTCACTGATATAGCAATGCTGATTGTGATAAGTCTTGTACTTGTTTATCTGATTATGGCATCGCAATTCGAGTCGCTCAAGATGCCATTCATTATTATGTTCTCGATTCCGTTTGCCTTTTCCGGAGTCGCAATTGCATTGTTCTTATCAGATACAGCTCTGAGTGTGATCTCCGGTATCGGTGCAGTGATGCTGATAGGTATTGTTGTTAAGAATGCTATTGTACTTGTAGACTTCATTAACCTGATGCGCGAAAGAGGTCATGAGTTGTATGAAGCAATTGCTATCTCCGGACGTTCACGACTCAGACCGGTTATTATGACCTCGGCAACCACAATACTCGGTATGCTTCCGCTTGCACTTAGCAAGGGATCAGGATCAGAGCTATGGAGCCCGATGGGAATATCTGTTATTGGCGGACTTGTCTTTTCAACACTTGTTACTTTGATAATTGTACCTGTGGTATATGCTATTTTCGCAAAACATGGCGATCGTAACAAAAATCTGGCAGTCTATTCAGAGTTTGATTTTATGAATGGCAACACGAATGGTAAAAAGTAAAAAAATATTATAATTAATTGAATATGAAAGCTATAATGATATTTTACAATCAGGCTCATACAGAAAAGGTTGAATATATGCTTGAGAAACTGGGAATTAACGGTTATTCCCTTTGGGAGAATGTTCAGGGAAGGGGTACCAATAATGGTCCTCCTCACCTTGGAACACATGCCTGGCCAGAAATTAATAAAAGTATTCTGACTATTGTTGATGATGAAATGGTTGATAAGGTGCTGTCTGTTGTAAAAAAGATTGATGCCATAAACGAAGAAGTTGGAATAAGGGCTTTTGTATGGGATATCTTAAAAATGGCCTGAGGCTGTTAAAAAACGGAGAGGGTGTCTCAAAAGTCAACCACCTCCCCCCTGACTGACGTCAGGGGTACTCCTCCTTCAAAAGGAGGAGAAAGTTAATGTGCTATACATCAATACTTTCCCCTCCTTTTCAAGGAGGGGTGTCATGCCCGAAGGGTCATGACGGGGTGGTTGATTTTCCTTTTGAGACACCCTCTGTTATTTCCCGTCATATCAACTATCTATTCTTCTTCTTCCTCTTCAGAGTATGCTTTGATCACTGCCTCCTGAACATCACCCGGTACCTGTGCATATTCTGCAAATTTCATTGTATAAATCGCCCTGCCACCTGTTATTGAACTAAGCGCAGTGGAGTATTTATTCATTTCGGCAAGAGGGACTTTTGCCTTTATAACTTCAAAACGTTTTTCGCTTGCCATACCCAGTACCATACCCCTTCGGCCCTGAAGGTCGCTGATGACATCACCCATCCTGTCGGACGGAACAAATATTTCTACATCATATACCGGTTCAAGAATTTTAGGTCCGGCAATTTTGAAGGCCTGACTGAAAGCATTTCTTCCTGCAAGTCTGAATGATATCTCATTGGAATCCACCGGATGCATCTTGCCATCGTAAACATATACCCTGATATCGCGGGCATAGGATCCTGTAAGCGGACCTGTTTCCATCTTTTCCATAATACCCTTAAGGATAGCCGGCATGAAACGTGCATCTATGGAACCACCAACAATACTGTTGACATAAACAAGCTTACCTCCCCAGGGAAGAGTAATTTCTTCTTTATCACGGACAGAGATCTTAACATCTTTTCCGTTAATTTTCTGCATTGTTATCTCTGTTGACCCTTCTTCATAAGGTTCTATAATCATATGTACTTCACCGAATTGACCAGCACCACCGGATTGTTTTCTGTGGCGATAATCGGCATGGGCTGATTTGGTTATTGTCTCACGGTAAGGGATCTTTGGAGGATTGAAGTTAGTAGGTATCTTGTAAATATTGTCAAGATGCCATTTCATAATATTAAGGTGATATTCACCCTGACCATGAATTATGATCTGCTTTAATTCTTTGGAATATTCAATTATGATCGTTGGGTCCTCAAGATGGATTTTATTTAATGCTTCACCAAGCTTTTCATCATCACTTTCGCTCTGGGCTTTAATTGCAACACGGTATTTTGGTTCGGCGAATTTTATTCCTTGATATTTCCAGTCATTTCCGGGTACATTAAGCGTATGGCTGGTCTTTGTGTTCTTAAGTTTTACAAATGCTCCAATATCTCCGGTATTGAGTTCGGATACTCTGGTTCTGTTCTTACCGGCACATACATACAACTGAGATAAACGTTCTTTTGAACTGTTATTGCTGTTGATGACATCAAGGTTTTCAGTTATTTTACCCGAAAAAACCCTGAAGTAATTAATCTCCCCTATATGCTCCTCAATTGATGACTTGAAAACATATACTGAGGCAGGCCCGGAAGGATTTGGTTTTACTTCATTTCCTTTAGTATTTAATGGTGCAGGCAAATTGTTGATTGAGGGAGCATCATTGACAATAAATTCCATCAACTGGTCAACTCCTATATTATGTTTCGCAGATATACAGAAGACCGGGAACATTCCTCTTGCAGCGATTCCTTTAGCGATACCTTTTCTGATCTCTTCATCAGTAAGAGTATCATTGGTGAAGAAAAGCTCCATAAGGGATTCATCACTTTCGGCAGCTTTTTCAACGATTGAACTGTGCATTTCAGCAGCTTTTTCAGCATGTTCAGCAGGAATATCTAATATTTCAGCCTTGCCTCCCTCTTTGGAATAACGGAGCATTTTCATCTTGAGGGCATCAATAATTGAGTTAAATCCAACACCTTCATTAACAGGATATTGGATAAGAATGATATTGCTGCTTAATCTCTCTTTTAGCATCTCAACAGACTTTTCAAAATTGGCTTTTTCATGGTCCAGTCCGTTTATTGCAATAATGAGGGGTTTATTAACTTTCTCAGCATGTCTGAATTGTATTTCAGTACCAACTTCAACACCATTCTGAACATTAATAGCCAGCACAGCGGAATCGACAGCAAAAAGTGATGAAATAATACCACCACTGAAATCATCCATACCAGGTGTATCGAGGATATTAATCTTTTTATTGAGAAATTCGGAATAGAGTACAGTAGAAAACAGTGAATTTCCGTTTTCATGTTCAATCGGTCGATAGTCTGATACTGTATTTTTTCCTTCAATTGTTCCTCTGCGCTCAATAATACCGCCATTGAAGAGCATTGCTTCTCCCAAAGTAGTTTTACCTGAACCTGAGTTACCAAGAAGGGCAATGTTCTTAATCTGGTCAGTCTGGTATGTTTTCATAATGATGTGGATTATATTTTATACTTTTTAAATTCCTTTTGAATTGCGGGGGCAAAATATCTATTATTTATTGATTTTGAAGGGACAAAAATAATATTTTTTTAAAAACTCATTAAGAAAGAGAGCATAATTACAAATTTTTTATTTCCTTTGCAGCAGTTTTTTGAAATACAGGAGTACCGGTTTTTCTTTCGCAGTAAGTTTACAAAACATTTTTCGGTGGGAAAAGTCGGGAAGGAACCTGTTAATAACTTACACTTAACGTAAGATATTTTGTTTTCGGACATGCTTAGGAGCTTGGTTTTTGGGAACTGCCAGGTAATAAGGTTATGTATTATTTATTGTTTTGAAAAAAATTTCAGACTTGTTTGTAAATTATTAAATTAAATCAATACCTTTGCAAACCATTTTTTTGGGTAAATTTTAAATGCTAAAATAATTGGAAATATGCCGACAATTCAGCAGTTAGTTAGAAAAGGCAGGAAGAAACTGGTAGAGAAGAGCAAAGCTCCTGCCTTGGATTCATGTCCTCAGAGAAGGGGTGTTTGTGTGCGTGTTTATACCACAACACCTAAGAAACCAAATTCAGCTATGAGGAAGGTGGCCAGGGTAAGGCTTACAAACCAGAAAGAAGTAAATGCTTATATTCCGGGAGAGGGTCATAATCTCCAGGAGCACTCCATAGTTCTAATCAGGGGTGGCCGTGTAAAAGATCTTCCGGGTGTCCGTTACCACCTTGTCCGTGGTGCTCTTGACACTTCCGGTGTTGATGGCCGTACTCAGAGAAGATCAAAATATGGTGCTAAAAGACCTAAGAAGTAACACTTAAAGGAATAAGATAATGAGAAAGACAAAACCAAAGAAGAGAATTCTGTTACCGGATCCTAAATTTAATGATCCTTATGTAACAAGGTTTGTAAACAATCTTATGTATAGTGGCAAAAAGAACCTTGCATATCAGATATTATACGATTCGCTTGATATCGTCGGGGATAAATTTAAAAGCGAAGGAAAAACCCCGCTTGAGATCTTTAAGCAGGCACTTGATAATGTAACACCACAGGTTGAAGTTAAAGCCCGCCGTGTTGGTGGTGCAACCTTCCAGGTTCCTATGGAGATACGTTCCGACAGAAAGGTAAGTATCAGTATGAAAAACCTGATCTCTTTTGCAAGAAAAAGAACAGGTCATTCAATGGCTGAACGGCTTGCTGCTGAACTTATGGCTGCCTATAAGCTTGAGGGTGGTGCTTACAAGAAGAAAGAAGATACACACAGAATGGCTGAAGCAAACAAGGCTTTTGCACATTTCCGGTTTTAACCGATATTAAAAAGTAAGAGGATAACCAAGGGGATGGACAAAAACCTGAAATATACCAGAAACATCGGAATCATGGCACACATCGATGCCGGTAAGACGACCACTACGGAACGTATTCTGTTCTATACTGGCCGTACTCACCGTATGGGTGAAGTACATGATGGTAATGCGCAGATGGACTGGATGATTCAGGAGCAGGAGAGGGGTATAACAATTACTTCTGCTGCCACAACAACTTTCTGGAAGTATAAAGGAGAAGATTTTAAAATCAATATTATTGATACTCCGGGCCATGTCGATTTTACCGTTGAAGTGGAAAGATCACTCAGGGTTCTCGATGGTGCCGTTGCTGTATTCTGTGCTGTTGGTGGTGTTGAACCCCAGTCAGAGACAGTATGGAGGCAGGCTAACAAATATGTTGTTCCCCGTCTCGCTTTCATTAACAAAATGGATCGTGCAGGTGCTGACTTTTTCAGTGTTGTCCAGCAGATTAAAGATAAACTGGGATCACACCCTGTACCGATACAGATTCCTATTGGTGCTGAAGAGAACTTCAGGGGCATGATCGACCTTGTAAGTATGAAGGCAATAGTTTTTTACCCCGATGATACAACTGTAACAAGGTTTGAGGTTGAAGAGATTCCGGCAGAGCTGCTCGAAGAAGCTGAAGAGTGGAGGGGTAAACTGATTGAAACTGTTGCTGAAGTTGATGATACTTTGCTTCAGAGATATATTGATGATCACGAATCAATCACTCCTGAGGAGTTGGTAACAGCTTTAAGAAAAGTAACTATTACAGGGGTCGCAGTACCAGTTATATGCGGATCTGCATTTAAAAATAAAGGTGTACAGAATCTTCTCGATTCAGTTATTGCATACCTGCCTTCTCCTGTTGATAAAGGCGCAATTACAGGTATAGATCCCAGAAATGACCAGGAGATAACACGTGAACCTGACGATGAAGAACCATTGGCTGTTCTCGCTTTTAAAATTGCTACAGATCCATTTGTTGGCCGTCTTGCCTTTCTCAGGGTATATTCAGGTATACTCCATGCAGGCGACACTGTTTTGAATGTACGGACAGGAAAAAGAGAACGCATAAACCGTCTCTTCCAGATGCATGCCAACAAACAGAATCCCAAGGAGAGTATTTCAGCAGGAGATATTTGTGCAGGAGTCGGATTTAAAGATCTGAAAACAGGCGATACTCTTTGTGCTATAAATAAACCAATATTACTGGAGTCGATGGATTTTCCTGATCCGGTAATTGGTGTAGCTATTGAGCCTAAAACTCAGGCTGATGTTGATAAACTATCTATTGCTCTGAATAAGCTGGCAGAAGAGGACCCGACCTTCCAGGTAAGAACTGATCCTGATAGCGGACAAACAATTATTCATGGAATGGGGGAATTACATCTTGAGATTCTGGTTGACCGGTTGAAGAGAGAGTTTAAAGTAGAGTGTAACCAGGGTGCACCCCAGGTAGCATATAAAGAAGCCATTACTACCACAACTGAATTCCGTGAAGTTTTCAAGAAACAGTCAGGAGGTCGTGGAAAATTTGCAGATATCACCGTTGCATTGATGCCGGCTGATGATAAGGTAAGAGGCCTTCAATTCATTAATGAAGTTAAAGGCGGGAACATTCCGAAAGAATATATTCCCTCAGTTGAAAAAGGATTCCGTGAAGCTATGTCCAATGGACCACTTGCCGGATTTCCTCTCGACAGCCTCAAAGTAGTACTCAAAGACGGTTCATACCACCCGGTAGACTCCGATGCTCTTTCATTTGAAATTGCTGCCAAACAGGCATTCAGAAAATTTGCCGGCCGATGTAATCCGGTAATTCTCGAGCCTATTATGTCGACAGAAGTTGTTACTCCTGAAGAGTATGTTGGCGATGTAATAAGCGATTTTAACAGAAGAAGAGGCAAAGTGGAAGGTATGGAATCGAAAGCAGGTTCAAGGGTAGTTAAAGCAAAAGTACCTCTGGCCGAAAAGTTCGGTTATGTTACAGTACTTCGTACCATTACCTCAGGAAGGGCAACTTCAACTATGGAGTTTTCGCACTATGAAGAGGTGCCTGCATTAATAGCAAATAAAATTGTAGAAATTACAAAAGGAAAAATTCTTTAAAGATGAGTCAGAAAATTCGTATCAAACTGAAATCTTATGATCATAACCTGGTGGACAAGTCCGCAGAGAAGATCGTAAAAACAGTTAAATCTACTGGTGCAGTTGTAAGTGGTCCAATTCCGCTCCCGACACACAAAAAGATTTATACAGTACTTCGGTCACCGTTTGTAAATAAAAAAGCAAGAGAGCAATTTGAGCTTTCATCTTATAAGAGGTTGCTTGATATTTACAGCTCAACACCAAAAACCATTGATGCTCTGATGAAACTTGAACTTCCGAGCGGAGTGGAAGTAGAAATTAAAGTTTGAAACAGTTAAGGGAAATATAAAATGCAGGGATTAATAGGAAAAAAGGTAGGAATGACTTCCATTTTTGATGAAAATGGAAAGAATATTCCATGTACGGTTCTGCAGGCCGGTCCATGTGTTGTTACTCAGATCAAAACAATGGAGAAGGATGGCTACTTTGCTGTACAGCTTGGATTCGATGATAAAAAAGAAAAACACACTACGAAAGCCGAAATGGGCCATTTCAAAAAGGTCAATACAACTCCGAAAAGGAAACTCATTGAGTTTACCGGATTTGAAGTTGGACAGGTTAAAGAGGGTGAAGTGATAACAGCTGAACTGTTCAGGAGTGATACTCTGGTTGATATCAGAGGCTGGTCAAAAGGAAAAGGATTCCAGGGTGTTGTAAAGCGTCACGGATTCTCAGGTGTTGGCGGTCAAACACATGGTCAGCATAACAGGGGAAGAGCTCCTGGTTCATTGGGAGCATCGTCATTTCCTTCTAGAGTATTGCCGGGAATGAGAATGGCAGGACGTACAGGTGGTAATAAAAATATGACCGAACTGCGTATTGTAAAGCTTATGGCAGAAGAGAATATACTAATTGTAAAAGGATCAGTTCCCGGTCCTAAAGGTGGTTACGTAATAATTACAAAATAATGGAATTATCAATTATTAATATTGAAGGTAAGGAAACCGGAAGAAAAGTAAATCTTAACGATTCAATTTTCGGTATTGAACCTAATGATCATGCCATTTATCTGGATACAAAACAGTTTCTTGCTAATCAGAGGCAGGGAACTCATAAAGCCAAAGAACGTGGCGAGGTAGCTGGTAGTACCCGTAAGATTAAAAGACAGAAAGGAACAGGCACTGCACGTGCTGGAAACATTAGAAATCCCCTTTACAGAGGTGGCGGTCGTATATTCGGCCCAAAACCAAGATATTACGGATTCAAGCTTAATAAAAAAGTCAAACAGCTCGCTAGAAAATCAGCCCTTTCATATAAGGCGTCAACAAATAATATTATTATTCTGGAGAACTTCTCCTTTGATGCTCCTAAAACAAAGGAGATGGTCAAAATGGGAAATATCATGAATATTGCTAATAAAAAATCAGTTTTTGTTTTACCAGAACAAAATAATAATATATATTTGTCATCCCGGAATTTACAAGGGGTTGAAGTTATAATTGCCAGTGAGTTAAATACTTACAACATAATGAAAGCTTCGACATTGATACTTGTAGAGAGCGCAGTTGACGTTTTGCAGGCAACATTTGAAAACTAGTAAAATTTGAGTAATGAATATTTTGCTTAAACCGATTGTAACGGAAAAGATGACGAGCCAGGGCGATAAATTTAACCGCTATGGCTTCTTCGTTGCGAAAAACGCAAATAAGTTACAGATAAAAAAAGCCGTTGAAGAGCTGTACGAAGTTACAGTAGACTCGGTAAATACGATGCGTTATGGCGGGAAAATAAAATCCCGTAATACCAAATCGGGGCTTCTTACAGGAAGAACCTCAGCAACCAAGAAAGCTGTTGTTACACTTGCTGAAGGAAACAAAATAGATTTCTATAGCAATATTTAATATAGTATATGGCAGTCAGAAAGATAAAACCTGTAACACCAGGTCAGCGACACAAGATTACCAGCACTTTTGATACTATTACAAGTGCTGCACCGGAGAAATCCTTACTTCGACCGCTCAGAAAAACCGGAGGAAGGAACGTTAACGGTAAAAGGACTATGAGATACATCGGTGGCGGTCACAAACAGATGTACAGAGTTATCGATTTCCAGAGAGAAAAAGATGGCATGCCTGCAACAGTGAAAACAATCGAATACGATCCTAACCGTTCATCGAGAATTGCTCTTGTTGTTTATGCAGATGGAGAGAAAAGATATATAATTGCTCCTAACGGACTAAAAGTCGGCCAGGTAGTCATATCCGGAAAAGATGCTGCCCCGGAGATAGGAAATACACTGTTTCTAAGTGATATTCCTATGGGTACTATTCTTCATAATATTGAACTTAAACCAGGGAAAGGTGGAGCACTTGCCAGAAGTGCTGGTACTTATGTACAGTTATCAGCGCGGGAAGGGAAATATGCTACTGTAAAACTTCCTTCCGGAGAAACACGACTGGTACTTGTAACATGCCGTGCTACAATAGGAACAGTTTCCAATCCCGATCACAACCTTGAGAGATCAGGTAAAGCGGGTCGTTCGCGGTGGCAGGGGCGCCGTCCAAGAGTACGAGGTGTTGTTATGAATCCTGTCGATCACCCGATGGGTGGAGGTGAAGGTAGAGCATCAGGAGGTCATCCAAGGTCAAGAAAAGGAATCCCTGCTAAAGGTTTCAAAACACGCGACACTAAGAAGTATTCCGCAAAACATATTATTGAAAGAAGGAAAAAATAACTGATATATTATGAGTAGATCAATTAAAAAAGGCCCTTTCATTGAATTTAAACTCGAAAAAAGAGTTTTGGAAATGAATGAAGGACAAAAGAAATCAGTGCTCAAGACCTGGTCAAGAAGATCAGTGATCTCACCTGACTTTGTCGGACATACTATAGCAGTTCATAACGGGAACAAGTTTATTCCCGTTTACATTACCGAGAATATGGTAGGTCATAAGTTGGGAGAATTTGCACCTACCCGTACATTCAGAGGACACTCTGGTAATAAATAATCAGTAATGTTTATATTGAAAAACATTTAGAAATGGGTGCAAGAAAAAGAAACAGAGCCGAACAGAAAAAAGCGGAAGCCAGGAGCAGATACCAGGCAATCCTTAAAAACTGTCCAACTTCACCGCGTAAGATGAGACTGGTAACCGATATGATAAGCGGGAAGGAAGTAAATAAAGCACTTGATATCCTCAAGTACAGTCCACAGGAAGCATCACGCAGGATCGAAAAACTTCTTCTTTCTGCAATTGCCAACTGGCAATCTAAGAATGAAGGTGTAAGGGTCGAGGAGAGTAATCTCTATGTTAAAAATGTTCATGTCGATGGTGGACGCTCTTTAAAAAGACTCCAGACAGCACCACAGGGAAGAGCTTACAGGTTGAGAAAAAGATCAAACCATGTAACCCTTGTACTCGACAGTATGAAAAACGAAGTTGAAAAAGCATCAAACTAGAACAGATGGGACAAAAAGTAAATCCGATAGGTAACAGGTTAGGTATTATCAAAGGTTGGGATTCGAACTGGTATGGCGGAAAAGATTTTTCCGGCAAACTGGTTGAAGATACTAAAATCAGGGAATACCTGAATGCAAGGCTCGCAAAAGCCAGTATCTCAAAGATAATTATCGAAAGAACCCTTAAGCTTATTACCGTAACAGTTAATACTGCACGTCCGGGTATCATTATTGGCAAAGGCGGACAGGAGGTCGACAAACTTAAAGAGGAACTCAAGAAGATAACCAAAAAGGAAGTTCAGATTAACATCTTCGAAGTTAAACGTCCCGAATTGGATGCAAACATTGTCAGTAATAATGTTGCCCGTCAGTTAGAAGGTAAGATTTCTTACCGTCGTGCTATTAAAATGTCAATAGCCTCAACTATGAGAATGGGAGCCGAAGGGATTAAAATAATGATATCGGGTCGTCTGGGTGGTGCTGAAATGGCACGTTCAGAAACATATAAGGAGGGACGTATACCTCTTCATACATTTAGGGCAGATATCGATTATGCTTTAGCTGAGGCACACACAAAAGTCGGACTTCTTGGGGTTAAAGTATGGATATGCAATGGTGAAGTTTTTGGAAAAAGAGATCTTAGCCCCAATATTGGAGCCAGGAACGCTAAAACCAAGAGCCTGAAAAGAAAAACCAAGAAATAAGATTCAAAGTAGTAAAAATAATTATATAACATATTTGAGCAATGTTACAACCGAAAAGGACCAAATTCAGGAGAGCCCAGAAGGGAAGGATGAAAGGCAATGCACAAAGAGGCAACCAGCTGGCATTCGGGTCATTTGGTATCAAAGCGCTTGAAGAATGCTGGATCACCGGAAGGCAGATTGAAGCAGCCCGTCAGGCAGTTACACGTCATATGAAACGTGAAGGCCAGTTATGGATACGGGTTTTCCCCGATAAACCTATTACCAAAAAACCTGCAGAGGTTCGTATGGGTAAGGGAAAAGGAGCACCGGAAGGTTTTGTTGTTCCGGTAACACCGGGCAGGATACTGCTGGAAGCTGAAGGTGTTCCGTTTGAGGTTGCAAAAGAAGCTTTGCGACTTGGTGCTCAGAAACTGCCTATTACAACAAAATTCATTGTAAGACGCGATTACGAACAAGAATAAAAATTTGACAGAGATGAAAATTTCAGAAATCAAGGAATTAAGTACTTCCGACCTTCTCGAGCGTATTGACACTGAGAAGACATTGCTCGTTCGCCTGAAGCTAAACCATGCAATTACACCACTTGATAACCCTCAGAAAGTTAAACAGGTAAAACTTACGATTGCACGACTTCTTACTGAATTACGTGACAGAGAATTGAAACAGAAATCTAAATAGCCAGATCATCAATGGAAAGGAATCTTAGAAAAGAACGTACCGGTGTGGTTGTCAGTAATAAAATGGACAAATCCATCGTCGTGGAAATTAAAAGGAAAGTAAAACATCCTATTTATGGGAAGTTTATTAACAAAACAAAGAAGCTGATGGCGCACGATGAAGAAAACTCCTGCAATATTGGCGATACAGTCCTTATATCAGAGACCAGGCCTCTGAGCAAATCCAAAACCTGGAGGGTTGTTGAAATAATCGAAAGAGCTAAGTAATCATGATACAGCAGGAAAGCAGATTATCCGTAGCCGATAACTCAGGTGCTAAAGTAGTTTTATGCATTAGGGTTCTTGGAGGTAGCAAAAAAAGATATGCTACGGTAGGTGATAAAATTGTTGTGAGTGTGAAATCCGCACTTCCTTCAGGTGAAGCAAAAAAAGGAACAGTAAGTAAAGCTGTTGTAGTCAGAACAAAAAAAGAGATACGTCGGCCAGATGGTTCTTATATAAGGTTTGATGATAACGCTGTTGTTTTGCTTAATAATGTTAACGAGGTTCGCGGAACACGTATCTTCGGACCTGTTGCAAGGGAGCTCCGGGATAAGTATATGAAAATCGTTTCATTAGCACCTGAAGTGTTGTAATATATCTAAAAAGACAACGATGCAGAAGAAAATACATATAAAGAAGGGTGACACGGTTATGGTGATAACCGGGGAATCCAAAGGTCAGAAAGGTAGAGTTCTGGAGGTTGACAGAGATAAAAACAGAGCTATTGTTGAAAGTGTTAATATGGTATCAAAACATACCAAACCAAACGCTAAAGCACCACAGGGTGGAATTATCAAAAAAGAGGCTCCGGTTCATATCTCTAATCTAATGCTTCTTGATCCCACTACCGGAAATCCTACAAGGGTAGGGAAGAAACTTAATGAAAAAGATAAATTAGTGCGTTATTCAAAAAAATCAGGAGAGGAGATCAAGTAATGTACATACCTGCACTGAAAACAAAGTATAAAGACGAGATTGTCCCTGCATTAATGAAGGAATTCGGTTATAAAACCGTTATGCAGGTCCCTAAGTTAAATAAGATAGTTATTAACCAGGGTGTCGGACAGGCTATTGCCGATAAAAAACTACTTGAATTTGGAGTTAAAGAAATATCTGATATAGCAGGTCAAAAAGCTGTTCAGACATTTTCATCCAAGGATATTTCCAATTTCAAGTTAAGAAAGAATATGCCCATAGGGATAATGGTAACTTTACGCCGGGAAAAGATGTACGAGTTTCTGGAAAGACTTATATCCGTTGCTCTTCCTCGTATCCGCGATTTTAAAGGTGTAAATGCCAAACTCGACGGACGTGGTAATTATACTCTGGGAATTACTGAACAGATAATTTTCCCGGAAATCGACCTCGACAAAATCGCCAAGATAATGGGTCTGCAGATAACATTTGTTACTTCTGCCGGATCTGACGAGGAAGCATATGCTCTTCTTAAGAATTTTGGTTTACCCTTTAAAAACGTTAAAAACTAATTATATGGCTAAAGAATCAATGATAGCCCGGGAAGTTAAGCGCGCTAGAATGACCCAGAAATATGCTGCAAAAAGAGCTAAGCTTAAAGCTGATGGTGATTATATTGGCTTGAGCCGGTTGCCTAGAAATTCAAATCCTAACAGGATGAAGAACCGCTGTAAAATAACTGGACGTGCAAGAGGGTATATGAGACAATTCGGAATCAGCAGGATTACCTTCAGGGAGATGGCCTCTTTTGGTCTTATCCCGGGTGTGAAAAAAGCCAGTTGGTAATAAGTGAATAAATATAAACTATATTAAATAATAAAAGATGACTGATCCAATTGCAGATTTACTGACCAGAATAAGGAATGCCATCATGGCTGGTCATAAGGTTGTTGAGGCACCAGCATCCAATCTTAAAAAGGAAATTGCCAGAATTCTGTTTGAAAAAGGTTATATCCTTAGTTATAAGGTTGTTGAAGGTGACGGTGTGCAGGGTGTTTTAAAAATTGCTCTCAAATATAATTCAAAGAGTAAAAAACCAGCAATTAAAGAAATTCAAAGAGTAAGCCGTCCGGGTCTGCGTAAATACTCTGGCACAGAGGAGCTGCCCAGAGTTCTTAATGGACTCGGTATTGCGATTATCTCAACTTCAAAAGGTCTAATGACCGACAAGGAGGCAAAGAAAGAGAAAATCGGCGGTGAAGTATTATGTTATGTTTACTAATTAGGAGGATAGCTTAATGTCACGAATAGGAAAATTACCTGTAAACCTGCCCAAAGGAGTCACTGTAAATATAAGTGATACCAATGTGGTTAGAGTGAAAGGACCGCTTGGAGAATTATCTCAGACGGTTGATAAAGACCTTAAGGTGGAAGTGATTGATGACCATATCATTGTGTCGAGACCATCTGAATCAAAGAATCATAAATCATTACATGGCCTTTACCGGGCACTTATTGAAAATATGGTCGTTGGTGTTTCTCAGGGTTATAAAAAAGAACTTGAACTGGTTGGTGTTGGTTACCGGGCTGAAGCAAAAGGACAACAACTTGAATTAAGCCTTGGGTATTCTCACGAAATTATACTGCAACTTCCCAGTGAGGTGAAACTTGAGACAAGAACAGAAAGAAGGAGCAATCCGATAATAACTCTTACATGTATCGATAAACAACTTATCGGTCATATAGCTGCAAAGATCAGATCGCTTCGTCCACCTGAACCATACAAAGGAAAAGGAATTAAGTTTGTCGGAGAACAGCTCAGAAGAAAGGCTGGAAAATCTGCTAGTGTTTAATCAGGTTAAAGAAAAAAATCATGGCCTTAACTAAGTTGGAAAGAAGAACAAGGATCAGACTGAGGATCCGGAAAAAAGTAAACGGTACTGCTGATGTTCCACGTCTTGCAGTTTACCGTAGCAACAAACAGATATATGTTCAGGTTATTGACGACCTGAAAGGTGTTACTCTGCTGTCGGCCTGCTCAAAAGAAAAAGAGATAGCCGCTAAAACAGGGATAAAGAAAATTGAACAGGCTAAACTCGTCGGAAAACTCCTGGCTGATAAATGCAAGGAGAAAGGGATTGAAAATGTTGTTTTCGACAGAAGCGGAAATAAATATCATGGTAGAGTAAAATCATTGGCTGATGCAGCCCGCGAAGGCGGTTTAAAATTCTAATGAATTATGGGAAACGGTATAAGAAAAGTAAAAACCAGCGATCTCGAGCTTAAAGATAGGCTTGTTAGCATTCAGAGAGTTACAAAAGTAACCAAGGGAGGACGTACTTTTAGTTTTTCAGCCATTGTTGTGGTTGGAAATGAAGATGGTATCGTCGGACATGGCCTTGGTAAAGCCAGTGAGGTAACAACCGCTATCGCAAAAGGTATTGAAGATGCTAAAAAGAATCTGATTAAAGTTCCAGTTATTAATGGTACTATACCTCATGAACAACTTGCTAAATTCGGTGGGGCTAAAGTATTTATCAAACCGGCTTCTGAAGGTACAGGAGTGAAAGCAGGAGGTGCTATGCGTGCAGTTCTTGAAAGTGTCGGCGTGAAAAACGTACTTGCTAAATCAAAAGGTTCTTCAAATCCACACAACCTTGTAAAAGCAACATTTGCTGCACTTCTGGAATTACGCGATCCATTTTCGGTTGCTGAGCACAGAGGTGTCTCCATGGAAAAAGTTTTTAACGGTT
>CAZXFB010000010.1:0-32100 GCA_964639725.1 uncultured Rikenellaceae bacterium
AGGAGTACCCCTGACGTCAGTCAGGGGGGAGGTGGTTGACTTTTGAGACACCCTCGATATTTTAAGCCGGATCTCTTTTGTTAAAGGATTGAAGGCTTTACTCAGTCCATCTTTTTATCTCAGCCGATCTTCAAGAGATATTAGTTGATTTTTTAGTTCAACGGGCAGACGATCGCCAAATACTGCTTGATGTTCCTTAATTAATTCTATCTCTTCTTTCCAGTTTTCTTTATCAACGGATAACAGGCGGGATAAATTAATTCCCTCTTTTTCCAGACCTTTAAGATCAATACCTTCAATACCAGGAAGGTAGCCTATCTGGGTCTTTTCAGCTTTTGCTGTACCCTCACAACGTTCAAAAATCCATCTTAATACACGGATATTATCTCCAAAACCAGGCCATAGCCATTTGCCATCTTCATCCTTTCTGAACCAGTTAACAAAGAAAATTTTTGGCAAGGTTTTTTTATCTTTAGCAGCTTCTCCTGTTTTTATCCAATGATTAAAATAGTCGGCCATATTATATCCTGCAAAGGGAAGCATGGCAAAAGGATCGCGACGCACACCTGCTTTAAGACCGATTGCTGCTGCTGTAACTTCTGATCCGGCTATTGATCCAAGGAACACACCATGGTTCCAATCAAAAGCTTCATGCACTAACGGGATTGTTGTAGGTCTGCGGCCACCAAAAATGAATGCAGAAATTGGAACACCTTTTGGATTTTCCCAGTCAGGATCAATAACAGGACATTGATTTGCAGGTGCAGTAAAGCGGGCATTAGGATGTGCCGCGGGCTTTCCTCCTTTAGGATCATACTTTTCATTTGTCCATGTAATTGTTCCTTCAGGAGCATCATAACCAATACCTTCCCACCAGATATCTCCATCCGGAGTAAGTGCAGTATTTGTGAAAATGCAATTCTCACTTAGAGAAAGCATGGCGTTTGGATTTGTTTTCATTGAAGTTAACGGAGCTACTCCAAAAAAGCCTGCCTCGGGATTAATGGCATACAATCGCCCATCTTCCCCGAACTTCATCCAGGCAATATCATCACCCACTGTTTCAACTTTCCATCCTGGTATTGTTGGAACAAGCATAGCCAGGTTTGTTTTGCCACAGGCACTGGGGAAAGCTGCTGCAAAATACTTTTTGATACCTTTTGGATTTGTTATACCCATAATCAGCATGTGTTCAGCCATCCATCCTTCATTTCTGGCCATCACAGAAGCTATGCGAAGGGCAAAACATTTTTTTCCGAGGAGAGCATTACCACCGTATCCGCTTCCATATGACCATATTTCTTTTGTTTCGGGGAAGTGAGATATATATTTCTGTTCGATCGGGGCACAAGGCCATTTATTATCTTTTTGTCCTGGTTTCAGAGGGTATCCGACAGAATGCATGCAAGGTACAAATTCACCATTACCCAGAATATCAAGAACAGCCTTGCCCATCCTGGTCATAATTCTCATATTAACAACTACATACGGAGAATCTGTTATCTGAATTCCAATATGTGCAATCCTTGAACCCAGAGGACCCATGCTGAAAGGGATAATATACATAGTCCTTCCGGTCATACATCCCTTAAAAAGTTTCTTTAATGTATCTTTCATTTCAACAGGAGATGCCCAGTTGTTTGTTGCTCCCGCATCTTCTTTTTTCTCAGAGCATATAAATGTTCTGTTTTCAACTCTGGCAACATCACTCGGATCTGACTGAAAGTAATAACTATTTGGCCTTTTAGCTTCATTCAGCTTTATACACATCCCCGAGGCTGTCATTTCATCCAGAAGCCTTTTATTTTCGGTTTCCGAACCATCACACCAATGAATTTTTTCGGGTTGGCACAACTCTGTCCATTCATTCACCCAGCTAATTAATTTCTGATTTTGTGTCATCATAATAAGTTTGATTTTAAATAATCAGGTTATAGTTTATCGAAATCTCTGCACGCGTTATATAGATTCTCCAGCAATTCTGGTAATCTAGATTGGGGAACAGCCGAAAATGCCAGCCTTATTACCTCACCGAGAGCAATTACCCCGGTACCATACTTGTTTAGTAAATGTACCCTTACTTCTTCTGTATTTAATCCCTTCTTGAGTTTTAGACACATAAAATAACCGGAATTGAAAGGCAGCGGTTCAAAATATTCAGAGTATTTTGAATTATTAAACGAATCTTTTAAGATTGTATACCGTGTTCTCAGAATTTCATATTTTTTTTGCTTTTCAGTCAGATAATCCTCGTGGGAATAAACCGTCTGTAGTAATGACTGAGACAGGTTGCTTATATTGGAAATATTCCCCCGGATTGCGCCGGCTGTTTTGTTTTCGAGAGCTTCATATAATTCAGGTGTACCATTCTTAATGCCATAGGTTATGAAACCAACCCTGAAGCCCCATACATAATCTTCTTTTGTGGCACCGTCCAGTTTTACTGCCAGAATGTTCTCGTGAAGATCTGCAATTCTGGTGAATATCGATTCTTTGAATACATTCTCCTCATAAACAAGTCCGAAATATGCATCATCGATTAGTACTATAACTTTTTTACCTTTTCCTGCCAGATTATGAATTTCATTAACAATAGGATCAATCTCACTTTTAAGAGGTGTATACCCTGATGGATTGTTTGGGAAATTTAACAGGATAATTACTTTGTCTTTTTTTACACTATTTATCGCTTTCGAGAATGCTTTAAGATTAAAATCACCGTTCTGAAATAATTCAAACAAGCTGACTTTTGCACCGTAACCGTTCTCAAAAATTAAATTATAGTTTTCCCAGTAAAGGTCGGAAAGGATAACACTATCATTTTCATCGGCAAACATATAGGCAGCGGTGCTGATTCCATGGGTAATCCCGTTCGTTGCAACAGGAGAACTTATTACCATGTTCCCGAGGGAGGGATTTTTCTTATAGATGAACTCTTTCCAGGTATCCCTGATGTCTTTTTTGCCATAACTGGGTGCATAAGGAAAGACACTATTGGCTGGCAGGCTTATCAAGGAATCAAACTTAGAAAGATGCATCGAAGAGCCATCATCCTCTACCGCTTCACCGATTGTAGCATTTATGCTTTTCCCCTTTGCCTGAGCTGATTGTGCAATAATTCCAAGCTTGGGAAAGAAAATGTTTTTGCCTCTTTCTGACAACATATCCAGTACTTTGCTGTTCTGTTTTTCGATTGTTGAGTTTAGACCAACTGCTTGTGTATCCATATTTAAGTAATGTTTAAAAAAATTAAGCTATGATAAAAAGGTATATCTGATTGCAAAAATAGAATAAATAAATCTTAATTTAATATCTGCTTGATGTTTTTCAGTAATTATTGATAATTTACAATTATTTGAAATATTATAGGAGCAATTAATAGAATTATTAAAGCACAGCTATTAGATATTAGGAGGAGTGATGACCCAGATGATTGTGGCGGATGAGTTACCTATGTTCTTGATATGGTGCATGATATTGGAATTATAATAAAAATTATCACCTTTCTCCAATACATACTGGATATTCTCCAATGTCATAAGAAGCTTACCTTCCAGAATATAAATAAATTCCTGGCCCGGATGTTCTGACATAATATCAGATGAATCAGAATTCTCAGTAAACTTAAGCATGTATGGTTCCATCTGTTTCCCATAATCATGGTGCGATAACAAAAAAAGAGATGTTCCGCTTGTATTGACTTTTACATATTTTAATTCAACAGCTTTAATCAACGGATTTTTAGTCAGGGTCTCATTTTCTCCAATCAATTCACCTACTGTTGTATAAAGACCATCGGCAATTGTTTTTAAAGTAACAATGGAAGGAAAAGCTTTAGCATTTTCTATCTGGGACAATGCACTCGGTGTTATACCTACCTTTTTTGAAAGATCACTGAGATGCATTTTCAGATTTTCCCTTTTTCGCTTTATTCTTTCGCCCAGTCTGTTCATTCAAATCAGTTTAATTAATCGGTTTTCAATTACAAAGATAAATTATTACTGATATGTACTATTATTTAATTTAATTAAGCTTAACTTAAACTTTAATTATTATTGAATTTGTTACTTTTCAGATAAAAGCGGGTTAAAAAAACAGGATTATTTAAAACATAGATCTGTTTTTACTGTTATTTGAGTAGGATAAATATTTTTTTCAATTTTTTTAGCTAAATTGTATACATAATAATTAATTATGGAACCAGATCTTGATTTATTTGATATCCTGCCTGAAGACAAGATACCTGAAAAGGGCAAGATACTTATTTCAGAACCTTTTCTCCAGGATACATTCTTTAACCGGAGTATAGTATATCTTACTGATCATAACCCAGACGGATCGGTAGGTTTCATTCTTAATAAGTACATTGACTTAAAAGTAAGTGATGCAATTTCGGGTTTTGAAGGTTGGGGAGAGTCGTTAAGTATGGGTGGACCTGTAGCACCTGATACACTTCATTATCTGCATAATCTTGGTGATCTGATTCCTAAAAGTGTGTGGATTGATGAAAACATTTTCTGGGGAGGAGACATTGATATTATCCGGGAAATGATCAGGTCTGGGAAAATTAACCGTACCCAGATTAGGTTCTTTCTGGGTTATTCAGGATGGTCAGCCGGGCAACTTGACCGTGAACTTAAGGAAAATTCATGGGTCATAGCAAAAGTGAAACCTGATATTATTATGAATAATAAAGTTGGAAATACCTGGAAGAAGGTGTTAAGAAGTTTTAAAAATAAATACCGTATGTGGGCTGATTTCCCGGAATCACCAGATATGAATTAAGAGTTCATTCCGTATTCTATTTAATTGGGAACATCACCTTACATCCCTCTGCTCCAGTCCCTTTTATAAATGCAATATCTTAAATACCAGCTCCTTCAACAGATCCCCTGGTTCGCTGCTGATATCACCGTATCCCTTCGATTTCATATCATACAGGCGCAGAAGACTGATTATCTGGATACTTTTTGATGCATTGTATTTCAATGCAGATGTCTCGTAATCCTTCACAAAAAATGGATTTACTTTAAGGACAGATGCGACATTGTTTTTTGATTTATCGGTAAGATAATGATAAGTAAGCAGTTTGCTGAAAAAACTAAAGAGTGAGGCAATAGAAAGTGTAATAGGATTATCTTTTGGGTTATTTGCAAAATAATGTACAATCATATTGGCTTTAAGGATATTCTTTTCGCCGATTGCTTTCTGTAATTCAAAATTATTGTATTCCTTACTTATGCCAATATTTTTTTCAATTAATGATGTAGTGATTACAGGCTTTCCTGGCGGCAGTGTAATAATCAGCTTATCAAGCTCATTTGCTATCTTGTGAAGATCAGTTCCCAGGTATTCAGTTAACATTGCACTTGCATCAGGATCAGTTTTAATTCCTTTATTCATTAGGTATCTCTCAATCCAGGACGGAACCTGATAATCACGTAGCTTGCCGGATTCGAAATAGACTCCATGATTTTCAAGGGTTTTGAAAAACTTGGTTCTCTTATCAAGTATTTTGTATTTATAGTTGAAAACAAGTATTGTGGATAAAAGCGGCTTCTCAAGATATAATGCCAGTTCCTCTATTTTTTTCAGAGTCTGAGCCTCTTTAATGATCACCACCTGATGACTTGACATCATAGGGAATCGCCTGGCTGTCTCAATTATTGAATGGATAGAGGTATCTTCTCCATAATATATAATCTGATTGAAGGATTTTTCCTCTTCAGGTAATACTTTTTCCTCAATATAATCTGAAATCAGGTCAATATAGAACGGCTCTTCACCAGCGAGGAAGTATACAGGTTTAAAGATCCTTTTTTTCAGATCAGATATTATTTCTTCGTAAGTTATTGCCATAATCAGAACCTGAGATGTTTTACCGATATGCCATTGTCAATCAGTTCCCGTAAAGAATCTATTCCTATTTTGAGATGCATTTCAACATATTTGGAAGTTACTGTATTGTCACTTTTTTGAGTCTTTATTCCTGTAGATATCATCGGCTGATCAGATACCAGAAGAAGTGCACCTGAAGGTATTTCATTAGCAAAGCCTACAGTGAAAATTGTTGCTGTCTCCATATCAATTGCCATGGCCCTTGTTTTAACAAGGTATTTCTTAAACCTGTCATCGTACTCCCATACCCTTCTGTTGGTAGTATAGACTGTTCCTGTCCAGTACTCTTTATTCGACCGGGTAATTGTAGCAGATATCGCACTTTGCAGTTTGAAGGCAGGTAGTGCTGGTACCTCCATTGGCAGATAATCATTTGAAGTTCCATCGCTTCTGATAGCTGCTATCGGAAGGATGAGGTCGCCAAGTTTGTTTTTTTTCTTTAGTCCGCCGCATTTACCAAGGAATAACACAGCATTAGGACTTACGGCACTTAGCAGATCCATAATTGTTGCAGCGTTTGGACTTCCCATTCCGAAGTTTATTATGGTGATTCCACCTGAAGTGGCACTGGGCATATTTTTATCTTTTCCTTCAACCTCAACATTATGCCATTTTGCAAACAACTCGACATAATAGAGATAATTGGTAAGAAGAAAATATTTTCCAAAGCTATCTAAAGTTTTACCTGTGTACCGGGGAAGCCAGTTATTGACAATTTCTTCTTTGGTTTTCATATTGTATCTTCAGTTAAATTTATCTCAATATATTTGCAGAGGCTTGTAATATTAATTTTAAAACTAATACTCTTAATTCATTGTTATTCTTTGTATTACTCCTATGTAAATTATGTAGTACGATTTTGTGATGATGTGTTAATGTACAGATATTCAATTTATAACATAAAGAAGCTCAAAATTGGAAATCAGGAAAAATTAGTGTTTAAGAATTCAAAAATACAAAACTAAGTTGAAACAGTTAAATCTGCCGTCATATTCCTTCAAAATATCAGGGCGGGAGCAAAACGAAATGATCTTTGACTCCATCAGGCGTAAGTATGTGAAACTAACTCCCGAAGAGTGGGTACGCCAGAATTTTGTTCAGTATCTCATCAATGAAGGTAAGTATCCAGCAGGACTTATGGGCATTGAAGTGATGTTCAGTTTAAACAGACTGAAAAGGAGAGTGGATATTCTGATCCATAACAGGGCAGGAAAACCGGTTATGATAGTTGAATGCAAGGAACCTGAAACTAAAATTGATGACAAAGTATTTGACCAGATAGTATGCTATAATATGGGATTACGGGTACCTTATATTATTGTTACCAATGGACTCTATCACTATGCGTGTAAAATTGATCATGAGAATAAAAAGTATGAGTTTTTGCTCGTGATACCATTATATGAAGATCTTTTAACTGAGGAATTATCATGATAAGGGTTACATGTGCCATAATTAGAAATGAAGATAATGAGGTTCTCATTGTTCAGCGAGGCGAAAATACTGATCACCCATTTAAATGGGAGTTTCCTGGTGGTAAAATTTCTCCCGATGAGTCAGAAGAGGATTCTGTTATCCGCGAGATAAACGAGGAATTATCGATGGACATTGTTATCTGTGGAAAGGTTCAGCCAGTGGAGTATGATTATGGGCACAAGCAGATACTTCTCATTCCTTTTATCTGTGATACTCTCGATGAACTCCCTGTTCTCTCGGAGCATTTGTCATATAGATGGTTAGCACCATATGATCTTTTAAATGCTGATTTCTCAGAGGCTGATGTCTATGTCGCCAGAGAGTATATTGAAGGATTGGAAGAAATAGCAGTGACGGTAGGGAAAAATGAAAAAAATGAGAAAGATCTGTCTGTTGATGACCTTGAACTTAAATCGATGATCAACAGGATGATGAGTATAAAGGAGGCTAACTGGATAGCTGCTTCAGCTATTGAGAACCCGGGGATACTGATAAAACTGCTTGAATATTCATTCTCTTCTGAAAGGAAGCTTGCATTTCATGCGTCATGGGCTCTCACAAAAGTGTGTGACAAGTTTCCGGAGATAATTTATCCTCACCTTAAACAGATAATTGAAAAGCTTGATGAGATTGATAATGAGAGTGCTCAGCGTTCCCTTTTACGTATATTAGCTTTTACAGATATTGAGAAAATCAATCAGCAGCAGCATGGTATTCTTGCTGATCATTGTTTCAAAGCACTTAATTCAGGTTTCTCAGCGATTGCTGTCAAAGCTTATTCAATGGAGATACTCTACAGGCTTGCACAAAAATATCCTGAACTTGCAAATGAGCTGTCAGCATCAGTTATGCTGCTTCAGGGAGAAGGTTCTGCGGGAATAGTCGCCAGAGGACATTCTATTCTGAGAAAACTGGCAGAGATCAGTTCAGATTAAGGATCCATTCAGCAATAATCCTGAGCGCTTCGGGTGAAAAAGTCTCTTCAATTTCACCATACTCTGCAGGAAGACAGGTTTTACAATGCTGAAAAAGGTGATTCAACCCGTCAAGTTTCATTGTTTTTATATTGCTATTGCCCCCGGATAACAGTGCCTTTTCTATTGCTGTAAGATTCTCATCGGCTCTTACTTGTATATCTTTCTCACCATTTAATGCAAGGACAGGACATTTTACTTTCCTCCAGAAGATTTGCGGATTGCTTGAGATAAAATACCTGAACCATGAAAGTGTGTTTGTATTCATTGAAGACTTTAACTCTCTGACTGATTTTTCTGTTTCCTCTGCAGAGGTCTGTTTTTTCTGAAGAATCTTCAGATAGAGATCTGCCATCTCTTTTTCGGCTTTATCATTATCCTTCTCTTTTTTCAGAACCGCGAAAAGTTTCCTGTTTGTCGCTAAGTTTTCCCTGATCTTTTCTTCACCTAACCCCAATGCCTTGCTTATATCTGCTCCCTGCTGCAGTATTATCTGTTCACCTCGAATACCGGGACCGGCAAGTGAAATAATGAACGCAATTTCTCTGTTTGTTGATGCAACTAGCGGAGCTATTAATCCGCCTTCGCTGTGCCCGGCCAGACCAATTGCTTCAGAATTGATCTTTGAATTACTCTTCAGGTATTTGAAAGCAGCTTCCGCATCTGTTGCCAGGTCAGCAGAAGTGGCTGAAGCATAGTCTCCTTCCGATTTTCCTACCCCTCTGTCGTCATACCGAAGAACAGCAATACCTTTTCGGGTTAAGTAATCAGCAATGATCCAGAAAGGTTTGTGTCCCATTAATTCTTCATTTCGATTCTGGGCACCTGATCCGGTTATAAGTATAACAGCAGGAAAAGGACCTTCACCCTCAGGAATAGTAAGTGTACCTGCAAGATTAATATGAAATTTTTCGTTTTTAATTGTTATATCCTCCGATGAATATGGATATGGAGCCCTGGGTTCCTGTGGGTGGATGATTTTAAAAGATGATCCGAGTTTCGTGAGATTAAGAATATAAGGGTTGCCTGCCTGTTTCCATATGCCTTCCATCAGAGTATCGTTTTTTAAAGTACCATTATACTCTGCCATCATTGCAGCTGCAGATATTTTAATGTTTTGCCCGTCAGCGGTAACCGGTCCCAGTTTAATATTTTTAACTCCCTGATCAGGGCTGTCGAGTGTTGCAACAAGTGAATCATTCTCAACAACAGAAATATTGAAAACAATCCTCAGGGAAACGACACCAACATTTATCTTACCAATCCATGAACCGGTGACTGATTTTTTATCAGAAATATTTTGTGCCACTGCCGGTTTTGAAAATAAAAAGATAATAAGGAGAGATAAGCCTGAAATTATATTTTTCATTTTGAATTTTTAAGAATATAAAATTACATCTTTTACTTTCAGATTGTAGTTGCTAATACTGGTTTATTTTTACCACCTGTCCCACTGATTTATGCTGATCTTATTCTGGTTTGATCTGTGCTGGATGCAGTTTGCTGCTAATAATATTAAGCCTTATTGACTTCCTGACATTTCAACAATTCTTTCGTACTTTTGCTGATTATTTAATTCATTACAGATGAGAATTGTTGACACTAAAGGACAATTATGTCCGGTTCCGCTCATAGCAACAAAAAGGGCGCTAAAAGAAGCTGACAAGGGAGAAGTCTTTAAGGTAGAGACTGATAATCAGACTTCTCTGAATAATCTGACTCGTTTTCTGAAAGATAATAGAACAGAGTTCTCAATTGAAGAGGAGGGGGGAGTATGGACTCTGACAATAACAAAAGGCTCAGTTGTTGCTGCTCAGAGTAATATAGAGGATTATTGCACTTCTGAAATACCTCATTTTTCACAAGGTAATTTTATTATTGCATTTTCATCAGATAAAATGGGAGAAGGAGATGAGAAGCTTGGTCAATTGCTGATAACTAACTTCATCAAAGCAATTAAAGACCTTGAGGTACTGCCAAATAAAATGGTATTTTACAACAGGGGAGTAACTTTAGGATCGGAAGATTCAAGTGTAATCGCAGATCTTAAGGAAATAGAGAAAATGGGTGTTGGCTTACTACTTTGTGCAACATGTGTCAATTATTATTCTCTTGAAGAAAAAATTAAAGTAGGTTCTTTAAGCAATATGTTTGAAATAGCCCAGGTTATGGCTTCATCTCAGAACGTGGTAAAGCCCTGATTATTAAGAATAATTAATATGAAAGTTGACCTTCTTAAGATGGTTGAAACCGGTGGGTGCTCAGCTAAGATTTCGCCTAAGCAGCTGGAAGAGATTCTTAAGTTTCTACCGGTGCCTGAAGATCCAAATATTCTGGTTGGAATTGATACCCACGATGATGCAGGAGTTTACAAAGTAAATGATGACCTGGCTCTGGTTTTTACAACTGACTTTTTCCCCCCGGTATGCTCCGATCCTTATGAATTCGGTCAGATAGCAGCAGCAAATTCCATCAGTGATGTTTATGCTATGGGAGCAACCCCGGTTATTGCTCTCAATATTACTATGTTCCCTTCAACAAAACTACCAATGGAGGTTTATGCTGAAATTTTGAAAGGTGGTAGCGACAAAGCAGCCGAAGCAGGTGTAAAGATTATAGGAGGACACACTATAGATGACATTACACCCAAATATGGACTTGCAGTTGTCGGTTATATACATCCCGGAGAGATAATTACTAATGCAGGTGCAAAGCCGGGAGATTGCCTGATACTTTCCAAACCAATCGGTACAGGCGTAATTCTTGCAGCTCAGCGACTCTCAATGTCTTCATATGAGGATGTGACTGAAGCCAAAAGATTAATGATGCTGCTTAATAAATCAGGTGCTGAGGTGATGAGAAAGTACAATGTCAGAGGGGCAACCGATATTACCGGATTTGGTCTTGCCGGTCATGCACTTAAACTTGCAAAAGCCAGTTGTGTTTCAATTGTAATTAATATGAAAGAGGTTCCTTTAATTGGCAACACATATAAACTTATTGATGATGGATGCATCCCCGGTGCTTCTTTCCGGAATCTTGATTATGCCGAAAAAGATACCTGCTTTACAGAAGGGATCGATTATAATCTCAAAATGGCAGCATTTGATTCACAAACTTCAGGAGGTCTGCTTATCTCTGTTCCCGCTGATCAGGCAAACCAGGTTATTAATGATTTAAAAAATGCCGGTCTTGTCAGATCTTCAGTGATTGGGAGAGTAAAAACTCTTGAAGAGAAATACTTATATTTAGAAAACTAAATATTGAAATCTTAAATAGTTAATGGTATAGTCAGTAAAATGAAAAAATTTATATTGGTATTATTTGCCTGCCTGGTACAAAATATTATGGTTGAGGCACATGCAGGATTCAGGAATAATAATTGGATACATGAAACTTTAATGCAGGATTTTCCGGGGAAAAAAAGTACCTGGAAAGGTTTTGTACGGTATGATTTTGTTTTCAATGACAGGGCATGCAGAATAGTTTGTCCTGATAAACCTGCAGAAGGCAATCCCTGGGTTTGGAATGCAAGGTTTCCTGACTGGCATACCGAAACTGACAGTATTCTTTTATCTGAAGGGTTTTTTGTAACTTATATTAATACAGACGGATTAAACGGAAGTCCGGAGTGTGTAAATATCTGGGATCAATATTTTAAATATCTGACAAAAAATTTCAGGTTAGACAACAGAGTTGCTCTTGAAGGAATAAGCAGGGGAGGTCTCTATGTTTACAACTTTGCTAAAAAATATCCGTACCGGATCAGTTGTATTTATGCCGAAGCGCCGGTGTGCGATTTTAAATCCTGGCCTGGTGGTTTTGGTAAAAGCAAGGGGAGTCCTGAAGAGTGGAAACTTATTTTGAAAGAATATGGTTTTAAAGATGATAATGAAGCTCTCTCTTACAAAGATAATCCGGTAGATAATCTTGAAAAATTGGCAACTGAAAGGGTCCCGATCCTTCACATGATAGGGCTGAATGATTTAACAGTTCCTCCTGCAGAGAATACTTTTATTCTTATTGACAGGTATGTTAGTCTTGGCGGACCGGCAACCATTATACCATGTACTCGTGGTAAACAGGTATTAAATGGTCATCATTTTGATATTGAAACACCCCGTATTGTAGCAGATTTTATAAAAAGTAATACCAGAGCTTTCCGGGAGAAACTAAATTCCGCTGATTTTAATTTAAAACGCGGTGGGCTGATAAATTCAGCTCTGACTTTTGAAAATGGAAAATCAGGGAGAGTTGCTTTTTTAGGTGGTTCTATTACATATAATCCCGGTTGGAGAGACTCTGTTTGTAAAGTGATTCAGAGAAGATTTCCTGAGACAGATTTTGATTTCTTAAGTGCTGGAATACCTTCTTTCGGATCACTTCCTGATGCTTTCAGAGTAAATCAGGATATACTTTCGAAAGGTAAAGTAGATCTTTTATTTGTTGAAGCTGCTGTAAATGACAGAACCAATGAGTATTCTGACCTCGAACAACTACGTTCAATGGAGGGAATTGTCAGGCAGGTGAGGACAATTAATCCACAGGCAGATATTGTTTTTATGTACTTTGTTGATCCGGACAAGATAAATGACTATAACAAGGGGATCATCCCCGGGGAGATAGTGAATCATGAGAAAGTTGCGGCTTATTATAACTTACCGGCAGTGAATCTGGCAGAGGAGGTCAGCGAGAGAATTTACAATAAAGAGTTCACATGGGAAGGTGATTTTATTAATCTGCATCCGTCTTTATTCGGTCAGCAGGTATATTTCAGATCAATTGCAGGATTGCTTGAAGGATGCTGGAAATCTGAAAATTTTATAAATAAGGTAAAAACTGATTATTTATTACCCCCTGCATTAGATATTTTTAGTTATGGTAAAGGTACTCTGATACCAGTAAATAATTCATATAAAACTGATGGCTGGATGTTTGACAATGAATGGATTCCGGAAGATAAGGCTCAGACCAGGGAAGGATTTGTAAAGGTACCAATGGTGGTGGGCACTTCTCAGGGAAAAATATTGAAATTCAGATTTAATGGCACTGCTGTTGGTATTGCTGTTGCAGCAGGTCCTGATGCCGGAATTATAGAGTATAGTATTGATAATAGTGAATGGAAGAGAAAGGATCTTTTTACTAAATGGAGTAATTATCTGCATCTGCCATGGTTTATAACTTTAAATGATGAACTGAAGCCTGGTTCTCATACACTTATGATGCGTCTTGCCAGCGAAAGAAATAAATTAAGTAAGGGTAATGCCTGCAGGATAAGGTACTTTTATGTGAATAAATAGACCTATGACAGTTGATTTTTATTCAGGAATTCCACTGTACGAGCTTGTTATTATCTTTTTTTAAGCGTAAGGAAACTGAATATCAGGCAATCTAACCTGATTCAAGTTTCGGATTATCCTTTGTAAACCTGCCTCTTATAAATACTTGATGGTCAGAGTTTCAGTCATCTGCACCTTGATCATTTTTTATTAAAGATCCTCATTTTCCTGGCACCAGTTCTTTTATAATTAAGCCATTTTTATGTCATAATTAAATATGTAACAAAAACTTAACCAGGAAAAATTTATATTCCCTCAGAAGTGTTTTAAATTTGCACAAAAATCAGTTAATAAGATACTTTAACTGGAATATGATGAGAAACAGGATTATGCCTTTTCATAATTAGTTAATTTACTCACTGATATAAATCTGTATGACGTTTCTTTATATAGTAATTGGGTTGGTACTGATATTTGATTTTATTAATGGATTTCATGATTCAGCAAATTCCATTGCTACTGTTGTATCAACAAAAGTTCTTTCTCCGATAGCAGCAGTATCACTTGCCGCATTATTTAATTTTCTTGCATTTCTGGTTTTTCCTTTGAAAGTGGCGACAACTATTGGGAAGGGTGTAATTAATCCTGATATTATCACTCTGAATGTGATATCAGCAGCTGTCATTGCAGCAATTATCTGGAACCTTATTACATGGTATCTAGGTTTGCCCTCCAGTTCATCCCATACTCTGGTAGGCGGTCTTGTAGGTGCTGCAGTTGCCGGAAGCGGATTTGGCTCTGTTATTTATGCCGGAGTTTTGAAGATAGTTGCATTCATTGTTATAGCACCTGTTTTAGGTATGCTGATGTCGTTTATTATTTCAGTTATTGTAATACATCTTGTTAAGAGATATTCACCATCCGGTGTTGACAAGCATTTTCGCAGATTACAGCTTTTATCGGCTTCTGCATTTAGTTTAGGACATGGAGGAAATGATGCACAAAAATCAATGGGGATCATATGGGTTGCCTTAATTGCTACCAATCAGGTAGCCAAGGATGCTCCGATTGATCTCTGGATTGTATTATCCTGTCACGCGGCCATTGCTTTGGGTACATTATTCGGAGGGTGGAGGATTGTTAAGACTATGGGTCAGAAAATCACCAAGCTGAAACCTTTTGAGGGTTTTTGTGCAGAGACGGCGGGAGCAATAACATTGTTTGGAGCAACACATTTTGGAATTCCTGTAAGTACTACACACACAATAACAGGATCAATAATAGGAGTAGGAGCCACAAAAGGGACCTCTGCAGTAAAATGGGGGGTCACAACAAAAATATTCTGGGCATGGATTCTAACGATACCAGTATCAGCAATGATCGGAGCAGCATTCTATTACCTGTTGAATCTATTAAATTAAAAGCAGATTCGATAATAACCTGGCATTAGGGAAAAGTGGCATTGACATTCCCTTGTTCTGACATATTTATACTGAACAGGAATGAAACCCTATTATTTTGGCAGGGAGAATAGAAACTCGGTACCTCCACCTGCTCTTTTTCTTACCAGGATATCACCCTTATGAAGAAGTATTGCATTCTTAACAATCGAAAGGCCCAGGCCTGTACCTCCACTCTTTCGTGAACGTCCCGAATCGACCCGATAGAATCTTTCAAAAACCCTGGGAAGATGTTCTTCAGGGATACCAATCCCGTCATCGGAAAATGAAAAATGAAAGAATTTTTTGTCTTCATTATAAACAATAATTCTTACAGTAGTATTATCACCTGAATAATTGATAGCGTTTTCTATAAGGTTTTGGAAAATTGATAAAATAAGAGATTTGTTGCCTTTTACAATTATATTATTATCAATTTTAATATCAATATTGATCTTTCTGGCATAAATAGCCGATTTGAAATTCTCTCTGACTTCACGTATGATTTTCCTGATATTGACTTTTTCAGGTAGAAAGGATGCCCCGGCTTCTTCTATTTTATTCAGAACAGAAATATCATTTATAAGTTCTGTTAGCCTGTCAGTTTGAGCCAAAGCTTTTTCAAGAAAGTATTTCTGCTTTTTCTGCTCCATTTCAGGATCGTTAATAAGTGTTTCGATATATCCTTTAACAGATGAGACTGGTGTTTTAAGTTCATGGGCAATGTTTGAGGTCATTTGCTGTTTAATGAGCTTGTTTTTACCGATTTTGGTAATGTCACTAAGGATTACTTCGAAACTTTTGTCATTGAATATCACGCATTGGATCCTGAAAAACCTTCCATCTTTTGTAATCTGGTACTCAAGTTTTGGAAGATCTGAACCATATATTTCTGATCCTGAATATTTTTCAATGAAATCTCTTATTTCATTGAACTCAGGTATATCGAAGAAGTTAGATGAAAAAATCTTAAGATCCCCTGATATCATGTTCATAAGTTGGATGAAATGATCATTATTGAGGATCTTTGACCTCTCATTTGAAAAAAAAGCTACTCCTTCATTAAGTGCATCTAAATGACTAAAGAGTTTTTCTTTTTCATTTGCCAGGTCATTTTTTGCAGACAGAAGGTTATTATAAATTTCCATTATTTCAGAGCCGATAATCCCTAATTCATTCTTAGGGAATTCCGATTCAAAAGGTTTATTATGCCTCACACTGATTGCAAAATCTTTGAGCCTTGTGACCGATTCTCCAAATTTGTTTGTAACTAAAAGAAGAACAGCCCATAGGACTAAAAAGAAAAAAATAATGATCCCCAGGAATTTAAGATTTGCTTTTGCAAAATTGGCCACATTAACATCATAAACCAGAGCGGCTCTTATATAATACCTGTCGTAGAATTTTGAATAATAATAGTATTCCTTTCCGGTAGTGCCTGATTTCCTTATTGCTGTGCCAAAATCAGAAGATAAAGATTCAATTATTTCAGGTCTGGTTTTATGATTCTCCATCTTTTCCCAATCATGTACCGAGCTGTCATATAGAACATAACCTGAGGTATCAATTACTGAGATGCGGAGATTTGCCTGAGGAAGAAGCCTTTTCATTGAGTCCAGGGAATGGTAATTACCTGTGTCGAAAACAAAGTTGATTTTTACAAAGTTGTCGACAATTCTTGTGACATTATATAGTTCATCATTAAGAGTCGATATACGGTACTCTTTATCGCGTTTATAAAGGTAGGAGAGGATTAACAGAGCAACAATGACAAAGATTGCTGAATAAACGAAGAAGAGATTATTTCGGAATGATTTTCGGGTTAACATCGCAGCATACTTTATATCAAAACTCGAAAAAGTATCCGTATCCTGTCTTGTTCTTAAGATTCTGTCCAAACTTACCGAGTTTTGTTCTCAATCTGGTAATATTCACATCAACGGTCCTGTCATTCACAATAACGCTGGTTCCCCATACTCTCATTAGTATATCCTCTCTTGAGAACACAACACTTTGATTTTCGATAAGAAGCTTCAGGATATCATACTCTTTTTTTGTGAGTTCAACCTTTTCATTATTTAGAATAAGTCTTTTCCTGACTGTGTCAATCTCTATTTCTCCCTGTTTTATTATTCCCTGACTTTTGGTTTTTCCTGTAACCGATCTTTTTAGAACAGCTTTTACCCGAGCAGTTAATTCATTAATAGAGAATGGTTTAGCAATATAATCATCAGCTCCCAGACTAAATCCGGTAAGTATATCATTTTCTGTATCTTTGGCTGTAAGGAAAATTATAGGTACATTATTGTTCATTTCCTTTCTCAGTTTATCGGCGAATTTAAAGCCAGACATCTGCCCCATCATAACATCCAGTAAAAGTAGATCATAATCATCAAGTTTCCTTTTAAGGGCCTCTTCAGCGGAATGTGCTATATCAGTTTTATAACCTTCATTGGCAAGGTTATATTGAAGAATTTCGCACAGATCTTCTTCATCATCCAGGATAAGGATTTTTTTTCCTTTTAGTTCAATAGCCATATTATTAATAATTATAACAATATACCGGTAACATCTGATATTCTGACTTCTGCAAAGGTAACTGCATTATTGGTATGGTAATTATATTTAAGTCCTAAAATATTACTGACAAATGTATTTGATAGAAAAGAGGCTGACCAAAAGGGTCAGCCCCGGGGCAAATGAACAAACTAAAGCTAAATATGGCATCAAATAATATTAATTCACCAAATTGTTTGTTAATAATCAGTATTCTGCGGATCAAAGTTACACCATCCTGATGTCCAGTTTGTTGTACCGAAAGCACCTCTGTATGTAACTGAGGTAAAGAATGCATCCGTTAACCGGGCATTTGAAAATGATGCACCTGTGAGCAATGGAGAGTTGGTTGATGGAAGAAAATTTGGGGCAGTGAGATTGAACGGATTTGTCAGCATAAGTAAATCATTTGTTGCCTTAATTTCATTTCCTCGTGCTGCATCAAGATACCATGTTTCAGATGCGGTAAGATGAGTTGTTACATAGTTTGTTGTCATGGCTGCCATTACTGATTTCTCAATCTGTAAGTTATTAACTGTTGCCTGAGCCGGGGAATCGCCCTTTGCTCCGTCAATAAACATTCCAAATGGCCACCCTGCAAATACTGTATTATAAATTGAAGTACGTGTTCCGCGGCGAAGCTGAAATGCATGACGATAGAGTGCATGAACTGTGGTTCCGGGGCTGGCCAATGGACCAAATACACTTCCGTTAACGAATATTGGAGCAGTTACAGGTGTCAGGGTTGAACCATCTGAGTCATTATCAGATTCAAAGCCATTTGACTGCGACTGGTCGGCAACTGCCGGATCGCGAAGACTAACAAAGAACTGAACCTTCCCGTTAAAGCCATTATCTGTGTCCCAGTCATCATCCCATCCCCTGAAGGCAACAAGGTATCTCGAGTTTACGCTTCCACCAAACCATTCAAATGAATCATCTCCTGAATAAGAGACCTGAACATGGTCAATAGTAGTACCTGAACCTACCGCATATAGAGTAAGACCATTGATTTCACTGTTTGAAGTTGCAGTGAGAGGTATACCGGGGAACTCAATTCTTACATACTGCAATGTTCCTGAGTTATCATTTGCCAGAGTGCCTCCATATGTTGAACCGATTCCACCTTCGGCAATACCAATCCCTGTGCCTGCATCATGCTTGTTGGTTATTCCGTTTCCACAAATTACCAGGCCTCCCCAATCACCATAGGAACGCTGTCCCTTAGGTTTATCTGATGTGAAAACTATCGGACTTGTTGCAGTTCCCTGAGCCATTATCTTTGAGCCTTTTTCAATTATCAGGGTACCTTTGGTTCCTGATACACCTTTGATCAAAGTTCCAGGTTCAATAGTAAGGATTGCATTGTTTTTTACATAGACAAATCCGTTAAGAAGATACTTTGCATTGCCATACCACTTTGTATCCTTAGTAATATCGCCGGTTACTGTTATAACCTGGCCGGTTGATGGAGTAACAAGTATCGTGCATACTGCTTTTACCGTAGTATCAGATTGAGAAACTGCAGTAATGGTTGTTGTTCCCAAAGAAACTCCTGATACAACGCCATCAGTTACTGTTGCAATCTGCAGGTTTGATGATCGCCATGCAACATTATTATTGGAAGCATCGGCAGGTGTTAAAAAAGCAGAAATATTTGCAGTTGCTCCAACCTGAACTGTAGCTTCAGTCTTGTCTAAAGTGATAGATGTAACAATTATATCATCCTTTGTGCATGATGTGACCATAAATAATAGTCCCGCGATTAGTCCGGGTACCTGTACTGATTTGTAAAAAATTCTTTTCATGATAAATTATTTTTAATAAATTGTTTCTGTTGATATTTCAAATTTTTTTATGTCAAAATTTGTATGTTACTCCAAGAGTAATGTACCTCCCTGGCTGATAAGATTTTGTAATTTGATTTCTGTTGAAAAATTTAGCTCCTGAAATATTACCAGAGGTCAGGTCATTCATATTTACCGAAGTATTAATACTCTGTATCATTTTTACTTTTTCATTTAAAATGTCTTTGATCCCTGCTTTTATCTCAAAGTTTCCGCCCAGTTTTTTACTAACTGCCAGATCAAGTACATTCCTTGGCATTTCATAGATGTTCGGGATATCTTCCCATTCGTTTGGAGAAGGTCTGCCGACTGCCACAATTCTTTTTCCGATGATGTTATATAACATTGTAACCATTAATCCATTATCATCATTATAATAGAATATACCGGCATTCACCATGTAGGGAGATTGTCCCTGAAGAGACCTGTTCCGTTGAAGAGCATCTTCACTGAACTTAACTTTGCTTCTGATCAGTGCCGCATTCAGAATCACTGAAAAATTCTCTGATCCTGAAATAAATCCGATCGATTTTCTTACATCGGCTTCAACCCCATAACTATATGCTGACTGCACATTTCCAAATGAGTATTGTGTGGGACTGTTACCCATAATCATCATTTCAATAGGATTTTTAAAGTTTTTATAGAAGAGCCCGATATTGAAGGTTTCATTTGGAGATGGATAGTGTTCAAACCTTAAATCAAAGTTGTGTATATAAGCCTGTTTAATTGCCGGGTTACCATAAATACCTGCATTTAAATCAAAATCAACAAAATAGAACGGAGCCATCTCTCTGAATTCAGGACGGTTAACAGATAAACCATAGGCAGCCCTCAGCAGATTCTTCTGATTCAGGCTGATTGCAAGATTAGCAGAAGGAAAAAAGTTAATGGTATCCCTGGTCACATTAACCGGGGTAGTTGTACCCTGCTTATAACTCTCAAGGATCTGGGTATTATTCTCAAATCTTAATCCTGTATAGAGGCTTATATTTGAAGCGATAGGTAACTTTGCTGAAATATATCCTGAAATCTGCCTGTTTGATGCATAGTATGAATCTGACAAAGATGTAATTTCAGTTAGTTGAATACCATTTGTAAGGTTTGTATTATCATCTGTGAAAATTTCATTTACAGGAAGAGTGGTTATGTCGAAAACAGATTCGTTACTCGCTTTTTTATAACCAAAATTTCTTGCAGCAAATTCTCTCTTCTTGTCTTCAAAATAAATACCTGTTCTAATCTGTGGTTTAAAGATTCCGAAATCAAATTGTTTAACGAGATTTAATGCTACCGATATTAAGTCTTCATTAAGGTTAAACCACATACGGGACAGTGACGACAGATCTGCATTATCGGAAAAAAGCAAAAAGTATTGAGTTGTATCCTGATCACTTCTTATGTATCTGTAACGCTTGATGTCAGGTTCTTTTTTGTTTGAAAATGAATAACCCGCCACCCAGTCTATTTTAGTGGTTCCTTCATTAAATGAGTGTTCCCCGGCTAATTGTCCTGAGTAGATTGTTCTGTTCAGATATTTTAATTCGGTTGAGCGAATATATCTGCCGTTATTATACCATTCTCTTCCATTACGTTCCGTTGAACGGGTCATCCCAATCTGGTTAAACAGGTTTCGAAACTCAATCTTATGATCGGCTGAAGGGTACCACGACCAGTTATGGAGTAATCCTGTCTTCACAGAATTTGTGTACTGGTCATCAACAAACTGATCTATGTATGACGACTTGTCATCTCTGAAGTTATAGATTGAATAGTTATTGTTTGCAATTTCATCATGATTATTTGTATTGCTGTATGTCAGTGCAGTAACATTTCCGAATGTCCTGGAGCCAATATTGAATCTTCTGTTAAATCCCAGGGATAAACGCTGGTCAGCAAATGCCTTTCCTGATATCGGACTCCAGTTTTTGTTTAATCCTCTTCCCAGATCAGTTATTCTGTTTTTAATTTCAGGATTAGTTGCTGATTCATAAACATAGAGGTTAGCGGGCATACTTTTAGGTAATGAGCGTGCTCCGTTATCAAATCCTAACCAGTCAGTTGTACTGCCACTTGACTTCATAATACCTGTAAATGTTGTTCCCTCGTTTATACCTGTACCATATGTAATGAAAAATGAGTTTTTTTCAGGTACATTCACAGTTGTTATTTTAACAAACCCTCCGGAGAAGTCAGCAGGGATCTCCGGGGCAGGTGATTTAATGATGACCATATTATCAATCATTGAGGCAGGAATTATATCGAATGAGAAAGACTTGGCATCAGCTTCGGAACTTGGTGTAGCGGTATTATTCAACCAGACTGCGTTGTATCTCTGTGACAGGCCTCTAACAACAATGAATCTGTCATCAATTATTGAAGTTCCTGGAAGACGCCTGATAACCTCTGTGGCATCCCTGTCCTGGGAACGAAGAATTTGCTGACCTGATATTCCTGTAGAGACCAGTGGGCTCATCTTCGTAACATTTATCATTGATATATCAGTATTTGTTTTTCTGATTCCGGTTACTGTAACTCCTTCAAGAGCAACAGTATTTTCGGAAAGTGTAATGGAAATCTTTGTTGTTTTGTCTGCAACTACTGTTATATCGTCAAGAATGGCAGGATTATAAGAGATATACGATGCTTTAATCCGGTATTTACCTGGTTTTACATTTGTAATCAGGAAATGACCATTAAGATCTGCTGCAGACCCGATAGCAGTTCCTTCAATAGTTACCGTTACACCCGGCAGAGCATCTTTGCTTTTTTTGTCTGATGCTATACCTTCAATAGATCCTGTCTGAGAGAAAGTGATTACTGAAGAGGATAGTAATATTATCAGGCTGATTATTTTTACATTGAGTTTTAAATAGTACAATTTCATTATTTTTTTTTACTGGTTTGTTCATATTATTTGCCGGTACAAAATTCATCTGTAAATATTTCGTTACAGTTAAATGGTGGTTAATTAAAAATTACAATTATGTTACAGGAGATACGAAAGGATTCAGCAGCATATAAAGCTGATACGTATTTGCCATAATGTTGTTTTTATAGAAGTATGAAAAACTATTATTAAAAATCTTCAGATTATTCCTTTATTTGTATATTACACCATGCAGTTATATTCGTCATGATAAGAAAAAAGAAGTGGATAATTGTTTGGTTGCTTGGATTATGTGCAACTCAAATTCAGTCACAAACAATTGTTCGTCCCAACTATGCTCTCAAGAGCCACGAAACACTTGAGATAATTACCGTGGAAATTACACAGGTAAAGACCAGTTTATCTCTTTCAATTGAGAATCGTATTGACGGAGGAACTTTTTGTGCTGACAGGAACATCTATTTAATTGGTCCTGATGGTGAAAAAATGAAATTGGTGAAAGCTTCAGAAATTCCGGTTTGCCCTGATGAGTTCAGATTTAAGAGCATTGGTGAAAAACTCCATTTCATCCTTGACTTTCCTCCCCTGAAAGCAGGAACAAAATGGTTTGATATTGTTGAGGATTGTATTAGCAACTGTTTTTGGTTCTATGGAGTAACCATTGATAATGACCTCAATAGAAAACTGGATGAGACATTTGCGCTGGCATCGAAAGGCAAACCTGCTGCAAATATAATTCTGTTTAAGAACATACTTGATGACATTGACAACCAGGATCTTGGAATTGAAGGATTGCTTTACATCAATATTATAAATTCTGCAGTTGAGGATGCCGATAAGGTCAATGGCATGGTATGGTACAAAAGACTGGTATCATCACATGCTCCACGTGTAGATCAGTATATTAAGTATTTGAATGACAAAGGGATTAAATTCTGATATATTTATGTCTGCTTTCCGGTATAGCATTAGGAATATACCTGCAATGAATCAAGCCGGGAAACCATAATAAAAAAGGCCGACCCAAGCAGGATCAGCCCTTTTTTTAAATGTTATGAATTGTTAATCTAGAACCTTAAATCTACTCCAATACCGACAAGCATTGTGCTTTTTCTATAGGTCTCTGTAGCAGGCACGTTAACTGCTGGTGTACTTGGGAACAAATGGTCTACAGTTTTTGAGTCTTCTTTATACATTGTATAGCCGGCTCCCAGGTTTATCTGGATCTTTTCTGTCACATTAAAGGCTCCTCCGAAGCCAAAGGTTTGAGTTCCAAGACCGTAAGTAAGGTCGCTCTGGTATTTGGCATTTACACCCTGATTAGCCCAGCTGTAACCACCGCTTAAAAGAAACTTTTCTGAAATATTGTATTCAAGTCCTGCCTGTATTGACATTCCATTATCAGCAATAATGTCAGAGTTTGCAATAGCTACTTTTGGTGTTGATGAACTCAGATCATCATCAATTGTATGTCCGTAATCAGCATTTTTATCAAAGTAGTAATTTGATCCGAATGAAAATTTAAGAGCAGTTGATAATCTGTAGTCAATACCAATTGATAGCATTGCAGGCATGTCATTCCTTGTTAAGCTACCATTTGGAAACATTGTAATTTCAGTACCGGTTGAGGTATAACCAACTGTTAAGTCCTGAACGGTTTTGTTCTTAAGCTCAAGTTTTGTCAGAAGTTCATACTTTAATGCTATATTCAGGTTTTCTGAAGGAGAAATATTGACACTGAAAACAGGGGCAAAACCTGAACCTTCCTGAACTACGTCAGCAGACTGATTTGACAGAGGTTTTGAATTAGCAGTGGCAAGAATACCTGCAGCCTGTGCATTTAAAGTGGGTGTTGCAGCTGTAACTGTCCCACTTATTACAGATAAGCTCATAAGTGGAATATTCGCAGCAGGCACTCCAATAGCTGCCAAGCCGGCTTCAATACTAGCTTTAGCAGCAGCAATTGCCGGACTGACGGCAGCAGCCTGAGTCAGAGTTAAACCTCCGATACCACCTGAAATAGCAGGTGCTAAACTTGCAGGAATAGTTGTAATGCTTGTAAGATTTCCTGCTATGCCTGTCATTGCAGTTTTAGCAGGCAACCATGCTCCACCGATCTGAAGTTGAATATCATTTAAATGACCCAGATAAGCATTTTCTGCCATAACATAACGAAGTCCAGCAGATATTGATAACCAATCGTTTACCTTATAAGAAATTCCACCCTGTAATCCAAGAAAAGTGGCTTTGCCTTTGAAATATGCATCCAATTTGTATCCCGTGACACCTGCTTTTGCAAGTGAAGGTACAAGATCAGAAGGACTCACTTCAAATGATGGCAGGCCTGACTTAAACTCAGCACCACCACCACCACCAATAGGATTAAATCCAAGTGAGAATGCTAATTTATCCATTTTATATACTGCATAAATACTCGGGAAGGCAAGTGCAGTAACAGTTCCTTTGAAAACATGTTGATTTAATCCATAAGTAACACCAGTAACAGCTGGCACTACAGTTGCTGGAGGTCCTGCGTATGAGTTCTCTATTTCTCTTTTCTGAAAAACTGATTGATTTGACAGAGAAATATGAAACCCGTTTTCAAGTTTCATTAATCCTGCCGGATTATAATATACGGCATCAATTGCTGTTGATGCATTTCTGGCAGGGAGACGAACCCAAGTTGCACTCTGGTTTGTGTTTGTAACCAGTCCTCCAGCCAATAAAGTACCGGTAATTAAAATTCCGGCAACAAATGTCAAAAGTTTTCTCATAGGATAATTTTTAAGTTTTGTTTAAAGGGATTTACTGCACTGTTAATGCAAAATACCCAAATTCCTTTAACGTTTAATTAAAATGATTTAATGATTCAAATAACAAAAACGGTTCAAATGTAGAATTATTTTTTAATCCTGCAATAAGTCTAAAATAGTATATTGATATTTAGTTAATTGTGGGCGTATATGTTGATCATTCGAAGAAATCTGTATTGGATAACAACATTCCGGGTACTAAATATTATCCTGATACAGGCTAAATCGCCAAATACCATGTACCCGGGACCTGCAATTAACTGAACAAGGACTCCGATATCTTAATTTGTATTGTTAAGAAGGTTAAAATCCTCAAAAAGACCATAGTCAAGTAATTGGAAATCAGATCCGGGAGGGTAATTTTTTACATTCCTCCAGTGTCCAGGGGCAGTCAACCCGGGAGCAGGATTATTGAAATGTGGTCCCATAAGATTTTTCAAACTGCCAATAACTTTCACTTCTACTTTGTTAAGCCCGGGTTTAATGAATTGAGTAATATCTGCCTGGTAGGGAGGAAAAGCAATGATAGTTGCTGACCCGTCATTGACCTTAACTTCGGCTACAGTGCCTTTCCAGTTTTTCAGTCCGACAGAATATTTTCCATCAGGCTTTTCAATTGTGAATTCTTTACTATACGTTACACCCCATGAATAGAAGGGCATACCCTGCTCTTTCCAGCTGCCTGTAGTTAATGATTTAACAGGTGCCTCTATTGTCCAACCTTTAATGGCGTATTTAACAGAAAAATCTCCAATTATATAAACAGGCTCTATTTCAGCATGAATTTTCATTGGTGAAACTTTAAGAGTAATTGTATTTTCACCCTTCTTTACAAGATTCCCGACACTGAAAACTCCAAAAGCCCTGTCGAGCCACCATTTACCTTCATCTGCCTTAAGTTCTGTACCGTTTACTGAAACGTTCCATAAATGAGACCGTTCGATCACCGCTTTAAATGAAGAATAGTCGAAACTCTCTTTGATATTAAAACGGTAGGTAGCTGTAAATCCTGTGTTTATGCCGAAAGTATCCCGATCAACTGTACGTGTCTTAAACTGAACAGATGTGTTCCACGGATTACCATTGTTAAAGCCGTAATATTTAAACACCTTGTCAGCGGCATTGAATGTATGAAGATCTTTTATTATTTCACCGTTCAGCTCAATATCGCAGAATTCAATAGGAATAGCATTTTCAGAATCTTTAGAGACGGTAAGAGCGGATTCTGATTTGACAGGAACAATATTCCCGGATGGTGCTGCTGCCGGGATATCACTATTTTTATTCGCGGGAATAAAAAGCAGAAGACTGCCTGCCGGAGGAATTGAATATGAAAGGGTAATATTTTTATTATCTTTTGAATTTGAATAACCAGTTATATTTCCTGTGAGCGTATTCATTTCCAATGCATTAGTACCTTTGGCAGTAAGTGATCCGGTTAATTCTCCGGTTAAGCTTGCGTTAACCAGGAAAATAACCTGCCCGTCAGCAAGGTTCCTCCGGTGGTGGTAAAGATCACCTGAAAAGCTTGTGAATTCGCAGTTCTTATTTGTGAAATATTTAACAATGATCTCCCTGGTAAGAACTTTTTCAATGATTACATTATCAGCTTTCTTTTTGAAGAATTCATCGATACCTGGTTCAGATTCCCCATTAATCAGTGAGGGTGTCGAAAAAGCAATAAGTCTGCCCCCTTTGGAAACGAATCTCTCCAGAAGTTTAAATGTTTCGATATCAAGATTTTCCATCATTGGAGGGATTACAACTGTTGAGTATTGACACTGCCCAACCACAAATTTCCCTTTCTTGACAGACCCCATGTCTTTAATCATATTTTCTGATCCGAGATCATACTCTGTCTGGTTCTTTTCGAGAGTGGTAACAAAGGATTGAAATGATTGTCCGATCTCAGCTACTTTAACATTTTTCTTTGTATATGAATCATATAACCATGATGTTGTAGTAGGCTCGATAACAAGAATATCATTTACCTGCCTTCCTGATGAAAGAGCAAGTGATAACCTTGCATAATGATCATTAATATATTTATAGTTATTCCACCATGGTTCATGATAATCGAATGAGGGAGGGTAATCATATTTTCTTGCACCTGCCAGTGTAAAATATGTAAGATGCTGGTTCATAAGGTTTACTCCGAGTGCATATTCCCAATCACCATTTCGTTTCATTTCAGTAAATGTGAGTTCCCATCCCGAGCCCCCATATGTCTCGCTCAGCTTTCTGTTTCTGCCTGACTGATTGGCGGCACTTGCAAGTTCTTTTACAGCCCTTACATTACCGAATTGTGCGTTGGTTGACGAATCGTTCCACTGGTTGAAGAGCATGTCGATAGCAGGTACATGGTGCCAGGCATACATTGCCATGTTATCTCCACCCGGACGCATATTGGGCCATTCATGCTCCCAGTAATGCCCCGTGAATTTCAATCCCTTAAGTTCGCAGTAAGAGAACCATGGTTTAGCCCAGCGATCAATAAAAAGTTGCAGAAGTGTTCGAGTATAGTTGTGTCTGATTTTTTTCCAGTCACCTACCTCCTCAAAGAGTGAGGGAAGGACTGTTTTAAGGTCATAATGCCATTGTGCCTCGAATACACCGAACAGGTCAGGTGTCCATCTTATACCTCCCGGAGAGTTGATCTGAGGTTCATCGGTGAAAGTTCCCGGGATGGTTTTTCCGAATTCGTTGCCAAGATATTTTTCATATCCGGCCATTGTAATTTCAATAAATTTTTCTGTCACTCCTTTATATAAAAGATCAACATACGTAAAACCGCCGTACCAATCCGATTTCCTGTTGTATGTTTTCGAGAAAAGAAGGTATTTGCCTGTTTTTCCTTTTTCCCCTGCCAGGGATAGAGTAATATCTTTGAATGACCCATCCTCATCTTTGAGGCATAGAAAGAACTTATCAGCAGTATCAGGAAGTACATCTGATTTTAACATCTTCAGACCCTGCCCCTGGTTATATGATTCCGGCATCTGATCCGGGACATGTCCTCCGGCGAAGCCGCTCGGGTAGGAGTTTTCGTCATAAATCCATACAGCCATACCGAGTTCCTTCCCTTTGTCAACAGCGTATTTGAACAGATCGAACCATTTGTCAGAAAGGTATTCTGTAATTAACCCGGGACGGGGATGAATGAAAACCTGCGATGATCCGGCATTCTTAAAACCGGTGAGAAAATTATCTATTTCTTCCTTGGTAATTTCAGCATTCCAGACAAAAAATGGAGCAGAAGTAAACTCTTTTGATGGTTGTTTAAACTCTGCAGAAAGTGTAGCTAAGTCATTAACATTTACTTCATTGATGACATTATTCCTGCAGGAATCCAGGGAAAAGAGCAGCAGGATAAAAGATGCAAGATAAAGGTTAGGATTTAATGATTTCATTTGGTTTTTAGTTATGATTTTGATTAAATATCATGCTAATTATAAATATTATCCGTTTAATAATGATTAAATATATGTGTTATAAGTGGTCAACTGAGGTATTTGTTCTGTTGTACGGTCTTCGTATTCTGGTATTTCTATCACATAATCTTGAAATCTTTTCTCCCACTCACAATCATGACTCTCCCTTACTGCTCAGCAAACCTTAACTACTTCCAGGTCAAGCAACTGTCCGAGTTTTAATATTTTTGAAGCAATATGTCCGACTCCGGCGGCACAATGATGTGCAGGGCCATAACCATTCCACGAGTTGATGAAGTTTTTCAGACCAACTGGAAACTTATAACGGCTATTTGTGTTCCCGATCTCAAGGATAGGTCCTGGTACAGATTCACCTTCTGCAACCAGAAGCATAAGCTTCCCGTCAGCTTTTTGCACAACTGATAAAAGCGTAACATTTCCATGTTTTACTGACATCTCGACTGATAAACCTTTTCCTACTTTACCATGGTATACTTTAAGAGGTTTCACTTTCGTTTTTCCTTCAGCTATTGCCAGGTGTCCGGGACCGTCATGGCCCATAAGTACTACATCATCGTTGAAGTCGAGAGCATAAAATTCTGTAAATGATCCGCCGGCACCAAAGCTATCCATTATCTTCATTGCCTGCACATTCTTGATCTCATACTCACCTGCTACCGGGATACCTCTAGCTGTAAGGAGTGAATTAGCCATAATGATTGAGCTTATTGAAATTTCGTTTTCTGCTATACCGCCCCCGCTGTAAAAATATGCCATTGAACCCAGATCGTGTGTTTCAACAAGAGTGTCAAGTGCAACGGATGTACGGGCTGCTTCAATAAGATCCTCTTCATTACAGTCGGGATAAATTTCAAACTCTTGTTTAAAGAGTTTCAGACGTTTATTGATCTCTTTCATTGTGACTTCTCTTCTAAGAGCAGAAAGTTCATCAACTTCAAGCATCTCAATGTGTCCTCCGAACCTGACCAGTTGCAATGTAAGATCAGAATAAACATCAAGCATACCACCATAATAATGCCCCATACAGCCCAGCCTGTTGTGTGACATTATTTTCATTACTGCTGCTGCTTCGATCCATTCTGAGACTTCATCCCAAACCTCCTTATCATTGTTGAGAACGCCGGTGATCTGATGGAATTTAATGCCTGCCCGTAAAAAAACATTTGCAATTTCAGGGACAGGGCATGCAGAAACATTTGCCAGCCATTCCCCTGTCATTTTCGTCCGGTCAGATAACCTGTTAAAACTTTTATAATCTATAGCTCTCTCAGGAGCAAGATTTAGAATGATAACAGGAACTTTGGCCCGCTGAACAACCGGAAGTACAGTAGAAGATAGAGCATAAGTTGTAACATAGAGGAAGATAATATCTACATCAGCTTTCCGGAAATCATGTCCGGCATCTACAGCTTTAACAGGATCATCAATCAACCCAAGGTTAACTATTTCAGCATTTTTATGATCAAGCTTTTTGTGAACAACTTCCAGGTAACCTTCCAGACGTTCTTTAAGACCCTCAAACTGCGGCCAGTATGCGTCAAGACCAATACCGAAAAGCCCTATTTTTAATTTATATTTTTCTTTTGTCATTGTTTACCATTGCTTAAAATATTATAAAATAACCTCATTTGACTGGCTTCTTATGGCTCGTCCTGCCAAACTGGAGCATGCGGAATAATAATTATCTACGCCTTATTAGTGATTGAGATAAATAATACGGGTTTCATGGAAGAAATATACTAAAATTTCCCGGATAATCGCAGGCTTAAGTTCCTTTGAGGCTGAATATCTCCCGGGCGTCCCATGTATTCAGTATTTGTTAAGTTTTTAACAGCAGCAGAAAGTGTAAGGTTGCCGGTTATTTTATATCCAGGCATCAGGTCAATTAAAAGAAAGCCTCTATTATTCTCAAGCCAGTAGTCATAAAATCCGGGAAGAATATCTTCCCGTGTAAGAGGATCAATAAAAACATCATCTATATTTAATAATCTTGACTTGATGAACAAATTTAATCCGAGTTCAAATTTTCCCCAACTGTTATTAATATTGATTTTCCCTGAATGCTTTCTTCTGTATTTCAAATAGGTATCAGTTCTTTTTCCTGTAATACTATTTAACTCGACAGGATATATAAATGTATAACCACCGCTGAGAGTAGTATTTATTTTGTTAGCGGAATAATTAAGCAGGAATTCGAGTTCACAACCATAAATCCTAGATTGTTCGACATTTGCAGCTCTGAATCCCAGGCCTCCACTGGACCCTGGATATAATCCGAAAATATACTCAATGAGCTCCTTGTTCTGTAAGAGGAAAACTGCAAGGTCAGCCTGTCCGGTAATCCTGCCAATGGCGATTCCCTGTTTAACCCCTAATTCTGAGCTCCAGCCTGACTCAGGCTGAACAGAAGGGTTTGGAATTATTTTAACTGATCCTAATGTTGTGGATGCAAATTTTTCAGCTATTGAAGGATAGCGGTAACCCTGACCAAATGATGCTCTTAAAAATGTAAAATCACCAGTCTGCCAGTTTAAACCTGCTCTGAATATTGGTACAGGTTTATCGTTGTTGCTATCGAGAGCATTATGTTCTACTCTGACTCCTGCGACTGCTTTTACCCTGTATAACGGTCTTAACTCTAATTGTGAAAAGGCAGCAAAATTAAGTCCTGTATGATCACCATAAAATAATGAATTTACCTTGCTGTAATTTTCAGAAATACCTGCTGTCAGGTCTAGTATTTCTGCCATTTTGTACCAACCCTGGTATTCTGAAAAGAGAGTATATGCCTCGCTATTGGTAGCTTTATTATCAGGAAACCTGTTGTGTGATGACTGCAAACGAACCCTTAAGTCATGTTTATATCGGTCGCTTTTTTTGTATGAAATATAAGGATCAACAGCCAGAAAGTCTCCATGGAGTTCTGTTGCAGTTGATTCGGACTGTTTAAGGGCACCTGATAAAGCATTATCCCAGAGTACAAAATCCCGCTTAACAGTCGTACCACCGTTAATATTCAAACCATAAGTCAACCCGTCAATTTTGCTGCTTCTATGCTTTAATTTTAAGCTTAAGCGGCCAAGCTTTTCGCCATTAAATTGTCGGTACCCTTCATCATATAGCATGTTAGTACCGATGCCAAAGTCAGTATTTCCAAATTTCTGGAGATGTGAAAAGGAGAGGGTTGAAAATGATCTTGGAGTATCCCACCATACCCAATTTTTATTCTTTGGTTTATCAAAAAGACCTGTTTCGGCAAAAAATTGGGTAACAGGGATAATACCTGCATCAGCTGACCTGAAGTTTATTATACCGTTTAGTGCCGAAGAGCCATACAGGACTGATGATGCGCCTTTAATAATTTCAATCTGAGAAATATTCTCCAGGGGAAGGAATTGCCATTTTATATTTCCTGCATCGGCTGATACCATTGGTAATCCGTCAATCAGGGCCAGTACCCTGCTGCCTGCACCATA
>CAZXFB010000010.1:32110-117627 GCA_964639725.1 uncultured Rikenellaceae bacterium
TGCACCATAACTGAATCCACTGCCACCTCTGACTGAAGCTTGTCCATCCATTACCTCAATTCCAGGTGTACTGTTGATAATTTCCTGAGCATCAGTTATGTGATTCTCTGTAAGGAAGGATGCTTTAATTATATCCATTGAAACTGTCAGCTCAGCTATTTTTTGTTCATTTCTGTTTGCGCTGATAACGATCTGGTCAATCTCACGGACTTTCATCTCCATTTCTACATTTAATTCAACAGTATCGCCAGGAATTATTGATATCTCCTTTGTTAAAGTTGCATACCCGATATACTGGAAAGTGATTGTAAGCTTTTTTAAATCAGTTCTGGTAAAGAACTTACCATTTTCATCTGTAATAGTACCTGAATTTTTCCCATAGATTATATAGACTCCATGAAGCGGATCATGTGTCTTGCTGTCAGCAACTGTGCCTTTCAGGAATCCGATTATATCAGTTCCGTTAAGGTGTGTGCTTAATAAAAAAATTATGGCGCTGAAAAGATAACGCATTATTTGGCCTTGAATGTCATCCTGATATTAATCGGCTGATCAGGGAAAGCCATATTGGGATAAAGAGTCGTGACCTTTAAGGAGGAGGCAGTTAGTACAACGATATTGGTTGTAATTGCATAGCCAAGTGTATCTGCAATAATTGAGAGTTCGGTTTCCTTACTGTTAAATCTCCATGTCCCTTTATAAATTCCAAAATAGCCTGTACCATCTTCCCTGAACTTTGCATCACCTCTGAATTTTTCTAGGATATCACCGGGTCCGCTCGCATCAACTTTGTTTGCCAGAAGGCTGTCAGCTGTCCAGACAGGTGTAGTCAGAAATATAAACCTCTCTGATTTGTCATCTTTTTTACAGGCAGATACAAGAAGAAAGCCTGAAATGATAATAAAAAAAGCAAGGTTTTTCATGTGTTTCAGTTTTTTGTTAATTCAAAAATCCATAGATATGATAATCAAACAATCTCAATTCAAATCAGTTCATCATCTAAGAAAAGAATTATTGTGAATCTGGTATTTAAGATGTGAAAATCTTTATTCTTTTATCTCTCTTATCTTAATATTTTTAAATGATACAATATTACCATGATCCTGTAAAAGTATCCTTCCTTGCTCAACTTCTCCAAACCCGGGGGAATTTTTGAATTTGCTGGTTGCAACCAGTGCTTTCCATGCAGGTGTTGACCTTTCGTATTCAACAGTAATTTGTCCGTTAAGCCAATGCTGGATTTTATTCCCTTTAACTACTATTTTAGCACTGTTCCATTTATCAGGTCCGTTATCCTGCCTGATCCTGGGTGCAATCAAATCATATAAACCTGCCAGTGTCCGGTTTCCATTGATCCCCAATTTTGCATCGGGATGAAGTTTGTCGTCAAGTACCTGGTATTCACACCCAATAGAGGAGAGAGTCCCGTTGTCAGATTCAGTATCAACAAAATATTTTATTCCGCTATTTGCACCGGGCTTATATAAAAACTCAATAATAAGTTCAAAATTTTTATATTTTTCTGTGGTAACAATATCGCCACCACCATTTTTACCCTTAGTCTCCGGATTAACAGTCAGTGTGCCATCTTTAATATCCCAACCTCCTGATGGGAATGATTTTGATTTTGCATTCATCCAACCTTTTGAAGTTTTCCCGTCGAAAAGTAGTTTCCATCCTTCTTTAATCTCTTTTTCAGTGAGAGTATTTTCCACAATTGAACTATTTCCCCTGCCTGCCTGAAAATCTTTCCTCACTCCGCCAGTTAAATTAGCACCTATGCTGTTTCCAGGAATGAGAAAAAGCATAACTGCAATAATAGTACCGTTCAGTATTTTCATCATAATATCAATTTTAAATTTTAATAAACACTTCTTCCTTCACATGGAATTATATGCAAATGTAATTTTTTTACCTAATTCTGCTTTCATTTAACAGGCTTCATTATTAACAGGTTTTTTAAGATTAGTTTGCTTTGATTTTATTGTTTGAAAATATTAATCAATTTTGTTTTATAATTTTGAGAGTGTAAACCGATGAAACAATGTCATTATCAAAACATGGAATTTATGGGTTCAGAATTTCAGATTTGTTAGTATGGAATATATAATTCGGTTTAACTTTATAACAGGTCACTTGAAACACTACACCATCCGGATCACACAACCTGAGTAAGTGTTTTGGGATTTGTTATTAGTCATTTAATTACTGTTCAAATAAATTTTAAAATGAAAAAAAATATCCTCATTCAGATTGCATTACTGATTATAATTATTGCCGGTTCATGTAACCAGACTTCTGAATTAAAGGAGGTTTCTCCTGAATCTGTTCAGATATCGGAAGAGCGTCTGGGCAGGATTGACGGGATGATACGGCAAAGCATTGACAGCGGATGGATTGCTGGAGCAGTTGGGTTTATAGCCCGTGACGGGAAGATAGCTTATAACAGATCTTTTGGATACAGAGATATTGGTAATAAGATACCTATGCATACTGATGATATTTTTCGGATAGCATCGCAGACAAAAGCAATAACAAGTATTGCGGTAATGATGTTATTTGAGGAGGGCAAGTTCCTCCTGGATGATCCTGTTTCAAAATATATTCCTGAATTTGCAGATTCACAGGTGCTTGATCAGTTTAATGAAAAGGATACAACATTTACTACTCTTCCTGCGAGAAGTCAGATTACCATCAGGGAGCTTCTGACTCATACCTCTGGTATTGATTATGCAGTAATTGGTTCGAAAAAGATGAAAGCTATCTATGCCAAATCGGGTATTCCGGTAGGTTTTGAGAGCGGAAGGATTTTATTGGGTGACAAAATTAAGATTTTAGGAAGGTTGCCGCTTGTCCACCAGCCGGGGGAAAAGTTCACTTATGGATTAAATGTTGATGTGCTGGGTTACCTTGTAGAGGTTTTATCAGGAGAGAGTCTCGATAATTATTTTCAAAAGCATATTTTTGAACCTCTTGGTATGACAGATACTTATTTCTATTTACCTGCATCAAAACACAACAGGTTGGTTAAAGTAAACGCTGAGGATAAATCGCGCCATGTAACTGAATCACCCTCAGGAAGCAATGGTTATCCATTGGTTGAAGGTACATATTATTCGGGCGGGGCAGGACTGAGTTCCACAATTAAAGATTATGCTGTTTTTTTACAGATGTTACTAAACAAGGGGGAGTATAATGGAAAGAGACTCCTTTCAAGAAGAACCGTAGAATTGATAATTACCAACCAGATAGGTGATCTGAATATAGGCCGTGATAAGTTTGGCCTTGGATTTCAGATCACTACACAGAACGGGCAGGCTAAGCTGGGAATATCAGAGGGCTCTTTCTCCTGGGGAGGATACTATGGAACAATTTACTGGGCTGATCCGAAAGAACAACTGGTTTGCCTGCTTTTTATTCAACAGAACCCGCTCAGTCACTCAGAGATCCATGACAAATTCAGGGTACTTGTATATCAGGCATTAGGTGACTGATATACAATCATGTTTTTTGAACAAATGCATAGACTTTCACTCCATTAAGATCTATGTTTATAGTTGAATACCCACGTTTCGATTCACGGATATCAGCATTTCTGATTTTTTCTCCAAGTTCAGGACTCATCATTGACATAGCAGGTAACGGGACTCTCCTGGAATTAAACTCATAAGAAAGGTTATTATCCTCAATTGTTGATTCTATATCTTTTAATATCGGAATACCTGACATATCCTTAATGGTTGGATGTGGAACTGCAACAAGTCCTGCGCTGAGAAAATGAATTACGGGTTCACCTGAATAGAACCTGATTCTTGCAGCCCACTTTTTATCCCCTGATAGTTGCTTTAAAACGGGATGAAACAATTCTTTCTGAATAAGTTTTTCCAAAGGATTTGAAGCAGTTGCAGAATCAATAATTATAAGGTTCTTAAATTTTGATTTCAACAGTTCATCAGAAAGAGGCACTTCCCTCCTGAAACCTTTTTCATCGTGGGTTCCGAAAGGTAATGCAAGCCATGCTTTGCCTCCTTTTGAAAGATAAGTTTTAATGGCTTTAAACTGTACGTTTGAAACACATCCCAGGCTATCAAGAATTAATGGGGTATCCTCTTTGCATAAAGCCACAGGATCGGAAAGCTCTTCACAACGTACAAAGCGATAACCGATATTTGTTTTTACAAGATGCGCAGACCATGCGGCAGATTTATCCCATTGTTCCAATCCATCTTTTCCACGCCACCCGTTTTCTTTACAATATCGGCTGTTTACAAGTCTGACTTCAACCAAATCGACACCATCACGATAATCAAGGTTGCTGTTTTTTACTTCCCAGTTATTATACTGACCTATAATATCCTCAATCTCCATCATGTTTTCAGGGTCCTCTTCAAGTCTTTGATTAAGAGTACTGCTCCAGTTAACAACTCCCCAGAATCGACTCAGACACCATCCCAGATAACCACCCTTTTCATAAATTGTGTAGCTTAAAGCCAGAGCCGGCACATTACCCTTTTTATGTGCCATATCTTTCTGATGCATAGCTTCTGAATCAGTTCGTATCCAGTTTACGCTATTAACATTAATTCCGCAATTCTCCAGCATAAAATAATCAAGATGAGCAGACATTCTCTCCAGATTGAGAGTAATAGCATTCAGTTTTATCGGGCCTGATGATGAGCAACAAGTCATCAGAGGTTTCTCTCCAATCACCCCCTTAACCATTTTCAGATGATCCGCAACAGAATCAGCTCTCATTCTTAGCCAATCCCTGAAAGCCTGGTTTTCATAATTTCCCCAGTTAAATTCATTCCTGTTCTTAATATCACCCCAAAATGCAGTATCATCCAGTCCGGGTATATCATAGCCGTAATCTCTCTTAAATCTCTCCCTGCATGAAGAGCATCCACAGGTAATAAGTCCCGAGTAATCACACATATCATCCACCATGATACCATCAAAAGGGACTTCTCTCATAAGCCGCTGAAGATATTTTTTATGCATATCAATAAAACCTGGATTGTTATAGCAAAACTCTTCCATCTGATATTGTTTGGAATATCCCCTGCTTCCGTCACGTAAATTAACCTGGCAGATATCCTTAAAATAGTGCCCTTCATATTGAGCATGCTCAGCAGCAATCGGGTCATGAAATAACAATATATGATGGCGCTGGGTTTTATGAAGTTTTTTAAATTCAGCTTCCCCTCTTGGTCGTTCCACATGGTTACAGGAATAGTGGTCAATGAATTTAATATCATATTTATGCAGTTCCTCACAAACATTTGCATAATATCCGTTTAGCTGACCAAAATAATTTGAAAAGTCAAACCGGATGTGAAAACCGAAATTGATCGCGGTATCAATTTTTGCCTTTGCAAATGCATCGGCCCTGTATTTTATTCTATCAACAATTTTCTTTTGTGACCAGAGAAGGTCTTCCAGAGTGCACCACCAGCTGGCTGAACGGATAGGAACAAAAGGTAACTTCTTTATCTCCTCCGGATTTACTCCTGTTGATGGGTCCAGTGATAACAGAGTTTGTTCTAGCAATGGAGAATTACCTGCTATACCAATACCTAAAGCGCTGATAGCTGAGGTTTTAACGAAATGACGACGGGAGTTCAATGATTTCATGATTTATTTATTTAAATTAATCTTCAGAAGGTGCTCATAAGAAAGTACTGGGATTAACTGCCTCTATATTAATTATTAATTTTTGTTTTAAACTTTTAAAAAGATCTTTTTTCTGTAGAGGAAATAGAGAAAAGCCCACCCCACAGCAACCAAACCAAAAGCATCAATAAAAGGAGTCCATGCTTCAGGGAGCAGTGTATGGAATCCATCGAAGAAAAACCGTGAAGCTGATCTGAAATTTATTATTCTTCCTGCAAGGTATATAGTTATCGGATTCATCCCGATAACAACAAAAAAGAAAGCCCACTTTTTATAGCCCCAAACATCAATTACAAGAAAAAAGATTGAAAAAAGCAATAAGCTTAATCCACCAACCCAGCATACAAATGAACTTGTCCAGAGGTTTTTATTAATTGGGAAAGTAATGTTCCATAATTTACCTACAATCATTAAAACAACTGCCGCCAGAATCATATAGAGTACTTTCTTTAAAGGTTTATCACTAAAATATCTGGAAAGTAAAAACTCTCCTGTGAACATTCCCAGCAGGGCAGTACCAATTGCCGGTATAGTACTAAAGAGACCCTCCGGATCATGGTTGATGAGGTATAATTTCCCTGGCATTACCATCCTGTCTATAAAGCTGGCAAAATTACCTTCTCTTGAAAAGATATCAAACGAACCGAGGTCATGGGCAGGGAAAAGTGTAAGCAGTAGCCAGTAACCGAGAAGTAGTCCAAATAACCAGACTACCCTGAAAGCGAATCTTGTATTCATAAATATAATTGCGGCAAACATCCAGGCAAGGCCGATTCGTCCAAGAACACTTCCGTAACGTAGTTCACCGAAATTAAATCGGATAGCATTATTGTAAATTATTCCCAGTAAAACAAGTAGCAATCCCCTTAATATTACATGTTTATAAAGTGTTATACGGCTTTCATTTATTGCTGTTCGTTTTGCTACAGAGAATGGGAATGATATTCCTGCAATGAATAAAAACATCGGGAATATCATATCATAAAATACAAAGCCATGCCAGGGAACATGTTTAAGTTGTCCTGCCCACCATTGAAGTACCGGCCAACCGGTAATTGCTGCCAGAGCAACAAATACACCCTCACCACCCATGATCCAGAACATATCAAATCCCCTCAGGGCATCAAGGCTATATAACCTTTTGACAACAGGTTTGGTTTCGTTTTCCATAGTATGATATTTAAGAATTTTTAATGTAAGTACACCGGATGAAGTTGCTCATCATTCTGACGTGAAATATAACATAAAAAGGCTGGTTATTCAAAGCGATACAAATTGATTATTCAGAAAAATCAAAAAAAAATAGAGGTAGTAATATATTAGCATGAATTTTATTCCCTCTTCATTAATTGGGTAGGAAGTTATTGTAAAACAGGGTTTATAAAATGTGTTCTTTTAAAAGCAGATATCTTTTTTAAGTTTGGACTAAAGAAGCCTGTATTTATTAATTGCCATGAGTTTAAATTCAGAAGTAATAAAGTAGCTTTATCTGATTTTATTTCACCGGAGATAGAATTAATTTTTCTTCCGGTTATTGCCTAGTTCTTTTATGAAAAAGTATATAAGACAAATATTTGTATTTATGAAAAACTCATCTTTAACATTTATTGCAGGTTCTTTTATCATCTTGTTATGCATCTCATTCAACCAGGCAAAAGAACCTGTAATACCAAGGAGTACTCTTAAAATATTAAGCTATAATGTCCGTAATTGTCGTGGTATGGACGATAAAACAGATTATAAAAGAGTAGCGGAGGTGATAACCCGTATATCTCCTGATATTGTTGCCCTTCAGGAGTTGGATAGTGCAACCCAAAGGAGCAATGGGAAAGTAGTATTAAACGAGCTTGCTTCATTAACAGGAATGTATGAGACTTATAGTGCTTCAGTTTCCTATCAGGGTGGAAAATATGGGATAGGTATTTTAACAAGGGAAAAACCAGTCAGTTGGGAGATTATCCGATTACCCGGAAGCGAGGAGCGAAGAAGCCTGCTGATTCTTGAACTTAAGAACCTTGTGATATGCTGCACACATTTCTCATTAACAGAAGAGGACAGGCTTGCTTCAGTTAAAATTATCAATGCTGCCTTGAAGAAATTCTCAAAACCAGTTTTTCTTGCCGGTGATTTCAATGCTGTTCCGGAGTCAGAAGTAATAAAAAGTATCGGACATGACTGGTATATGCTTAATAATCCTGCAAAGCCGACTATTCCATCTGATGATCCAAAAAGATGTATTGATTACATTTTTGCTGCAAATTTCACAGGACATAAATTTGAGACAATACAAACCGTTGTTGAACCTGAATCAGTTGCCTCAGATCATCTTCCGGTGTGGGTGGAGGTTAAAATCAAGTAGATTTTAATTCTTTTGTAATAATAACATAATATCACACTAAAGTTAAATGTAAATAATTTCAGCTCTTTTCTTAATTTCGTATAAGAATAAACTAATTGAAATTCAAATGAATAAGTTAATCTTTATAGTGATTCCTGTTTTACTGATTGTTTTTCAATGTAAATCAAAGACAAATGAAGGAATCATCATGACTGTTAATGGTCCGGTTCCATCCGGAAAAATCGGGGTGTCACTCATACATGAGCATATCCTGGTAGATTTCATTGGGGCTGATTCGATAAATGACGGAAGATGGGAGAGTCCCGAAGTTTTTAAAAGGTCGATGCCATTCCTGAAACAGGTCAGGGATCTTGGTTGTTGTTCTTTTTTTGAATGTACCCCTGCATACCTGGGAAGAGATCCTCTTTTACTTAAAAGCCTTTCAGATTCTTCAGGGTTGAATATTATCACAAATACAGGGTATTATGGCGTCAGAAATAATAAATTTCTTCCCTTTCATGCTCTTAATGAAACTTCTGATCAGATAGCACAACGATGGATCTATGAATTTGAGAATGGCATAGATGGTACAGATATAAAACCGGGATTTATAAAAATAGGAGTAGACAACGGTAATCTTTCTGAGATGCATAAAAAGTTAATAACGGCAGCAGCCAGGGCACATTTGAAAACTGGTCTCGTAATTGCTTCACATACGGGACCAGCAATCCCGGCTTTTGAACAGATTGAGATATTAAAGAAAGAGGGAGTCTCTCCTGAAGCGTTTATCTGGGTTCATGCCCAGTCGGAAAAGGATCAGGTAAATCACGTGAGAGCTGCCAGAGAAGGTGCCTGGATAGGCCTCGATGGATTAAATACGAAAAATCTTAAGGATTATATTGGAATGATTAAGTATATGAAGGATAATGGCTTACTAAATAAGGTTCTTTTATCACATGATGCCGGATGGTATGATCCCGCAAAAGGAAATGGAGGTGATTACAGGGGATATTCTACACTATTTGAGCAGTTAATACCTTTATTAAGACTTGAAAATTTTTCTGAAAAGGAGATCAAACAGATACTGGTTAATAATCCATCCCAGGTATTCAGGATCACAATACGAAAGTTGCACAGAGATTAAAGTGTAAATGATTTTCTTATTTTCGTGTTAAAAAAAGTTAAAGAATCCTGATTTGCAAAAAAGGATTTAATTTGTATCCTGATGAATGCGAATTAAGCTATTTTTACATTATGAACTCCCAAATATATCAGACGGATTTTTTTGGGATTAAATATTAATAAACTTTAATTAACTATAATTAAGCAATTTAACTAGTAACATTATGGCTACCCGAAGAGAATTTATTCAAAAAACTGCACTTGGGACAGCAGGATTGACCCTTGGAGCAAAGAGCTATTCACAAGTCATTGGAGCAAATGACAGAGTCCGTGTTGGAATAGTAGGTTATTCAGACCGGTTCAGAGGTGCATTATCGCCTGCATTTTTAAGTCTGGCAAAAGAATTGAATTTTGAGTTTACTGCAGTGTCCGATTTATGGAACAAGCGTCGTGCAGATGCCGAAACATTTTACAAAGCAAAAGGAATCAATCTAAGACTGGCCCGTAATAATGATGAATTATACAGTGGTAAAGACACTGATGCTGTTATAATCAGTACTGCTGATTTTCAGCATGCTTTATTACTGGCAGAGGCTGTAAGGGCTGGCAAGGATGTATATTGTGAGAAACCCTTTGCTGAGACAATGTCTGATGCACGGGAAGCCTTAAAAGCTGTTAAGGAGACTAAGAAAATTGTTCAGATAGGTTCACAGCGGAGAAGTACACCAAATTATATTGCTGCCAATGAATATCTCAAATCAGGAAAATTTGGAAAAATTGTTATGGTGGAAATGACCTGGAATGTTAACCAGCCAGGCAGGTGGAGAAGACCAAGTGTTGTTCCGTTGCTGAAAGAGGCAGATACCGATTGGAAACGTTATCAGATGAATCGTCCACTTCAGGCATTTGATCCACGTAAATATCTTGAGTTCAGATTATTCTGGCCATATTCATCAGGTATTCCAGGCCAGTGGATGGCTCATCAGATTGATACTGTTCATTGGTTCACAGGATTAAGTCATCCAAGGAGCGTTGCTGCCAATGGCGGAATTTATTTATGGAAAGATGGACGTTCTAATTTTGATACAATGACTGCGGTTATGGATTATGGAGATCCGGCTGTTCCCAATTCCGATTTCCAGGTTGTTTATACATCCCGTTTCACAAATTCAGCTGGTGGTGTAAAGGAGATATATTACTCGAACGGAGGATCCCTCAATCTTGATACAAATAAGATATCTTCAGATGGCGGGCTTCAGGAAAGGGATGCAAAAGACATGAATATGAAGGCTAATTTACTCGAAGCTATGGACTTACCTGGTAACAGAGTAGAAACTTCTGCCAACACCGGATCTGACCCGATGACAACAGCACATATGAGGAACTGGATGGAGTGTATCCGTAGCAGGAATAAACCTAATGCTGATGTTATGGCAGGGTACAATCATTCTATTGCTGACATAATGTGTACAGCAGCTTTAAGAACCGGTGAAAAAGCCTCTTTTGATGAGGCAAAACAGGAAGTTCTTGCTGGAGGTAAAGTTTTCCAATATTAGTTTTAAAGCAAATAAAAAATAAAAATGATGAAAAATAAAATCAACTTAATGTTACAACTGCCAATTCTGATATTATTGTTTCTTGTAACGGTTTCCAACAGCATTCTTGGAACTCCACCTGCAAAGCAACAGTATTTCGAGGTCAAGATCTATCGTATAAGTGGACCTGCCCAGGAGCAGGTGATGGATGCTTATTTAAAAGATGCATATCTGCCTGCCCTGCATCGTGCTGGTATTTCAAATGTTGGGGTTTTTAAACCAGTTGAAGCTGATACTGCCTTTGGGAAGATGGTTTATGTATTTATCCCTTATAAAACTATTGATCAGTATGCTCAGTTATCAGATAAACTTGGTAAAGACAAGGTTTATGCTCAGGCAGGGAAGGATTTTCTTGATGCACCTTATAATAATCCTGCATTTGTACGATATGAAAGTATTCTTGCGATAGCCTTCTCTCATATGCCGGAATTCAGAGCACCATCATTTACCACTCCTAAATCAGAAAGGATATATGAATATCGCAGTTATGAAAGTGCAACTGAAGCAAAAGCTGCAAAGAAAATTCAAATGTTTAATGAGGGTGGTGAGATTGGGATATTTGAAAGTATTGGAGCAAATGCTGCTTTTTATGCCAAGGTAATAATGGGAAGCCAGATGCCCAGGCTCATATATATGACCACTTATGCAAATATGAAGACACATGATGAGTGTTGGGCTGCATTCAGAACTCATCCTGAATGGAAACGAATTTCAGCTCTTGAAGAATATAAAAACAGTACCTCAAAGACAAGAGCATATCTGCTTCATCCGACATCATATTCAGATTTTTAGAGATACATTAAATTCCTTCATAAAGTTCCCCCTCTCTACTTTGTAAAGAGGGGGAATTTGTTGTTTATGAGGATGGGAGTAAGTTCATCCTGTTTATGCCGGAATGTCAATCTTTGAAATAGCATCTTCTATCTCTGCCGCGCTGAGTTCATGATCGGGCAGATTGTTTTCAAAATACTTCTCATAGGCTGAAATGTCGAAATGGCCATGACCACTCAGGTTAAAGAGTATAGTTTTTGATACTCCCTCCAGGTCGGCCCTTCGGGCTTCATCAAGTGCACCTGCAATTGCATAATTTGATTCAGGAGCAGGTAATATACCTTCATTCCTTGCGAAGAACACACCAGCTTCAAAGCATTCTCTCTGCAGTTTTGCTTTAGCTTCGACAAGTCCGTCCTTGAGGAGTTGACTTACAAGTACTCCTGCACCATGGTACCGTAAACCTCCTGCATGGATCTTCTCGGGAATATAATTATGTCCGAGAGTGTACATTGGAAGGAGAGGGGTCATCCCTGCAGAATCACCAAAGTCGTACATGAATTTACCCTTTGTGAGTTTTGGGCAGGAAGCTGGTTCAACAGCTACAAGCCTGATATCCTTTTTATTAATAAGTTTTTCACGAAGGAAGGGAAATGCAATTCCTGAGAAGTTTGACCCTCCTCCGAAACAACCAATAACAACATCAGGATAATCGCCTGCCTTATCCATTTGAATTAACGCCTCCTGACCAATTATAGTCTGGTGAAGGCTTACATGATTGAGTACACTTCCCAGGGAATATTTGGTATAGGCATCCTGTACAGCCACTTCCATAGCTTCGGATATTGCTATACCCAGACTTCCCGGAGAGTTTGGATCCAATTCAAGGACTTTCCTTCCAAACACAGTCATTGTACTTGGTGAAGCTAACACTTTGGCATTATATGTGTTCATCAAGAGTTTACGACCTGGTTTATTGTCATAACTTACTCTTACCATAAAGACCAGCAACTCGAGTCCAAAATAGTTACAGGCAAAACTCATAGCTGATCCCCATTGCCCGGCTCCGGTCTCTGTAGTGATTCTTCTTACTCCCTCCTGTTTGTTGTAGTAGGCTTGAGGAATAGCAGTGTTGGCTTTATGAGAGCCGGAATAATTACCCCCTTCATACTTGTAATAGATCTTGCTTTTTGTGCCTAGTGCTTTTTCAAGGTTTGTAGCCCTGAAGAGTGGAGAGGGACGATAGGTTCTGTAGAGGTCGAGAACCTCATCAGGGATATCAATATATCTCTCCATAGAAACTTCCTGCTTAATAAGTTCCATTGGGAATATTGCTGCAAGATCCTCAGGGCCTATTGGTTGTTTTGTTCCAGGATGAAGAGGCGGCATTGGTTTATTCGGCATATCTGGCAAAATATTATACCATTGCCTTGGCATTTCACTTTCGCTTAAGATAATCTTTCTGATCTTTTCCATAGTTTTAATTATTAAATGGTTGTAAAAATTCTAAATAAAAAAGGCACGCTGTGAACAGCGTGCCTTTATAAATAAATATCTTATAAGTGTTATATAACGGCTTGTTCCACAGCATCATCTGTTGAGCTGCACCAAGACCAAATATATACCCTCGTTGTTTTCATGTCTGCAAAAATAATTAAATATTTTAATTTGATGTAAAAAAATGCAATTTTTTTTAAATTTTAAGATAAGGTTAGTTTTTAGGTACACATATGAAACAAATTCCTTCTATAATATGTATATTATTCATGAACTACTGCCCCAAGGTGTCTCAGATCGTCATAAAATCCGGGATAAGATTTTGCAACGCATTGGGAATCTTTTACTGAAACCAGACCTGTCGCTCCAAGTGCTGCCACAGATACAGCCATTGCAATGCGGTGATCATCATGCGATGAAACTTTCGCTCCACCAACTACTCCTCCCTGAATGTACATAATATCATCTTTTGTTGTAATAGTGATATTCATCTTTGCAAATTCTTCCTTCAGTGATTGAGCCCTGTTGCTCTCCTTATATTCAAGCCTTGATACTCCTTTGATCATTGTCTCACCTTTACAATATGATGCAAGTGCAACTAAAGGGGGAAAGAGGTCAGGCGATTCAGTAGCATTGTAGGTGAATCCATGCATTTCAGATTTGGAGATTTCAATTTTATCATCAGAGATACTGATCAAGGCACCGGCACTTTTTAGCGCATCAATTATTCCCAGGTCACTCTGTTTACTGTCAGATCTTAATCCTTCTATTATGAGATGACCGTTAACAGCCCCGGCAACAAGCAGGAATGCACCTCCGCTCCAGTCGCTCTCAACGCTGTAGTTAATGGGTTTAAAGATTTGATTTCCTGTGATATAAAAATTAGAATAATTATCATTACGGATCGAGATGCCAAAATCTTTGAGTATCTGAATTGTCATATCGATATATGGTTTGCTTTTCAGATTATTGACTTTTATTACTGAGTCCTTAGTTGCCAGAGGAAGTGCCATCAGGAGGCCAGTCAGTAGCTGTGAGCTTACTGATCCATCGATTTCAATATTTCCTCCCTTGATTGGACCATGTATCGTAAGTGGAAGAAATCCTCCTGAGCTTTTGCATTTTACTCCAAGCTGACTTAAAGCATCTTCAATCATTGTCATTGGTCTCTTCTTTAAAGAACCACCACCAGACATGGTTATTTCGGCAGGGAACAGAGCTGCAATAGGCGAGAACATGCGGGTAGCAAGACCTGATTCCCCACAATTCAGTTTTGTCTCTTTCAGAACACCGGAACCTGTTATTTTCAATTCAGTGGTTCCAGGTTCCACTTTTGCACCTAAACCAACAGCTATACTCATGGCTGCCAGTGAATCGTCGCAATATGAAGGGTTAATAATTGTACTTTGACCTTCAGCAAGCATTGCTGCTGCGATAGCCCTTTGTGTCATGCTTTTTGATGAAGGAGCTTTGATTTTGCCTTCTACCCGTGACGGTTCAACAGATCTTTCCATCGGTTCTTTAAAGTTTTTTTCCGTTTGCCTGATCATCAACTCCGCTGTTCATGACTTTCATTTGGTGGTTAATTGATTCCTGATGAATAGCTTTAAAAATAGCATCAATTATTTCGGAGCTTAATCCTTTGGCCTGTCCTTTAGCGATAACTTTCTTAATTATTTCGTCCCAACGACTGCTCTGCAAGATAGTAATATTATTTTCCTTTTTATACTTTCCGATGGTTTCTGCGACTTTCATTCGCTGTTCAAGAAGGTCAAGGAGATGCTCGTCATAAATGTCGATTTGCTGTCTGAGTTCTCCCAGAACATCAAGTAATTTGGGATCAGATGTTGACGGGCTTCTGAAGATAAGCCTGCTTAATAATTCCTTAAGTTCATTAGGTGTTATCTGTTGTGCAGCATCACTAAGTGCTACTTTCGGATTAATATGAGATTCGAGCATCAGTCCATCGAAATTAAGGTCCATTGCTTTCTGTGAAATCTCATGAAGGAACAGTCTGGAACCGGAAATGTGACTGGGATCACAGATGAGTGGCAGATCAGGTATCCGTCGTCGTAATTCAATTGGCAGCTGCCAGTTAGGTAGATTTCTATAGAGGGTTTTTTCATATGATGAGAATCCGCGGTGGATAGCTCCCAACCGGGTTATGCCTGCTTTGGCAATACGTTCAATAGCCCCGATCCATAATTCAATATCCGGATTAATAGGATTCTTAACAAGTACCATTACATCGACGCCATTCAAGGCATCTGATATCTCCTGTACTGTGAAAGGATTAACAGATGTACGGGCTCCTATCCAGAGCATATCGATCCCATATTTTAATGCTTCGTAAACATGCTTTTCATTTGCAACCTCAGTACCAACAAGCAATCCGGTTTCATTTTTTACATTTCTCAGCCATTTCAATCCCTCTGTTCCAACTCCTTCAAATGAATTGGGACGAGTTCTTGGTTTCCATATACCAGCCCGGAAAACACTTACCTCATTTATCCTTGCAAGCTGGATTGCTGTTTCCATTACCTGCTCTTCCGTTTCGGCACTGCATGGGCCTGAGATCAGGAAAGGTCTTCCTTTGTAACCTCTCCAGTCCTTTATAAGTGAATGTTCAAGTTTAACTTCCATATTAAATGTATTAATCAGTTTAATATTTTTCTTATTTTATTTGCTTCCTCCATTATTGCTTTTAATCCATTGATGTCTTTTTCAGCGATCATCTGCCTGAACAGGTTCATCTTTTCAATATAGGTATCCATTACCTGAATAATATATTCTGAATTTTCTGCAAATATTGGAGCCCAGGTGTCTCCATTACTTTTTGCGAGGCGGACAGTACTTTCAAAACCTCCCCCAGCCAGTGTAAGAATATTCTCCTCTTCCTGTTCCTTGTCGAGCACACTTAATGCCAGGGAGAAAGAGGTAATGTGAGAAATATGCGATATGTAGGCTACATGCATATCGTGATCGGTTGAATTCATATAAGCTTTGCGCATGTTAAGGACGTTGAGCATCTTTTCAACACACTCTAAAGCATCAGGGTCACTGAGCTCCTTATCGCAAATGATTACAGTCTTATAGTCGAAAAGTTTTCCAATTGCAGCAAGCGGTCCGGAATATTCAGTACCTGCCATTGGATGGGCTGCTACGTAGCGTCCTCTGTTCGGATGATCTTTTGATATCCTTGCAATACTTCCTTTTGTTGATCCCATATCGGTTACAACTTTTCTTGTCCCGTCAATCATATCAAGAATTATTGGCAGCATCAGGCAATTTGCATTAACCGGTGTAGTAAGAATTATTAGATCGCTTTTTGCAACAGCATTTTCAAGTGTGTCATTCTCATCAACCAGGCCACAGAGTAATGCGATATTCTGATGCTGAACATTTGTATCTACACCAATTATCCTGTCAGTGAATCCTCTTTTTCGCAGGTCGATCATCAGAGATCCTCCGATCAGTCCGATACCAATTACCGCTATTGTCATATTATTCAGTGTTTAGAATGTTTGTGGGTTAACGGATTGATATAATTCTATTCTTTTTTTTGCTTCCAGCAATTTTGTTTCACTGGCACATAGTGAAATTCTTATATAACGATCCCCTTTAGTGCCGAAGATAAATCCAGGAGTTATAAATACATGAGTCTTTAAAAGTATTTCCTCTACAAACATTTCGCAGTTAATAATTTCATCAGGAATATTTCCCCATAAAAACAAACCTACCTGGTTATGGTTATACTTACAATTTAGTGACTCCATTATCTCTTCAACTATTATGCGGCGCCTGGAATAAATTTCGTTCACACTCTGGTACCATGATATTGGATTGCTCAGGGCTTCAACAGCTGCCATCTGAATAGGCATGAACATTCCTGAGTCCATGTTGCTTTTAACTTTAAGTATGCTGTTTATATACTCACTATGTCCTGCAACCATACCAAGGCGCCATCCTGCCATGTTATGTGATTTACTGAGAGAATTGAGTTCCAGGGCACACTCTCTTGCCCCATCAACTGCCAGTATACTCTGATAATCTTCGTTCAGTATAAAGCTGTAAGGGTTATCGTTGCAGATCAGAATATTGTTTTTATTGCCAAAAGCTACAAGTTTTTCAAAAAGTGAAACGGAGCCCCTTGTTCCGGTTGGCATATGAGGATAGTTTACCCACATAAGTTTTACTCCCGACAAGTCACTTTCCTCCAGCTTATTAAGGTTTGGGAGCCATCCCTCCTGTTCATCGAGTTCATAATATCTCACTTTTCCTCCGACAAGTTTTGTAACAGATGAGTAGGTGGGATAACCAGGATCAGGAACAAGTACTTCATCACCCGGATTAACAAATGCCATGCTGATGTGCATTATCCCCTCCTTGCTGCCCAGCAGGGGAAGAATTTCGTTTTCCGGGTTCAGGTCGGTATTGAAATATTTCTTGTACCAATCAGCAAAAGCCTTTCGCAGGGAAGGAATCCCAATATAGCTCTGATACCCATGCACATTAGGTTTTACAGCTTCTTCGAAGAGCCTTTTTATGGTATTCTCAGAAGGAGCCTGGTCAGGGCTGCCGATACCAAGACTAATAATATCTGCGCCTGCTTTCCGCATCTGATCTATCTGTTTCAGTTTTTGTGAAAAGTAGTATTCCTGAACACTATTGGTGCGTTCTGCCGGTTTAACTTTCATAAAGGGTTGCTCTTTTTTCGTAAATTCCTAGTACTTCGAGGTTTGATGTATAATTTTCAAGGATGTTCAGAATCATACCCACATCAGTATTGTCAGAGAACTCAAGATCACAATAAAACATATATTCCCATTCTCCATTCATCCGGGGCACAGACTGAATTTTTGAAAGGTTAATATCAAGTTCTGCAAGTCTGACCAGCACTGTAGCAAGTGACCCTGGTTTATGTCCTGTTGAAAAGCATATTGAAACTTTATTCCCCACCTTATTTCTTATATCAGAAGTTCCGACTACAAGAAACCGGGTATAGTTCATTTTATAAGTTTCTATTCCCGGTGCAAGTATTTCGAGTCCATATATTTCTGCTGCTTTGGCTGATCCGATTGCAGCAACTCCTTTAAGTTTGTCTTCACTTATTTGCCTGGCACTTGCAGCAGTATCATCACTTTCCACCAAAGTCACACCAAGCAGATGGTTCAGATAAGTCATACATTGTGCAAGAGCAATAGGATGAGATCGGATTTCCCTTATTGCAATTATTGACTGGCCTGGTAAAGCCATCAGGTTTTGTCTTATACGAAGATTATGCTCACCAAGCACTTTCATCCCCGACTCCCTTATTAATGTATAATTGTACAATATACTTCCCGATCGTGCATTTTCGATTGCCATGATGGCAAGATCAGCTCTCTTTTCCTTCACTGTCAGGAGGGTCATATCAAATGTTGTGCATGGCACAATATCGATAATCTCATTATTGAAGTATTGTCTTGCGGCAACTTCATGAAAACATCCTTTTTCTCCCTGTATTGCTATTTTCATCTCTGGTATATTTAAAAAAAAAGCCCCCTTTTCCGGGGACTTTGTATGTCTATAAATTTAATTATCTGTACACAAAAATCCCCTTATCTCCTTTTAAAATAAAAAAAGAAGTAAAAAAAGGAGATAAAATAATTGTATACAATATTCATTTGTCTGTGTTATTGGGTTACAAAAGTAATCTATGTTTTTAAAAAAACAACTTAAAAATGTTAAAATACTTAAAATACTTAAAATTTTGGAAATGCTCCTGAAATTTCATTACAGTACATCTTTATCTGATGGTTATATCAGATTTTACTATGGAGCTATCCAATTTATACATTTTATAGGCATTGAATATGTTGTTATTCTCAAAGATAATACCTGAACTGCCATTCTTTATGCTGGCTAGTAGGCCCGATTTTTTAAATACATTACAATCGCGTATAATGATATTCTTTGAACTATCAATAACAATTAATGATTCCGTTCTTTCTTCAACTGAAGCATTCATATCAGAAACCCGGGAATCAGTAACATCACTCAAAAATAAGGCTGGACGGTAATCGGGTTCTTCAAAAGACAAGTCAATGTTATCCAGAGTCAGCCTTTTTACGTGCCGACAAAAGAATCCATAAGCTGGTAGTGTTCCAAACATCTCATGATCGGGATACTTGTCGGGAAATTCTTCTATATGCTTCGTAGCAAGATCGCTACTTCCTCCACCTTTGAAGGCTATCCGTACATCGTTTATCGAAATATCCCTTGCAGGAAACATGGGTATTCCCGTGATAGAGCATCCCGTTATGCCAACATTTGTTGCCTGAACATGACTTATACTTATATCTGACAATCTTCCCATTCCAGGTTTTTGCAGGTTTTTATCTGCTTCTTCTCTGTTCAGGTATGCCATTGGATTATTTTCCAGATGTGAGCGAGCCCGGTTTCCTAATCTGATGAAAATTGCAGCACCTACATTATTCATCGTAACATTTGATATAGAGACACGGTCCAAAGTTCCGCCATCCACAAGTTCCAGTGCAATACCACTTTTCTTGGTATCATAAATAGTGCAGTTATTCAGAACAATATTCTCAAAACCACCTGTTGATTCTGTTCCAAGCTTGAATGCACTACAATCGGAACTTATGATACAATTTGTAATTGTGACGTTCCTGCTTGGTTTATCAAATGTGCTTTTAAGGCATATGGCGTCGTCAAGAGAACTTATTTTGCAATTTGAAATGGATACTCTGTTACATCCATCAATGTCAATACCATCACAATTGGCATTTGCATAATTATTTACGGTAATGCCGTCAATAAGTACATCCTCGCATGCCTGATAGAGCTCCAACCACATAGCAGAATTTCTGAGGGTTACTTCTGTTACCCTTACTTTTTTACAATTAATAATTCGAATCATCATTGGTCGTGCTTTATACCAGGCAAAACGATCTGATTTCTGTAATTCCGCAGAAGGTTGAAAAGATACACCATTGCCATCAATTATTCCATGTCCTGTAATGGAAATATATTCCAGATCTTCCCCGAAAATCAGACTTTTATTGGCATAATTATCAGTATATGCTCTGATTTTTGATATGGTTACCGTATAATCTTCAATATTCTTGCTCCCTTCCAAAACTGCTCCGGACTCAAGGTGCAATGAGACAAAGCTTTTCAGAAATATTGTCCCCGAAACATAATTCCCTGCCGGGAAATATACTGTACCTCCTCCTTTGCCGGCACAGGCATCAATGGCTTTTTGAATTGCTTTTGTATTAATTGTTTTGCCATCATTAATTGCCCCATACTCCAATATATTAAAAAATGAACCCTGGGCTAATCCTAAATGAAAAATTGATAGGAATGTGAAATAAAGAAGTGATTTTTTCATTAGTCTAAAATTTAAGGGCACCCCGAGAAACTATTTTTTTGGTGTCGTTGTTTTCTACAAATGTAATTATTGGTTAACTAAAAAATCCAATTTTACTTCCGCCATACAGAGTCAACGTAGGATTTTCTAACTACTCCCAATTCTTAGACCACGGGTTTACAGATATAAGTTTTAGAGATTCTTGTTTGGGTAATTTAAATGCTAAGATATCTAATAATATAATAATTTTCAAAATCTCAATTTGGTTTATTCTTTTAAACTCCCTTACTGGCAGAGAGGTAATAACATAATAGTACAGGATAAAGATTCTAAACTTGCAAATACATATCCATGTCCTGATAAAAAATTGCCTGTCTGCCGTTCATGTTTTGCTGCCTTATTTCCATTTATCCATATCAGAACTAAACCCAGTTGTAAAAAGCAGTTGTTGCTTTTCCTGTATATCTAAAATTTCAGCAGATTTGGGAGCAAATCCAAACCTTGACATACAATAAAGTGCAAAAAGAATAATCATTAAACAATAGTGTCAGGATTATTTCACGAATTCATTTAAAAAAGTCAGAATCAGGTTTTGACTTTATTTATTGATATTCCTTATGAAACTTCGTGTAAATCGTTGATTGACAAAATGTAAAAGTCTATTTCCTGCTTGCCCATACTATTTATGACGTTTTTTCAATACCTCCTCAATGCTCTGTAAATTAATATTTTTAGCTTTCAGCAAAATCAACAAATGATACAGCAGATCGGCAGCTTCATTCTTAAATAATTCAGAATTATTGTCCTTTGCTTCAATAATCAGCTCAACTGCTTCCTCACCAACTTTCTGAGCTACTTTATTTATGCCTTTTTTAAAGAGCTTATTGGTATAAGACTCACTTATGTTATTCTCAATCCGCTGGTTTATAACTTTTTCCAATTCATAAATAAAACCTTTGGCTGTCTCTTCCCCGAAGCAGGAAGTACTTCCAGTGTGGCATACCGGTCCGGCAGGTTCGACTTTGATAAGGATTGAGTCATTGTCGCAATCTGTTGTTATTTCTTTAACAAACAGGAAATTGCCCGAGGTTTCCCCTTTTGTCCAGAGCCGGTTCTTACTTCTGCTGAAGAAAGTTACTCTCCCTTCTTTTTCTGTTATTCTGAGGGCCTCTTCATTCATGAAGCCCACCATCAGTATCTGAAGTGTGTTATTATTCTGAATTACAGCTGGTACCAGTCCATTCTCTTTACTAAAATCGATATTCATAGTTTAAAGTTAAATTATTTTATCATCCTGTTTGTAATCTTCTTAAAGTATTCATTTACTTATTTTTTCACATCTCTATATGATTTTGAGACCATCATCTGACTCTAAATTGTAAGGAAAGGGTAGGCTTTAAATCATTTATGAGAGATCTTTTTAACTATAATCTTACACTGATATTTTGATCTTTCAGATAATTTTTAAGTTCTCTTATATCAATTTCTCCATAATGGAAGATACTTGCTGCAAGTGCAGCACTGCAGCCGGAATTAAAAAAAACATCCCTGAAGTGCTCCATTGATCCGGCACCTCCCGAGGCAATTACAGGAATATTTATATGGCGGCTTACCTCTGCTGTTATACTGATTGAGAACCCCGATTTTGTTCCATCTTTCTCCATGGATGTCAGAAGGATCTCTCCGGCACCAAGTTCAGCGCATCTTATTGCCCAGTCAACTGTTTTTAGCGGATAGGGTGTACGTCCGCCATCGACAAAAACCATCCAGGTGCCATCAACAATATTGGTATCAATTGCAACAACAACACACTGGCTGCCAAACTCTTTAGATATCTCAGAGATTAGCTCAGGCCTTCTGACTGCTGCTGAGTTTACAGAAACCTTGTCGGCACCTGCCCTGATAAGAAGTGCCACATCTTCAACTCTGATGATGCCCCCACCAACAGTAAAAGGGATATTTATCTCAGCCGCAATTCTTTCAACAAGGCCTGCAAGTGTTTTACGGTTTTCGATCGTAGCTGTGATATCAAGAAAAACAAGTTCATCAGCACCCTGTTTAACGTAGATCTTTGCCAGTTCAACCGGATCACCCGCATCTTTGATATTGATGAAATTAATACCTTTGACAGTCCTGCCATCCTTTATATCAAGACATGGAATAATTCTTCTTTTTAACATAATCTTTTTAATTCTTTTAATGTAATTTTTCCCTCATAAACAGCTTTCCCAATTATTGCACCTTCACAACCAGCTTTTTGTACATTCTCAATATCTTTAATGGTGGTTATTCCTCCGCTCGCAATCAGATTAATCTTAACCGAGTTAAGGATCTCTTTATAGAGTTCAGTTGCCGGGCCGTTCATCATCCCATCCTTATCTACATCGGTGCAGATCGAATATTTTATACCTTTGGAGCAGTATCCTGAGATGAAATCTAATATATCTTCGTCCGATTTTTCGGTCCATCCGTTTGTTGCAATTTTACGGTTAGTACAATCAGCACCAAGAATAATTTTATCATTACCATATTCGGCAAGCCATTTTTGCATCAATTCAGGAGATGTGACAGCAATACTGCCGGCTGTAACCTTTTGTGCACCTGCACTGAAAGCAGTTTTCAGATCTTCATCTGAACGTATGCCCCCGCCAAAGTCAATGATTAAAGAAGTATAGGAAGAGATCATTTCAAGAACTTTATAATTAGTGATCTTCTTGTTTTTTGCACCATCCAGATCGACAAGGTGCAGGAAGGTTAATCCATTATCCTCAATCTCTTTTGCAACCTCCAGGGGGTTAATGTTATAGATTTTGCTTGTACCATAGTCTCCACGGGTAAGCCGTACACATTTACCTTCAAGTATATCGATAGCAACAATTATTCTCATAGTTCCAGGAAGTTTTTAAGGATCCGTTCACCAATACCTGCAGATTTCTCAGGGTGGAACTGAGTAGCGTAGAAATTGTTTTTTTTCATGGCAGCACTGAAAGGAATAATATAGTCGCAGGTAGCAATTGTACAGGACGAAATTTCAGGATAATAACTATGCACATAATATACATCATCAGAGGCAGAGATCCCATTAAATAATTCCCCTTTCAGAGAAAGAAAATTATTCCACCCCATATGAGGAACTTTATCCACCGGTGGGAACAGGATGACATTGGAATCGAAGATACCCATACATTCGGTATTCCTTTCTTCAGAATATTTGCACATAAGCTGTAATCCGAGGCATATTCCTAATACCGGCTGTTTCAGGGAAACTATTAACCGGTCAAGTTCTCTCTCTTTAAGATAGGTCATCGCGGAGCTTGCTTCACCGACTCCGGGGAAAATAACTTTTTCAGCTTTTAATATTTCATCTATCTCATCGGTAATGATGCTGCTGAATCCGAGTCTTTTTACTGCATTTTGAACCGACCTTATATTTCCTGCATTATATTTAAGTATTGCTATCATAGTTTACCCTTAGTTGTAGGTATGTCAAAATTATTGGTTTGGTTTAATGCCTGTTTCAGGGCTTTTGCCAGTGCCTTGAAGATTGCTTCAGCTTTATGGTGGTCATTTTCTCCCTCAACCTTTATATTAAGATTACATTTTGCACTGTCGCTAAACGATTTAAAAAAGTGGAATAACATTTCTGAAGGCATCTCCCCGATTTTTGAATTGACGAACTTAGCATCCCATACAAGCCATGGTCTTCCACCCATGTCAAGTGCTACCTGGGCAAGAGAATCATCCATCGGTAGCAAAAAGCTGTAACGTTCTATACCCTTCTTACTTCCAATTGCCTTTAATATTGCTTCACCCAGGCATATAGCCACATCTTCCACAGTATGATGTTCATCCACATTCAGGTCACCGGAGGCATTTATTTCAAGGTCCATATTACTATGTTTTGCAATCTGCTCAAGCATATGATCAAAAAAGCCAATCCCCGTGCTTATTCTGCTTTTCCCCTTTCCGTCAATATTAACAGAGAGAGTAATACTGGTCTCTTTTGTAATTCTCTCAACTTTTGCCGTCCTGGGAATAGTTTTGAGATATTTATAGATGTCATTCCAGTCGGATGTACAAAAATCAGCCTCATTTGTGCTTTTCTCTCCAAAGTAGATGGCCTTGCAACCCAGGTTTCTGGCAAGTTTGACGTCAGTAAGTCTGTCACCAATAACGAAAGAAGAAGAGAGATCAATGCCCTGGGCAAGAAACCCGACAAGCATTGCTGTTCCAGGCTTACGGGTGGGAGCATTATCGGCAGGAAAACTTCTGTCAATGAATATTTCAGAGAATCGTACACCTTCATCTTTAAGGATTTCAAGCATTTTGTTGTGTACAGGCCAAAAGGTTTTTTCCGGGAAAGATTCTGTTCCCAGTCCATCCTGATTTGTGACCATTACCAGCTCATAATCTGTCTCGGCAGCAATTCTAGAGAGGTTAGTAATAGCTCCGGGGAGGAACCTTAATTTCTCAAAACTGTCGACCTGTTCATCTGCAGGTTCAGAAATAATTGTACCATCCCTGTCAATGAAGAGCACTTTTTTCATATTTCAATTTGTTTTAGAACATCTAGGAGTTTATTATTCTCAACTTTCTTACCAACAGTGATACGCAAACATTTACTGACAACACTATTTCTGTTTCTCACAACGATTCCGTTATCAACAAGGATTTTATAGATAGCATCTGCATCCCTTACTTTTACCAGAAGAAAGTTAGCATCAGATGGATAGACTATGTCAACAACAGGTAGTTCCCTAAGTTTTTCAGTGAGTCTATTACGTTCAATTATTATTTTGTTTACCTGAATTCGTGATTCTGCAATTCTATAAAACTTATTGAGTGCTGTTCTCTGGTTAATTGTGCTAATGTTGTAAGGAGGTTTCATTTTGTTAAAGTAATGTACTATATCAGGATTGGTAAAAGCCATCCCGACCCTTACCGCTGCCAGCCCCATAGCCTTACTGAATGTTTGCATTACAATAAGGTTGGAATACCTGTCAGTCAGTTTAACAGATGAAGGCTTTCCTGTAAAATCTGCATAAGCTTCGTCAATAACTACAATCCCGTCAAATTTCGATATGATTTCCTCAATTTCATTACTTCTCATGCAATTTCCGGTGGGATTATTGGGGGAGCAGATAAAAATCAGTTTTAAACTCTTATCAGAAAAGAGTGGGAGTACCTGGTCTAACCTGATCTGGAAGGTATTATCAAGAGGTATTTTGATCACCTGAACATCATTTATTGCTGCAGATACTTCATACATTCCATAAGTAGGAGTGAAGATGAGTGCTTTATCTTTACCTGGGTTACAGAATATTCTGAAAACCAGGTCTATTATCTCATCGCTACCGTTTCCCAGGAATATTTTATTCTGATTTATCCCTCTTATTTTGCTTATGGCACTTTTGAGTTCCCTTTGATAAGGATCGGGATACCTGTTAAGTGTTCCATAAGGATTTTCATTGGCATCCATGAAGATTCCTTCACTGCCCTTGAAATCGTCTCTGGCGCATGAATATGGGATAAGCGAACGTACATTATCCCTGACTAACTTATCAATATCAAACATTTTTTATGCTATTAATTCTGACTCTGACTGCGTTTTTATGTCCATACAGAGATTCTGCCTCAGCCATAAGTTCTATTACAGGACCAAGGCTCATAATACCTTCTTTCTCAATTTTCTGGAAAGTTGTTTTTTTACAAAAGCTTTCAGTTGAGACTCCACTGAAACTTTTAGCGAATCTATTTGTAGGAAGAGTATGATTGGTTCCTGAGGCGTAATCTCCTGCGCTTTCACAACTATATTGTCCGATAAATACTGATCCGGCATTTGTTACATTTTCTGCCAGAGAAGAAGCATCAGATGTGTTGATTATAAGATGCTCGGGAGCATAGGTGTTACTGAAATCCATGCACTCTTTTAAAGTTGATAAAAATACTGAAATACTGTTCTGCAATGCTTTTAATGCAATTTCTTTTCTTGGAAGATCAAGTAACTGCCTTTCTATCTCAATATTAACTCTTCCGGGCATTTCCTTATCGTTTGTGACGAAGATTACCTGGCTGTCTGTACCATGCTCTGCCTGCGATAGCAGATCTGAAGCAACAAATGCAGGATTGGCATTTCCATCAGCAATTACAAGTACCTCACTTGGTCCGGCTGGCATGTCAATAGCAATACCATCAGCCTGGATTAACTCCTTGGCCTTAGTAACATATTGATTCCCAGGGCCAAATATTTTACACACTTTAGGAACGGTTTCAGTACCGTATGCAAGGGCAGCTATAGCCTGGGCGCCTCCGATTTTATATATCTCAGTCACACCAGATAGCCAGGCTGTATAGAGAATCACCGGATTGACAATTCCATCCATTCCAGGAGGGGTGCACATAATTATCTGATTGCATCCGGAAATTTTTGCAGGTAACGCCAGCATCAGTACTGTAGAAAACAGAGGGGCACTTCCTCCTGGAATATAAATCCCGACACTCTCAATAGGAATATTTTTTCTCCAGCATCTTACACCTGGATAAGTTTCAACAGATGGTTCCTGCAGTAGCTGTGATTCGTGGAACTTTTCAATGTTCTTTTTAGCAATACCGATTGCACTTTTCAGTTCTTCAGGAACAAGAGTGAATGATTTCTCTATTTCAGCCTGAGTGACTTTGATTTCAGAAAGTAGAATCTTATCAAACTTCAGGGAATAATCAATAATTGCCTTATCTCCTAACGATTTTACACTGGAGAGAATATTCCTGACAGTTTTGTCAAGATCTGATTTATTGATTTCCGGACGCCGGCAGAGATCATCCCAATTTTCTCTTAATGGTGATAAAACTATCTTCATTACATTATCATTTTCTCGATTGGAATTACAAGGATCCCTTCAGCACCAGCATTTCTTAGTTGGTCAATTCTCTCCCAGAACTGATCTTCTTTTACAACTGAGTGAAGGCTGCACCACCCTTTTTCAACCAGGGGGAGTATAGTAGGACTTTTCATTCCCGGGAGTATTTCACAAATTTTTGAAATTGCTGTTTCCGGGGCATTCAGAAGAATATATTTGTTTTCAGTAGCGTGTTTAACTGCCCTGATGCGGAACAGAAGTTTTTCCAGTATGATCAGTTTATCAGGATCAAGGTTTTTATTTGAAATAATTGCAGCCTGACTTTTCAGGATTGTGGCAACTTCACGTAATCCATTGGTTAGCAAGGTGCTGCCTGAGCTAACAATATCACATACAGCATCTGCAAGACCAATTCCCGGAGCTATCTCTACACTCCCACTTATCTCTTCAATTTCTGCCGTTATATTATGTTTTTTAAAATATCCGGTCAGTAGTTTAGGATAGCTTGTTGCAACTTTTTTATTCATGAAGAATTCGGGTCCTGTGAAAGTTTCCTCTTTTGGTATTGCAAGGCTTAACCTGCAATGGGCAAAGCCCAGCTGTTCAACAATTCTGACATCTTTTCCTTTTTCGAAAATCATATTTTCCCCAAGGAAACCTATATCAGCAACCTGCTGTTCGACATATTGAGGTATGTCATCATCTCTTAAGAACAGAACCTCAACCGGAAAGTTAGAGGCAACAACCTTAAGAACGTTGCCTCCGTTAGAGATTTTTATACCGCACTCTTCCAGGAGCTTTTTTGAGTTTTCGCTCAGTCTGCCGTTTTTTTGAATCGCAATTTTCAGTTCACTCATTTTTATTGGTCATTATGTCTGAGCGGTAAGGCAGGTAATTAAAAAACCCGCCTGATCTGCTCAAACGGGTTTATGATATTTTTAATAGACACATATCACCACTTCCTCGTCTGAGAACAAGTTTTATAATGATGATGATGTGATGTTTTATAAATCATTTGTTAATAATATAAATACAAAGATAGCGGATTTTAACAAAAACTACAATTTTTAACAAAAAAACTGATGATTTTATATTCTTATTCAGGGAAATACATAATACATGATGATTCTGTGCGATTAACAACCTGTACTATAATATCTATCCCTGATTCAGATCTATACTCTTTCGGCAACAAGATCACCAACTTCAGTAGTTGAATATCCCATTCGGCCGGCACCCATATCTTTTAATTTATGGGCAGTGACATCCATAATTGCATTTTCGATGGCACGGGCAGCTTTCTCTTCACCCAGGTGTTCGAGCATCATAGCTCCGCAGGCGATTGAGGCTAGAGGATTAATAACATTTTTTCCTGTGTACTTTGGAGCAGAACCGCCGATTGGCTCGAACATCGAAACACCTTTAGGATTAATATTTCCCCCTGCTGCTATGCCCATTCCTCCCTGGGTTATAGCACCCAGGTCTGTAATTATATCACCAAACATGTTGCTTGTAACAATTACATCAAACCATTCAGGATTTTTAACCATCCACATACATGTTGCATCAACATGATAGTACTCGCGGATAATGTCAGGGTACTCGGCTTTTCCTATTTCGTGAAAAGCTCTTTCCCAAAGATCAAATACATAAGTTAATACATTTGTTTTTCCGCAAAGGGCAAGAGTGTTTTTCTTTTTTCTTTTCCTTGTATATTCAAATGCATATCTGAGGCACCGGTCAACCTGCATTCGCGAATAAACCATATTTTGAATAGCAACTTCATGCGGAGTTCCTTTCATTGTAACACCACCGATACCTGTATAGACATCACCGGTATTTTCTCTGACAACAACATAATCGATATGCTCGGGTCCTTTATCTTTCAGAGGTGTTGCAACACCAGGGTAAAGTTTAATTGGACGTAAATTAATATATTGATCCAATTCAAAACGCAACTTCAGAAGAATTCCTTTTTCAAGTATACCGGGTTTAACATCAGGATGGCCAATAGCTCCCAGGAAAATAGAATCAAATTTTCTTAGTTGCTCCGGTGCAGATTCCGGAAGTATTTCCCCCGTTCTCAGATAACGGTCACCACCAAAATCAAACTCTTCATAATTGAGGTTAAATCCAAATTTTGAGGCAACTGCACTAAGCACCTTTTTGCCTTCTCTGACAACTTCCGGGCCAGTACCATCTCCGGGTAAACAAGCAATGTTATACGATTTCTTCATAGTTTTTCTGGGTTTTTAGTCAAATATCAATTAACAGATTTTTATAAATTTTTTTAAGTTCAGATATATTTTACCTTTTAATTTTCTGTAATATGTTGCAAGTCAGATTTATCTGGTTGAAAGGATTTTGATTTGGGGTTTTGGATCATTGATTTTAGATTTTTTTACCAGAAGATTGAACTACTGGTTATGCTTATAATTCTGCAAATCATTATATATCCTTTTTCCCTTTTTTCAATACAAATTATTTTAAACCGTGTAAAACATAATATTACTGATCCGGATCATAATAACGGGATAATTGATTACTATTTAAACTGTAACACTTTTGTTTCCCTTTTCGTATAATCCTTCAATAATATTCAACATCCGTTCTGTTGCTTTAATTGCAGATTCGGTCTGATCAGCATCGAGCCCCTTTGTTTTGAACTCTTTCTCATTATGATTCCATGTTATTATTGTTTCAACAAGAGCGTCAGTTTTCCCCCCGGGAGGGATTGAAACCTGGTAATCTGTAAGAAGGGGAAGTTCTTTTCCAAGCCTGTCATAAATAATCCGGAGGCCTTTCATAAACGCATCATACTGACCATCGCCTGAGGATGTTTCCTGATAAAGATTGCCATCTATTTCAATCTGAACGCTTGCAAAGGGTTTCAGTCCATAAGAAAGTGAAAGGGAATAGTTCTTAATGAACACCTTATAATCAGATGTGTCATTACCGAGGACATCTGAAATAATAAATGGAAGATCCTCAGTTGTAACATTCTCTTTTTTATCACCCAGCTCAATAACTCTTTGGGTAACTTTAGTTAATGATTCGGGATTGAGGAACATTCCGAATTCCTCAAGATTTTTTCGTATTGTTGCTTTGCCTGACTGTTTGCCGAGTGCGTATTTTCTTTTTCTTCCGAATCTTTCAGGTAACAGGTTATTGTAATAAAGATTGTCTTTACTGTCACCATCGGCATGAACACCTGATGTCTGTGTAAATACGTTCTCTCCAATAACAGGTTTATTTACCGGAATACGTATACCACTGAAAGTTTCTATTATTTTACTGGCTTTTGTAATCTCAAATTCATTGACCCCTGTCTCAGCATTAAGCTGATCGCGCAGAACGCTGATAACACTTGATAGTGGAGCATTTCCGGCTCTTTCCCCGAGGCCATTTACTGTAGTATGAATTCCTTTAACACCTGCTTTTACTGCAGAATAAACGTTGGCAACTGCAAGGTCATAATCATTATGAGCATGAAAATCAAAATGAAGTGAAGGGTACCTGTCAATAACTTTTTTGCAGAAATCAAAAGTCAGTTCGGGATTGAGTATCCCGAGTGTGTCAGGAAGCATAAACCTGACAATGTTTTCCTCTTTCAGATTATCGATTATATAGTATACATAGTCTTCTGAATGAGTCATCCCGTTTGACCAGTCTTCAAGATAAATATTAACCTGTATATCAAGGTTATCTGCCTTGTCAATAATTTTTCTGATATCAGATATATGCTGATCAGGTGTTTTGCGAAGCTGTTTCTCCAGGTGCCTTGATGAGCCTTTACACAGAAGGTTTATCACCTTACCGCCCGCGTCATTTATCCAGTTAAGCGACACATCACCATCGACAAATCCCAAGACTTCAACTTTCCTGTGAAGGTTATTATGACGGGCATATTCCGTGATTTTACATAAAGCTTCAAATTCACCTTTTGAAACACGGGCTGACGCGACTTCGATCCTGTCAACTTTAAGATCCATTAACAGAAGCTTTGCTATATGAAGTTTCTCGAGTGGAGTGTATGAGACTCCCTGCATCTGTTCCCCATCCCTGAGGGTTGTATCCATTATTTCAATTTTCATGGCTAAACAGTATTATTTGTTTCATAAGCAGAGATAAGATTGCTTATACCAAGAAGATAATCAATGTCATCAAGTCCTTTTATCATGCACTCCTTTTTATAAGGATTGATCTCAAATTTTTCCGATTCTCCTGATGATACGATAATAATTATTTGATTTTCGAGATCTATTTTTACAGTTGTATCTGGTTTGTCCTGGATAAGGGTGAGAAGACGATTCAGAAATTTATCCGAAACAACAATAGGCAGAAGGCCATTGTTCAGTGCATTGTTTTTAAAAATATCTGCAAAGAAACTTGATACAACAGCTTTAAATCCGTAATCATAAATTGCCCAGACAGCATGTTCACGACTTGATCCGCATCCGAAATTTTTTCCTGCAACAAGTATTTTGCCTGAGAAAACAGGATTGTTCAAGACAAATTCGGAATTTTTCTTTCCTGATTTATCATATCGCCAATCGCGGAAAAGATTCTCTCCGAAGCCCTCTTTTGTTGTAGCACTCAGAAACCTGGCAGGAATGATCTGATCGGTATCAATATTTTCAAGTGGTAATGGAACGCATGTCGATTCCAGCAATTCAAACTTAGCTTTAGGCATATTTGATTTTTTTGATGTTTAAACAATAAATTCACGTGGGTCAGTTATCCTTCCGGTTATAGCTGCGGCTGCGGCAGTCAAAGGACTTGCGAGCAGTGTTCTTGCTCCGGGGCCCTGTCTGCCCTCAAAATTTCTGTTTGAAGTAGAAACCGCATATTTCCCGGCAGGTATCTTATCCTCATTCATTGCAAGGCAGGAGGAGCATCCTGGTTGGCGGAGTTCAAACCCGGCAGCTTTTAGTATTTCAACAAGTCCCTCATTAATTGCCTGTTGTTCAACTCTCTTTGACCCGGGGACTATTAAAGCAGTAACATTTGGTGCTTTTTTTCTTCCTTTAACCAGCTGTGTAAATGCCCTGAGGTCTTCAATTCTGCCATTTGTGCAGCTTCCAAGAAAGATATAGTCAACAGGGTGACCAAGCATTTTCATTCCGGATCTGAATCCCATGTAATCGAGAGATTTTTTAAATGACCCGGCACTCTCCACATTCTCTTCAGAAGGTATTGTCCCGTCAACAGCCATTCCCATACCCGGATTTGTACCAAAGGTGATCATCGGGGAGATCATACCTGCGTCAATAATCAATTCATAATCGAACTTAGCATCCGGATCGCTTTTTAATCCCCTCCAGCGTTCAATGTTTTTTTCAAGGTCGATATTTCCTGGAATTGATTGTATTTTCCGCAGATACTGAAATGTTATTTCATCTGGAGCAATTAATCCTCCACGGGCCCCCATCTCAATACTCATATTGCAGATAGTCATTCTTGCTTCCATGCTGAGCTGTTCAATAGCCGGTCCGCAATATTCAACAAAGTAGCCTGTTGCACCACCTGCTGATATTTTGGCGATGATATACAGGATTATATCTTTTGAGGTTACACCTTTCTGAAGAGTGCCGTTAACAATAACCTTCATCCTTTTGGGTTTGGGCTGGAGGATACACTGTGTGGCAAGTACCATTTCAACCTCACTTGTTCCAATTCCAAAAGCTATTGTTCCGAAGGCACCATGTGTAGCAGTATGACTGTCGCCGCATACGATTGTCATCCCTGGAAGAGTATATCCGAGTTCAGGTCCTACTACATGAACAATACCATTTTTGGGATGGTTCAGACCGAAATACTCGATACCGGAATTTTTACAATTCTCGGCAAGCTTTGCAACCTGTAACCTTGAAAGTTCTTCCTTTATAGGGAGATTCTGGTTCAATGTTGGTATGTTATGATCAGCTGTGGCAACAGTTTTTTCAGGCCTGAATACCGCGATTCCGCGTTCCCTGAGCCCATTAAAGGCCTGGGGACTTGTAACTTCGTGGATAAAATGCCTGTCTATATAGAGGACATCAGGTCCGCCTGTTATCTGTTTTACCACATGACTATCCCAGATCTTGTCAAAAAGTGTTTTTGCTTCCATAATTGTTATTCATGTCTTCTAAGTGATGCCTATTACAACAGAGAAAAGATTTTAGTTTTATTTTATTTTTGATATTGCATCTATAAAAGCTTCAACGGAAGCTGTTATAATATCTGTGTTTGCTGAGAATCCGTAAAATATTTTTCCATCATGTTCGACCTGAATATGCACTTTACCAAGGTCATCGCTTCCTTTGGTAATTGCCTGTATCAGGAACTCTTCTAGATGTACGGTTTTAGATATCAGTTGTTTTACTGCAGTAAATGCAGCATCAATTGGTCCGTTGCCTGAAGCTGTTGAAGTATGTACTTCTCCATTAATCTTAATTCCGACAGTAGCTACAGGAATAGCTGTTTTTCCGCAGGTTACCTGTAACAGATCAAGCTTAAGTGATTTCTCACCCTGGAAAACCTCTCCTGTAAGGATTCTTATATCTTCGTCATTAATCTCCTTTTTCTTGTCGGCAAGGATAAGAAAGCGATGGTAGATCTCATCAAGTTCATCTTTCCCAAAACTAAACCCCAGCAGCTCCAATCGATGGTTTAATGCTGCTCTGCCGCTGCGTGCTGTAAGGATAATTGATGACTCCCTTATACCAACTTCATGGGGGTCAATGATCTCATAATTCTCTCTGTTCTTAAGAACGCCATCCTGGTGGATGCCTGATGAATGAGCAAAAGCATTTCTTCCCACAATAGCCTTATTGGGTTGTACAGGCATACTCATCAGTGTTGAGACCAGGCGGCTGGTACTGTATATAAGTTTTGAGTTTATACCTGTCTGTAAATTCAAAGTATGGTGACTTTTAATTATCATGGCAATCTCTTCAAGTGATGTATTACCTGCTCGTTCACCTATCCCGTTGACAGTTACTTCGACCTGTCTTGCCCCATTAATGACACCCATAATAGTATTGGCTGTTGCCATTCCAAGATCATTATGGCAATGAGTTGAAATAACGGCTTTATGGATATTAGGGACATTTTCCACAAGGTATTTGATTTTAGCACCATATTCCTCGGGGAGACAATAACCGGTTGTATCAGGTATATTTACGACAGTTGCTCCTGCTTTAATCACGGCTTCGATAACCCTGGCCAGGTATTCATTCTCACTTCTTCCGGCATCCTCAGCATAAAACTCTACATCTTCAACGAATTTTTTTGCATACTTAACTGCATCAGCTGCTCTTTTAATAATCTCTTCCGGAGTTGTTTTTATCTTATACTTAATATGGAACATGGAAGTACCTATTCCAGTGTGTATTCTTTTTCTTTTTGCGAACTGGAGTGCTTCAGCTGCAACCTCAATATCTTTTTTTACAGCTCTGGTAAGGGCGCAGATAACCGGATTTGAGATTGCTTTGGATATCTCAACAACCGATTTAAAGTCGCCCGGACTTGAAATAGGGAAACCTGCTTCAATAACATCGACACCTAGAGCTTCCAGCGCCTGTGCAACTTCTATCTTTTCAATTGTATTAAGCTGGCAACCTGGAACCTGTTCTCCATCCCTCAGGGTGGTATCGAAGATAATTACCTTTTCATCCATTTTATAATGTTTTTTTAAGTTATTTTTTTACAGGTCTCAGTTTTCTTACTGCAGCTCCTGTTCTCCACATCTCTGAATTGCCCAGTTCTTTAAGTTCAGCATCAAGGAGTTCCTTATAGTTTGCTGATCCTGTTGATTTAAGAACCCTGACACACTCTTCACCTGATTTCACCTTACTGTAGAGGTCCTTGAAAACAGGAAGAGTAGCATCTTTGAATTTTGGTCGCCAGTCAAGGGCTCCCCTTTGAGCAGTTGCACTGCAGTTTGCATACATCCAATCCATACCGTTCTCATCAACAAGGCGGATAAGGCTTTGTGTAAGCTCCTCCACTGTCTCATTAAAAGCTTCAGAAGGAGTATGTCCGTTCTCGCGAAGTACCTGGTACTGTGCATCCATTATGCCAGCAAGAGCGCCCATCAGAACTCCCCGTTCACCTGTAAGGTCGCTAAATACCTCCTGTTCAAAAGTTGTTGGAAAAAGGTAACCTGAACCTATAGCAATGCCCAGAGCAATTGTGCGCTCCTCTGCTTTTCCGGTATAATCCTGGAAGACTGAGTAACTGGAATTGATACCGGCACCAGCCAGGAAATTTCTTCTGACACTTGTCCCTGATCCTTTTGGCGCACAAAGAATTACATCAATATCAGCAGGAGGTATTACTCCTGTATGGTCTTTATATGTGATAGAAAATCCATGTGAAAAATAGAGTGCATCTCCTTTTTTAAGGCATGGTTTAATTTTTGGCCAGAGGGTGCGTTGAGCTGCATCTGAAACCAGATACTGGATAATCGTTCCCTTTGTAGCTGCTTCTTCAACAGGGAAAAGTGTCTTTCCTGGAATAAAACCGTCTTTAACAGCTTTGTCCCAGTCGGCTTTGAATTCAGGAGCCTGTCCTATTATAACATTGATTCCGTTATCTTTCATGTTCAGAGCCTGTGCAGGACCCTGAACCCCATAACCAATAACTGCCACAATTTCATTTTTTAAAACTTCGTGTGCTTTTGAAAGTGGGAACTCATCTCTTGTTACAACATTTTCTATTACTCCGCCAAAATCGATTTTTGCCATGATTTTAAAATTTTAATTATGTAATTTATTCAAATTCTTAATTATACAGTTCAATATTACCGGGATTGTTTCCGTTTGCCTCGTCCATTTCCTGAAGATATGAATTGAGTTCTTTTACCTGTTTGGTTATTGCAACCCTTCCGGATTTCGAAAACTGAAGGAGACCAAATGGTTCAAGCTTACGGAGCAGATCTGTAATTTCAGTTTTATGACCGGTTTTTTCAATCACTATGTATTCAGGAGAAACCTCCAGAATGCGGGCATTATATGAACGGACTACATTGTCAATAACATTGCCCGACATTAGTCCTTTTGTCTTTACTTTATATAATGCAATTTCCTGGTATATGATCTGGTCAGATGTATCTACAAAAACTTTTAATACATCAATCAGTTTCTCTATCTGGCGAGCCACTTTTGTTATCATATCATTTGAAGTCTTCACGACGATAGTTAGCAGGTAAACATTTTTCACTGCTGATTCTGAGGCTGTGAAACTATCAATATTAATCTGCCTCCTGGTTAAAATAATTGTTATCTGCCCCAGAATCCCAATATGGTTTTCTGTAAAAATTGATATTGTAAATTCCTGTTTCATCATATATTTTTTTGATCTGTGAATCCAGGTAAATCCTCCGGATAACTCCTTTTATTAAAGGTTTTCAGTTACAGGGAGAACAACCAGGATATATTTCTTGTCATTACATCAATTAATAATTAAGTCTGATTTCGGAAACTGATGATCCGGGTTCTACCATTGGAAAGACATTTGCTTCTTTCTCCACAGTTATATCAAGTAGATATGGCCCCCTGGCATCCAGCATAGCAACAAGGGCATCCTTCAAATCTTTCCTTTCAACAACCTTTTGTGCAGGGATGCTGTATGCTTCAGAAATTTTAACAAAATCAGGATTGATCATTTCAGTTGATGCATATCTCTTTTCGAAGAACATGTCCTGCCATTGCCTTACCATTCCAAGGAAATCGTTATTCAGGATAATGACTTTGACAGGAATTTTATATTGTAAAATTGTTCCCAGTTCCTGAATTGTCATCTGGAAACCACCATCCCCCAGAAATGCAATAACCTGCCTGTCAGGTTTTCCTAATTTAGCTCCAATTGCTGCTGGCAGACCAAATCCCATAGTTCCCATACCTCCCGATGTGACAAAGGTGTTTGGCAATGTAAATTTGTAATATCGGGCTGCCATCATCTGATTCTGACCTACGTCTGTAACTACAATTGCCTCGCCATTAGTAAGTTCAGAGATCATTTTTACAACCTCACCCATTCTTATTTTTCCGGATTCAGGTTTTGTTTCTGATTTAATAACGCTGTCATATTCAGTTTTGTCATGTATTCTGAACTCCCTTATCCATTGTTCATGTGAGTTTTCATTAACTATCTCTATAAGATGGGTGAGAGCATCCTTTGCATCATTATGGATTTCGACATCTACCATTACATTCTTATTGATCTCTGCTTCATCTATCTCGATATGAATTATCCGGGCATTTTTTGCATACTTTTTAAGATTGCCTGTGACTCTGTCATCGAATCTCATACCAACTGCAATTATCAGATCTGCCTCATTAGTAAGTATATTTGGTCCATAATTACCGTGCATCCCAAGCATTCCGGCATACAACCTGTGTCCGGTCGGAAACGCTGAAAGCCCCAGCAGGGTTAGTGCTACGGGAATTCCTGTTTTTTCTGCGAATGCTTTTAATTCTGCTTCAGCTTTTGAGATAAGTACACCATGTCCTGCAAGAATAAGAGGTTTTTCCGCGTGGTTGATTATTATAGCTGCCGATTCAATTGCCTTCTTGTGCAGAGGTATAATCGGATTATAGCTTCTTAAATAATTACATTTTTTGTATTTGAAATCAAGCTTTTCGATCTGGGCATCCTTGGTTATATCAATAAGCACCGGACCTGGCCTTCCTGATTTTGCTATATAAAATGCTTTTGCTATAGTATCAGGGATATCGCATGCTTTTTTTACCTGGCGGTTCCATTTTGTAACAGGCATTGAAACACCAAGAATATCAGTCTCCTGAAAGGCATCTGTACCAATAAGATTGGAGACTACCTGGGCAGTTATAAATACTACCGGTACAGAGTCAAGAAAAGCATTGGCTATACCCGTAACCAGGTTTGTTGCACCCGGACCGGAAGTAGCGAAACATACTCCAGGTTTGCCTGTTACCATGGCGTATGCCTGTGCTGAATGGGCAGCACCTTGTTCATGACGAGTCAGGATATGTTTCAGATTATCTTCATAATCGAGGAGTTTGTCATAAACAGGCATTATTGCTCCACCTGGATATCCGAAAATCGTATCTACATCTTCATCAATGAGGCATCTTAAAAGAGCATCTGCACCTGAAATATGTTGAGTATCGTTTTTATGATCTGTTTCAATCTCTATTGTTTTCTCTGTCTTCATATCAATTTTATTTCTTTGATCTTTTAACTTAAACCTATTAAATATAATCTTATACCTTAAATTATTCTGACAGCTCCCATATCTGCCGAACTTACTATAGCAGCGTATGCTCTGAGTGATGCAGGTATATCCCTGTTTCGCGACTGAGGTTTGTATGCCATTACTCCCCGTTTGTCTTCATCAGCTTCTCTTTTAAGGAGTTCATTTTCCGATATAATCAAATTGATGCTTCTTCTGCTGATATTGATCTCAATGATATCACCGGTTTTTACAAGGGCAATAGTTCCTTTAGATGCAGCTTCAGGCGATACATGTCCTATTGAAAGACCGGATGTTCCACCTGAGAAACGACCGTCGGTTATGAGTGCACATTTTTTCCCCAGCCCTTTAGATTTCAGGTATGAGGTAGGATACAACATCTCCTGCATACCTGGTCCCCCTTTCGGCCCTTCGTATCTTATTATCACAATATCTCCTTCGCCGACACATCCATTGAGTATCCCGTCAACTGCATCTTCCTGAGATTCAAAGACTTTGGCTGGTCCTTTGAATAGGAATGAAGCAGGATCAACCCCTGCGGTTTTTACAATACAACCATTTGTTGCAAGATTTCCATAAAGCACAGCCAGACCTCCCTCTGCGCTGTAAGGAGTTTTTACACTCCTTATACATCCTTTTTCTCTGTCTGTATCGAGTGTTTCATAATATGTATTATGAGAACCCATTTCAATGCTTCTTTTCATCAAAGGAGCGCTCCTGAAAATGTCAAATGCCATACTTATGGCTTTCCCGCCATTAATATCCCAGTCGTTAATTGCATCCTGCAGGGAGGGATAATCCACTCGTTTCACAGAAGTGTCTATAAGGTTACCTCGTTCCAGCTCACCCATTATGCCAATTATCCCGCCTGCCCTGTTAACATCCTGTACATGGTAATGTGAGCTGGGAGATACTTTGCAGATATTGGGTATTTTCTTTGAGAGATCATCAATATCTTTCATTGTAAAATCAACGCCTGCTTCGTGGGCAATCGCAATAAGGTGCAGAACGGTGTTTGTTGAGCCACCCATAGCAATATCAAGAGACATGGCATTAAGGAAAGCATTACGTGTTGCTACTGACCGGGGAAGTACACTATCATCACCATCGATATAGTATCTGTTTGCCAGTTGCACTATAAGACCTGCTGCATTTTCAAATAAACGTTTTCTGTTCCGGTGAGTAGCTAAAACTGTACCATTACCAGGAAGAGCAAGCCCAAGCGCTTCGATAAGGCAATTCATAGAGTTAGCAGTGAACATTCCTGAGCACGATCCGCAAGTGGGGCAAGCAGATTTTTCAATTTCCGATAATTCCTTGTCACTTACTGAATTATCAGCCGCAGCCACCATGGCATCAATAAGATCATAAGACCTGTTATTGCTCCAACCGGCCTCCATCGGACCTCCTGAAACAAAAAGTGTTGGAATATTCAGCCTCATAGCTGCCATCATCATTCCGGGAGTGATTTTGTCGCAGTTACTTATACAGATCATGGCATCGGCGAGATGAGCATTGCATACATATTCTACACTGTCCGCAATGAGTTCTCTTGATGGAAGAGAATAAAGCATCCCTGAATGTCCCATAGCTATTCCGTCATCAATAGCAATAGTATTAAACTCAGCGGCGAAAAGTCCTTGCTTTTCTATCTCTTTCTTTACAAACTGTCCTATTTCATGCAGGTGAACATGTCCTGGAACAAATTGTGAAAATGAATTCACAATAGCAATAACCGGTTTTCTGAATTGATCCTCTGTCATACCATTGGCGCGCCACAGGCTTCGTGCCCCGGCCATATTCCTGCCAGTAGTTGTTTTTGAGCTTCTGAGTTCCTTTTTCATTTTCAAAAAGCATTTAAAAAAAAAACTTTCCGGTTATCCCGGAAAGCTTCTGTATAATTTTTGTATTACATACAATTCCCGGATCATTTGCTCGGAGCAATAATGAGGATAAGGGCAATCACATGTAATAAAGATATTCTCACTGTCTTGTTTTAATTGATTGACAAAAGTATATAATTTTTTAATAAATCAAACAAAAAACGCTTTTAATTTAATATTATGTTAAATATCATAATTTATTACAATTATTATTGAATTAAGTTCAGAATTACAGGATTTGCAGATTTACCTATCAATTCGAAAAGGGGATCAATTATTAAAGGTTTAAAGCAAATTCAATTTATTTTCAGCAAAGTGTTTCATGACCTCATCTGGCCAGATACTGGACTGTACTTCTCCAATATGGCTCTTTTTCATGAGGAACATGCATAACCTGGATTGACCTATGCCACCTCCAATGCTTAAAGGAAGCTGATTGCCAAGTAACTGACTATGGAATAGCAGACTCCTCCTTTCAGGACAACCACAGATCTCAAGTTGTTTTTCCATTGCTTCACTGTTGACTCTTATCCCCATTGATGATATTTCAAATGCTGATTTCAGAACAGGGTTCCATAATATTATATCACCATTTAATCCATTATACCCATCCTCGTTGACTGAACTCCAGTCATCATAATCCGGAGCACGCCCATCGTGAGGTTCTCCGTTACTCAGCTTATTTCCTATTCCAATGATAAATATTGCGCCAAAAATACGGGCTACCTCATTTTCACGCTGTTTTGGAGTAAGATCGGGATATCTCTTTAATAGTTCTTCGGCATGAATAAATGTTATTGACTCAGGAAGTGTTGGAATTAGCCATGGATAATTGATACTCACCTCTTCCTCGGTCTTTTTTATTGCATTGTAAATAGCCTCAACTGTAGATCTCAGATAGTGCAATGATCTGTTTTCCTGCAGAATATGCTTTTCCCAATCCCACTGGTCTACGTAAATGGAGTGTATTGGACCCAGTTTCTCATCAGGACGCAAGGCTCTCATGTCAGTAAGAAGGCCTTTTCCCGGTTCTATATTGAAATATTTAAGGCGTAGTCGTTTCCATTTAGCCAGCGACTGTATAATTACTGCTTTCTGATCATTCATCGATTTAATCGCAAATTTTATAGGCCTTTCTATCCCGTTAAGGTCATCATTAATTCCGGTACCATCTTGTACTACAATAGGAGAAGATACCTTTACAATATTAAGATTGCCTGATAAACTCCGTTCAAAACTCGATTTTATGAAACTGATAATCTCTTCTGTCTGCAGTAAGTCATTTAGACAAGTGACCTCTAGCTGTTTTGTATGGGATGTCATAAATTAGTTTATTTATTAATTTTAATGTTGAAATCAGAAAATCAGGATTATTAAAAATAATCTATAATTTTTTTGACTTAATATATTACTTGGACTCTTTAAAAAATTAAGCAAATGTAGCAATATTTGCTATAAGACAAAGAATTTGAAATTAAAATATTAATAAAATGCATAAAAAACATACAATATGTAATATTTATTCAAAATCATGAAGTAATAATTTTTAGTCTTCTTATTGAATCCTGGTGGGAAATAATTATAAAGGATAACTTATAAATGTATTATGTGTAAATAAGATTATTGGTAATCTATTCAAAATAAGATAATCATATATTTATAAAGTAAAACTGAAATCAGCCATCCTGATATACTTTCGGCAAATAAAAATCATTAAATTTGGTAATGCATTTTGGAGTTTACCAAAACCGGTAATTAACCTATTATATAATTGCAATGAAAACGTTGATTATTAAAGGTCTATTTATTCTGGACCTCATTCTCATAAGTTCTTTGAACACTAATGCCCAGCAAAAAACCGGAATTGGTAAAAGTAACAGGGTGGAAAAAAATATCAATTCGCAGTGGACCTTTAATTATTTTCCTGAAAAGGATAAAAATACTGGATTTGAGAATCCTGGATTTGATGACTCTTCATGGCCTGCTATAAGCCTGCCTCATACATGGAGCACTTACGAAACAACTGGTGAACTTCATCCTTTTATTCGTAATGCCAGCGAAAGTGATAGCCCTTTCTGGTGGACAGGCTGGGGCTGGTACAGGAAACATTTCACTATTAATAGTGCGTTTAACGGACGTAAAGTTTTTATTGAATTTGAAGGAGTTCAGAAGTACTGCAAAGTATGGATCAACGGTAAGTATCTTGGAGATCATAAGGGAGGCTATGGATCTTTTGATTTTGATGTTACTGACCTCATCACAGCTGGCACAGATAATCTTCTTGTTGTTGCAGTAAATAACCAGCAGAACGATCAGTTCAAGATTCCTCCCATGGCAGCTGGTAATTTTAATCTCTATGGAGGTATCTACCGCGATGTAACTGTTGTACTTAAAGATAAACTTTACATCCCTATGCAGGGTTCTGCCAGTCATGAGGGAGGTACTTTTATAACAACTCCAGTGGTTTCCGGGAAGGAGGGAGTTGTGAGAGTACAGACCTGGGTAAAAAACGATTACCCGCAGCAGAAGGATTGTATACTGAATACATATATCCTGAATGACGCAAATAGTGTTCTGCAGGTTGTAAAATCAAATTTTAAACTAAAACCTGGTGAGACCTATAAGTTCGATCAAACTTTTAAACCTGTTAAAAATCCTCATTTATGGTCCCCCGATGATCCTTATCTTTATAAGGTTTATTCAGAAGTTGTTGATGGGAAAAAAGTAGTTGACAGCTTTAGCAGCCCTCTTGGTTTCAGGTGGTTTCACTGGGATAATTCTAACAATTCTCTGTATGTGAATGGGAAAAAAGTAGATATCCATGGTGGAAACCGGCACCAGGAGTATCCCTGGCTTGGAGATGCCATACCAAAATGGATATCAGCAATGGATTTAAAAGATATTGCTGAGAACATGAACTACAATTTTATGAGAACAGCTCATTATCCGAATGACAGGTATATATACGACATTACAGATAAGTATGGTATTGTAATAGATGAGGAGACTCCGAGTATTAAAAACCAGGTTTTTTCTGTCGAAGTGCAGGAACAGCAAATGAAGGAGATGATACGCCGCGATCGTAATCATCCCAGTATAATGTTATGGAGTATGGGAAATGAGACTAACCATGCTGTTGATTCAAAGTTTGCATGGACAGAAGATACAACGAGAATAATAACTGCTCGACGTGTTACAGATGGATCTGCAGGTAAATTTGTTAAACATACTGATGATAACCTGGCAATTGAAAATCTTCTCCGGTGCACAATAAGAGGGTGGTATAATAAAGATGTGAAAGCATTTGAACCTGCTGATGGGCAGCACTGCGGAACAGAAGAACATCAGCAGAATATGCTCAAAGCCAGCGGACTTTTCGGAACAGGAAACCTTTGTACATGGATTTATGCAGATCACGGAGCCGATAGAGAATACCTCAATTCACCCATTCTTCATGTCAATCCTAAGGGTTATGTTGATATTTACAGGATCCCAAAATATGCGTACTATTTCTGGCAGGCAAACTATAGTAAAAAACCTGTTATCTTCATTCAGCCACACTATTGGAGATCTCAGTATATTGGACAAAAAAAAGATATTGTTGTGAATTCAAACTGTGATAAAGTAGAACTGAGTGTCAATGGGAAAATCATCGGCTCCCAGATTCCGGATAAATCAAATTCCTATAGTGTAAGCTTTAAGGATATTCAAATAGAGAAAGGATCGATAGCTGCAGTTGGTTTACGAAATGGGGTAAAAGCTGCTATGCAGGTTACTATGGCAGATGAACCTGCAAGGATAGTTCTATCTTCCTCCCATAAGAAAATTGATGCTGACCGGTCATCTGTGGTAATCATAACCGCTGATATTGTTGATTCACAGGGAACTCATATTGTTGGGGCAAATAATACCATTCGGTGGAAGGTGTCCGGTCCAGCAAAACTTGTTGGGCCAGAGATTTATGAATCTGATGTACATAAATTTCAGCAGATGGATGGCGTATGGTATATGGACATGCCTGTATCAAATGTTATAAGATCAACTGGAAAACCCGGTAAAATAATTGTAACTGTAACAGCCAGCGGACTCTCATCCGGATTGTTTGAAATTGAAGCACTGGGATTAAAACCTGACAATTCCGTTATAACAGAGCCGGTACTTTTGGATGAGGGGCGAATGCCGGTTACCAGGTTGAATCTTAACTTATACAGAAAGGACGAAATACCTCAGGAAATAAAGCTGACATATGAGGATATAAACCTTAGTCTTACTGAAAAACCGGCATATTCGAGAAGTATTAAGGAGTATATTGTAAAGAATAATCCAGGTGTAGATACTGTATCAGTTGAATTTAAGGCACTTATAGGTATATTCGCAAAACATCTTGTAAATAGTAATGGACGTCTGATTGCTGATGATTATAATTTCAGTATCGAAAATTTCAATAATTGCAGGCTGATATCAGGTTATATTAATAGTACAAAACTTCCCCCTCTTATGAAAGAAGGATTAAAGAAATATTATTCCGATATTATTATCCGTCAGGGAAATCAGAAAAATGCAGGGGATGAGATGGACTGGCTTAACTGGATCCCTTCAGGAGGTTCGGTAGTAATTTCCAGGGAAGGAGCAACTGGTCCTCTGCCAAAAGGAGCTATAATAACAGGTAAAAGTGAGCTGACTGACCTTATTACGGTTGTATATCCGGTATTTGCTAATTTTTCTTTGGAAGCAAAAGAACGGGCTTTGACTTTTATTGCAAAAATGAATCCATATATTAAGGCAGAGTATAAGAGAGAACCTGGTAGTGAAGGTTCAACTACTAAGATTTCAGCTATCTGTTATACAGTTGAAAAAGGACAACCAATTCTTATACCATTACTTAAATTTATTTCAGAGTAAAGCTTATTTAAGTAATATCACAACATTTAAATCTTAGATTTATAAAGGTTTAAATTAGTGATCCATTAAAATGATCTTGGAAAAGAGTTGTGAACTGATTAGTCTTAATGAATTGAATAATCAGTTCAAATATTTAAGACCAAGTAATATGAAGAAAATAATATTTCTGATGACCTGCTTTATCAGCCATTATGTTTTTGCCCAGGATATAAGTTTCGGCAAACCGGGTAAGCAATTTTACCAGGAACTAGCAAATCCTGCTTTGACACAGGCTGAGGAATGGTCAAATGTTACCAGCGATATCAATGTGAGTTTTGCAAGCGATAATATCCGTTATCCTAAGGAAAGGGTTCCGCAAGTCTCTTCTGACGAGTGGAGCGTAACAGCCTGGAAAGGTGAAAAAGTCCATACTCAGATATTGGTCTGGACAAAAAAATATATTCGGGAGCTCAGGTTAACTACAAATGATTTGGTGAATCAAAAAGGCAATCGCATAAAAAGTAAAAATATAAAAGCGGCATTTGTGAGGTACATTATGACCGATGAATTCGGAAAAGGTTGTGATGAAAGAAAAACGACAGATTATGATTCTTCGCTAGTTGAGGACCCAATTGACATAATTGACAAGATAGAGGTGGAGGCTAACTGTGTTCAGCCTATATGGCTTTCAGTGGAGGTTCCGGGAGAGATACCTGCCGGAAAGTATGAAGGCACTGTGACTATAGATGCCGGGAAGAAATTTATAATGAAGATATCCCTGACAATTTTAAATCATGTTCTTCCACCGCCGGCGGAGTGGAAATTTGACCTTGATCTGTGGCAGAACCCTGATCCTGTTGCAAAGGTACATGATGTTAAATTATGGAGTGATGAACATTTCAGCCTCATGAGACCATATTATACAATGCTGGCCAATGCAGGACAGAAAAGTATAACTGCTTTTATAATAGACCAACCATGGGGTCCGGACCATGTTTACTACAGGGATCCGACCTTTATCAAATGGTCAAGGAAAAAAGATGGGAGCTGGTCGTATGACTATTCCATTTTTGACCGGTATATTGAGTTTGTTATGAGCTGCGGAATAAATCAGAGGATTAATTGCTACTCAATGATTACCTGGGATCTAAATTTCATCTATTTTGATGAAGCTAAGGGGGATACTGTGTCAGTCTATGCTAAGCCTGGCACTCAGTCTTATAATGATCTCTGGGAACCCATGATAAAAGATTTCACCTATCATCTTAAATCAAAAGGGTGGTTCGGAAAAACAACTATTGCAATGGACGAGAGGGATATGGAGAGTATGAAAGCAGTAATGGCTCTTCTGAAGAGAATAGATCCCGATTGGAAAACTGCGCTTGCCGGAAACTATCATCGTGAGATTGCTTTGGAAATATTTGACTATTGCATCATTATTCATGGGAAATTTGATCAGGATATACTGGCACAAAGGAAAGCTGCCGGGATGCCAACAACCTATTACACAGCATGCGGTGAGAAGAGACCAAATGCTTTTACATTTTCACCACCTGCTGAAATTGTATGGATAGGCTGGTACTCAGCTGCTGAGGGCTTTTCCGGCTACCTGCGCTGGGCATTTAATAACTGGACCAGTGCAACATTGCAGGATACCCGGTATAAAACATGGCCGGCCGGTGATTGCTACCAGGTCTATCCGGGACCAAGAAGTTCCATTCGTTTTGAGAAGCTGATTGAAGGTATTCAGGACTTTGAGAAGATACGCATCCTGAAAGAGCTGTTTGAAAGAGATGGAAATGAAGAAAAACTGAATAAATTAAATGATATGCTTTCAACTTTTAATATAAGGAACCTGGAGAAAATACCTGCTACAAATATGATAAGTCAGGGAAAAAAATTATTAAATGAATTTTAGCCGGTAACAATCCAAACCAAATAACCAGCTGATGGTTAAAATGTTTAATTAGTGAACAAATTTTTAATAATAATTCATTCAGGATAATAATAAAGCAATATGGAGTTCGCGATCAGAAGTTTTTTCTTACTTTTTTTACTTATTATTAATGTAAGCTTTAAAGGGAATAACCATGTCATTTACAAACCCTCGGATGAAATATTTCCTAATCCGGAAAGAGGCTTTTGTGTACAGTTAGGCAGGAATTTTACTGAAGATGCTGTTAATTCTCTCCGTGTTGAAAATATAACAGTAATTCAGCGGATATATCTTCTTGAAAATTTTATAGATACAGTTATCAGTGACAGTTACCTGCAGGTCATTCAAAATGATATGAATATCGCAAGGAGAGCGGGAATAAAATTTGTATTAAGGTTTAGTTATACAAACCGGCAGAATGGCAAAGATGCTCCGCTTGAGATAATAAAAATACATCTTGATCAGTTAAAGCCAGTTCTTGTATCCAATTATGATGTAATAGCTTATGTGGAAGCCGGATTGATTGGAGCATGGGGTGAATGGTATTACAGTACAAATAATCTGAATAATACAGAGGACCGGCGTTCTGTTCTTTTTAAACTATTATCAGTTCTGCCTGAAGAGCGAATGGTTGTTGTCAGAACTCCAAAATATAAAATGGATATATTTAATCTGAATGAAAAAGACTGGATTTCCCCTGACAGTGCTTTTGCTGAGACTTATCGTACACGAACTGGGGCCCATAACGATTGTTTCCTGGCAGGGGCAGACGATATGGGAACCTATACCCATGATCACATTGCCCGGGATAAAGCTTTTCTCAACATGGATAACAGGTATGTTCCGATGGGTGGTGAAACATGTGCAGTGTTCGCTCCCAGATCCGAATGCCCCTCTGCACTTGAAGAGATGGCATTTATTCATTTCAGTATTTTAAATAATGACTATAACAAGAAAGTTCTCAGTTCATGGACCTGTATGGATGAAGTAAAAAGGCGCCTGGGATACCGTTTCCGGCTTTTAAATGCAGATTTCCCTGTGTCACTTGCTCCCGGAAACACAATGAGAATCAATCTGAATATCAAAAATGATGGTTTTGCAAGTCCTTATAACAAGAGAAGATGTGATCTGATTTTAAGAGAAAAACTGAGTGGTAAACAATACAGGTTGTCAACAGGTTATGATCCCCGTTTCTGGCTTCCTGAATCTACAATAAACCTGAATATCGAGGCAGGCATTCCTCCCGATTTGCCATTGGGCAGTTATGAAGTACTGCTTCATCTTGGAGATCCTGTAGCTGAACTGACACGACGGCCAGAGTATTCAATACGTTTTGCAAATGAAGGTGTCTGGGAAGAAGAAACAGGTTATAATAGATTAATATCTACTGTTGTAATATCCGGAAAAGGTGGTGATAAATATAAGGGTAACCAATGGTTTTCGGTTGATACAATCAATTAAGGAGGACATAAGTTGACAGGATTTAACAGTAATTAATTATTGTTATGCAATTTTTAGCATTACTTCCGTTTGCTATGTCAAAAACCGATGTGATTATATTATATTTAACGGCTATTCAAATTCTTTTTAAAACAATAAATCAAATTTTGTAAATGATGAAAAAAATAATCCGGCTTAATAATCTTTCAGTTTCGATGTCAATATTGTTTATTACTACCTGTTTAAATCATGTTAATGGACAGGAGAGTATTAAAGACTACGATGGTAATATTTATCATACTGTTACTATCGGTACACAAGTAGTGATGGCTGAGAACCTTAAAACAAAACATTATTCAGATGGGGAAACAATTCCTGAAATTAAAGATGATTCAACGTGGATCAACCTGACAACAGGGGCATACTGCAGTAATAGCAATGACGAAAGCATTTCATCAAAATATGGGTACTTGTATAACTGGTATGTTGTGTCTAATCAGCATAAGGTTTGCCCGGTTGGCTGGCATGTACCTTCTGCTAATGAGTGGAAGAAACTCGAAATATACCTTGGAGGTGCAGGGGGTGCCGGAGGGAAGATGAAAGAAACCGGAACAGGCAATTGGTCAGATCCTAATGCAAAAGCTGACAATACCAGCGGATTCTCAGCTATCCCTGGTGGTTCACGGAACAATGACGGCACTTTCAATTTGCCGGGAGAGACCGGTATGTGGTGGACTTCAACAGAGTTCAGCATAACAACTGCATGGCACAGGAGGCTTTACAATAATGTTGGATTTATCGACAATATTTATGCAAATAAAAATGAAGGGTTTTCAATTCGTTGTGTAAGGGATAATTAGGTGTGGACAGCGACCCTACATTATTCAGTTGTCATTTATTGACAACTCTCTTAAGACTACATATTTCATATAATAAAATGGTTAATTAAGTATTAATAATTACAGGAAGAAAACTTAAAATAGTCATGATCACATTTGCTGTTTCAATCATAATCCTGATCCTTGGATATCTCTTTTATTCCAGGTATATTGAACGAATAGAGGGGATTAATCCAGATAATAAAACCCCGGCCTACAGAATGACTGATGGGGTGGATTATGTTCCTATGCCCTGGTGGCGGGTTTTCCTTATACAGTTTCTTAATATTGCGGGTCTGGGACCTATTTTTGGTGCTGTTGCAGGAGCTATGTGGGGACCTGTTGCATTTTTATGGATAGTACTTGGTTCAGTATTTGCCGGTGCTGTACATGATTACTTTTCAGGGATGCTTTCTATACGACATAATGGTTTGAGTATTACAGAAATTGTTGGTATTTATCTGGGGAATGGCACAAAGCAGTTTATGCGTGGCTTCACTGTTTTATTAATGGTCATAGTAGGTGCAGTCTTTATAATGGGACCTTCCAAAATATTAGCCGGACTTACTCCCGGTTATTTATCTATGACTTTTTGGGTATGGATAGTATTTATTTATTATATCCTGGCTACACTGCTTCCAATCGATAAAATCATAGGGAAGATTTATCCTGTTTTTGGTTTTGCACTTTTTTTTATGGCCTTTGGTCTGATCATTGCATTAATCACAAAGGGCTATAATATTCCTGAACTAAGTATGGCCAACTTCCGGAATCTCCATTCTGATCCTGAAAAATTCCCCGTATTCCCAATGATGTTTATTACAATAGCGTGTGGAGCTATTTCCGGATTTCATGCCACCCAGTCACCTTTGATGGCAAGATGTATCACAAATGAAAAATTGGGGAGAAGAGTTTTTTATGGTGCAATGATATCTGAAGGTATTGTTGCAATGATCTGGGCAGCAATAGGTATGAGTTTCTATGGTGGTGTCAATGAACTTAACATGGCGATGTCAGCCCAGAAAGGTAATGCTGCCTTTCTTGTTAATGAGATTTCCAATTCACTGCTTGGAAAATATGGAGGGGCACTTGCACTGCTAGGTGTAGTTGCAGCTCCAATAACGTCAGGGGATACAGCATTCCGTAGTGCACGTCTGATTGTCGCTGATTTTTTAAATTACAAGCAAGGACCTTTATTAAACCGGTTATTTATATGTATACCACTGTTTGCTGCCGGATTTATTCTGACACGTATCGACTTCAGTATAATTTGGAGATATTTTGCATGGTCGAATCAGACCCTTGCAATGATTGTACTGTGGGCAATTACAGTTTACCTGGCACAATACAAAAAACAATTTCTGGTAACACTGGTACCAGCAGTTTTTATGACGGCAGTCATCACAACTTACCTTTTATCAGCACCTGAGGGTTTTTCACTTCCTCCGGTAATAGCCTATATAACAGGTTTATTAATAGCGATCTCTTCACTTATAATTTTCCTCATATATCATTTTAAGAATAAGAAGGCAGATATCCGGGTTTGAAACTATACATGAGTTGATTATGTAGCTCATTCAGATGAGTTTGCATTAAAAGAAAATGATCATTTGCTTTTAATATCATATACCATTAAAGCGTTTCCATGCCTTAAATACAACCTGCCCATATGAATAACCGGATGAGACCAGTGCTGATCGGTACCCATTGTTATTCTAAATCTGCTAATAATATTAAAATAAGAAGGAGTGGCATCCACCAAAGCTAAATCTCCCCTGTCACTATAGCAATAAAATAATCCGTCTGCCCAGATAATCACTCCATCTCCCAACTTATTAGAATTGTAAAGGATTTTTCCGTTGCTGGCATCAATACAGTTCCAAACTCTTTTCTCGTATTTCGAACCGTAAATATACCCATCCTTAATTACGAAACCACTTATAAGATTGCTGTACTCATCATTACGCCATTCAACTTTTGCTGATTTCCCGTCATCTGACAGTTTAATAGCGACAAGGCCTGAATTCTCTTCTCCTGTCTGACTGGAACAATAAATGCGCCCATTATAATATACCGGTGAATTTGCGTGGATTTTATTGCCTTGAAACTGCGGAACCTGCCAGTAAAATTGACCTGTCTTAGCATCAACGCAGATTATTGAAGCGGCTGTAATAGTTACAATTAATCCTGTGTTATTATGCCTGAATAATATTGGTGAACAATAGGCGGCAGGTTGTCGGCTTCCAGGGCTTGTCCAGATAGTTGCTCCAGTGAACCTGTTCAAGGCAACAATATTGTTTTCCTTACCTCCCGGGGTACAAAAAAGATGATCCCCATCAATAAGAATAGATTCCGCCATTCCCCAGGTTATGTTCTTTGCATTGAATCTTTGTAGTAAATCAACTGACCAGATTTTTTTACCTGAATTTGCATTAAAACAATATACAATACCCTGACCACTTTCAAAATATACCAGGTCTTCAACTACCGTTGGTGTGGACCTTGAACCGGTGTAGCTCTCATACCATTCCTTCCCATATTCTTTTTTCCAGAGAAGTTTTCCTTTATAGTCGAAAGCATAAAGAAATCCAATGGAATCAATCATTCCAAGAACGAATACCTTATCCCTGCTGAAACCTGTATTTCCATGTCCGGTTCCGAGTCCTTCAAATGACCAAACCAGTTGTGGTCCGTTTTCGGGCCAGATCTTCAGTAATCCTTTTTCAGTATAAATGCCATCCCTGTTGGGTCCCCTCCATTGAGAAATATTCTGATTATCAGCTGATGAGAATATTAATGAAGCCGTTAGAAAAAGTAAAATATAATTCATTCTCAGAAATAATTAAATGAAAATAGTATAATAAAAGTTTTCAAATATAGAAATAATTAAATGTAAAAATATCCTGGTATTAGTGGATGATAATTATGATGTGTGATCCGATTTATAACCTGATAGTTACTCCTTAAGATAGTTTTTCTGATTCGGAAAAATTAAGTGACTTCACTTTCTTAAAATAAAGGTTACGATAGAAGAAAGCAAATATTCATTTTTATGCATGACAGGAGACAGGTGTAAAATTATATTATATTTGAAAAAGTAATATTGTGTTTTTATTCATCTCTTCTTTATAAAATTATAAAATCTTACCCTTAATCTTAAATTTTATCAATATGAAACAATCGTTTTCAGTTTTTTTGTTTTTTCTTATCTTCAATATCACCCTATCTCAACAAATAGCCCAATGGAACGGGCCTGACCGGAATGGAGTATTCCCCGAAACTGGACTGCTTAAAAAATGGCCTGATGGGGGACCTGCTCTTATACTAAGAATTGATGGTGTGGGCAGGGGTTATTCCCAGCCAGTTGTGTATAAAGGATTAATTTATATTACAGGTATAAAGAAAGATACAATGGATGTTATTTCATCCTATGATTTAAAAGGGAAACTTTTATGGGAAACTAATTACGGATTATCATGGAAGGGTACTTATCCCGACTCCCGCTCAACACCAACAATTGAAAATGGAAAGATTTACCTTGTTAGTGGAATGGGTGAAATTGTATGTGTCGATCTTAAAACCGGGAGAATAATCTGGTCAAAGAATCCTTTTAAAGATTTTAAAGGGAAAGCTAGGGCCTGGGGAATTGCAGAGTCGGTGCTATTGACTGATAAGGTTGCTGTTACAGTTATTGGAGGTGAAGAAACTGCAGTTGTTGCTTACAACAAGCTCAATGGGACACTGGCTTGGAAAACAAAATCAGTCGGAGGAGCCAGAGCATATTCTTCGCCAATTTTAATTGAGAGGGGAGGCCAGAAGCTGATTATAGCTCAGGCCAGTGAAAACCTTATGGGAATTAATCCCGCAAATGGAAACTTAATATGGACTTATAATACAATCCAGCATTTTAAAGGTAAGACTGATTATGGTCGGGGTGATTTTACTAATACACCTTTGTACTATAATGGAGGAATTTTTATTGCAGCCGGGTACGACATGCCAGCAGTTATGCTAAGTTTATCAGAGGATGGAAAATCTGTGTCTTTCAAATGGGAGAATATGAGCCTCAATCCTCATCATGGTGGGATTGTTCTAATGGATGGCAACATCTATGGTTCAACATGGAAAACCAATTCACAGGGAAGCTGGGCATCGCTCAGCTGGAAAACAGGTGAAACAAACTGGGTCAGAAATTGGAATAACAAAGGATCTATTATAGGAGCTGAAGGTCTCTTATATATCTATGAGGAAAAAAATGGAAATATAGCCCTTGTTCAACCGGATAGTAAAGATTTAAAAATCATAAGTACATTCAAAATAAAATCAGGAACAGGCATGCACTTCGCTCATCCCTCAATTTATAATGGGACCCTGTTTGTAAGAAATGGAGATGCATTAATGCTATATAATATCAAAGCGGGCAAATAATAATAGACAGGTTTTATCTGGTATAATATTCTATATAATATTTAATAACAATTTAATAAATCAATGAAAAAATCATGGTATGTATACACAGTTTCTCTAATAGCTGCGTTGGGTGGATTTTTATTTGGATTTGATACTGCTGTGATCTCCGGGGCAGAAAAAACAATACAGGTTCTGTTTAATCTCACAGGGTTCTGGCATGGTTTTACAATATCTATAGCTTTAATTGGAACTCTTGTCGGAGTATTAATTGCAGGTATCCCCGCTGACATATTTGGACGCAGAAAAGCTCTCTTCGCGATAGCGCTCTTTTTTGGTGTTGCCTCTTTGGGTAGCGCCCTTGTTCATAGCTGGATTAGCTTTCTGTTTTACAGGTTTCTTGGTGGATTAGCAGTAGGGGCATCATCTGTAATTGCACCTATGTATATAGCAGAAATTGCTCCAGCCAGGTTGAGAGGAAGGCTGGTTACATCATTTCAACTGAACATTGTTACAGGAATACTGCTTTCTTATTTTTCAAATTACTGGATTTCTCAAATCATAACAACAGATTCGTGGAGATGGATGTTGGGAATTCAGGTTATTCCTTCAGTAATTTTTTTATCCCTTCTTTTTATGATCCCTGAAACACCCCGATGGCTGGTTATGAAAAAAGATGAGCTGAAAGCCATAAAACTGTTGAAAAGATTTGGATCTGATGATCCTGAAAAAGAACTGATCGAAATAAAAGAGTCATTGAATAACATCCATAAGGTTCATGGTGAGAAGTTATTCTCAAAAGTATATAAGTTGCCCATACTTTTTGCTTTTCTGGTGGCTGTTTTCAACCAGATGACAGGTATTAACGCAATTATGTATTATGCTCCCAGAATATTTGAAATGGTTGGATATGCTAAGAAATCTGCTCTTTTACAATCAGTATCTATTGGAGTGGCACTATTCCTCTTTACTGTTTTAGGAATGTTACTTGTTGACAGAGCCGGCAGAAAAAAACTTCTTTTGATAGGTTCGCTAGGAATGATGGTGTTTTTAGGCCTGGTATCTAAAACAATTTTTACAACTGTGGATGGTAGTGTATGGATGTTAATCTATCTGGTTGGTTTCATTGCGTTTTTCGCTTTTTCCCAGGGAACTGTAATCTGGGTGTTTATATCAGAAATATTCCCAAACAGTGTTCGTGCAAAAGGACAGGCACTTGGTAGTTTTACTCACTGGACAATGGCTGTCATAATATCGTGGCTATTCCCAATGATTGCGGAAAGCAGCTCTAAAGGCGGAGGGATAGCATTCGCTGTATTCTCTGTCGCTATGCTGATACAGTTTCTGGTAGTTTACAGGTATTTTCCTGAGACTAAGGGTAAATCATTGGAGGAAATTCAAAGAGAATACATTAGATAATGTAATTTCAATCCCCGGTTAGTGTAATATTGGTTTATTTGATTAATACAATAAGACAGAGACATGAAAAAAGAATTTGTGCTTGGCTATATGCCTACAAGAAGAAGTTTTTTCTCAAAAGAGGATGCCCTTAAATATAAGAGACTGACATACGACAAAATAGTTACGTTTCTCCCCGAGAATGTTAAGATCTTCGACCTTGAATGGCTGAATGATGAAGGATTGCTATTTGATGAGAATGATATATCCAAGGTTGTGAAGTTCTTTATTGAAAAAGAGGTTGATGCTCTTTTTGCTCCACATTGTAATTTCGGAACTGAAAATGCAGTGGCCCAGGTTGCAAAAAGTGTAATGAAACCCCTTCTTCTCTGGGGTCCGAGAGATGAAGCTCCCTCCTCCGACGGTACTCGTCTCAGGGATTCACAATGTGGCTTGTTTGCCACTTCAAAAGTTCTTCAGAGGTATCATGTTCCTTTTACTTATATTGTTAATTCAAGAATTACTGATGATGTATTTAAAAAAGGATTCCTGAATTTTATAAGAGCAGCTAATGTGGTGAAATATTCGAGAAATGTCAGGATAGGCCAGGTATCTGCTAGACCTCAGTCGTTTTACTCTGTTATAATAAATGAAAGTGAATTGCTTGAAAAATTTGGTATTGAGACAATTCCTATAGAACTAAGTACAGTTGTCCGTCTGACAAAGATTGCTCTGAAGGAAAACAAACCGGAAGTTGACAGAATTGTAAATGATTTTAAGAAAATATCAGATTTTTCAAGACTTAAGCATGAGGAGATTGAGAAAATCGCAGCTTTAAAATATGTTTTGTCAAATCTTATATGTGAACTCCGGTTGCAGTCACTGGCTTTTCAGTGCTGGGATGAACTTCAGAATGAACTTGGGATCTGCTCATGTTTTGTGCACGGAGTAATCACAGATGAGGGAATTCCTGTCTCCTGCGAGTCAGATGTTCATGGTGCAATCAGCAGTTTAATGTTACAGGCTGCAGGTATGTTTAAGGGGGCAACTTTCTTTTCAGATTTTACAATCCGGCATCCCGGGAATGATAATGCCGAATTGCTTTGGCATTGTGGCCCATTTCCTCCTTCCCTTCGCGAAAACCAGAATGATGGGTATATAAGTAACCACTTTGTCCTTCCTTCCCATGCTCCAGGTACCTGCAACTGGCAATTAAAGAAAGGCAATATTACTCTTCTTCGTTTTGACGGTTTGGGAGGTAACTACTCGATTCTATGTGGTGAGGGTAAAGCTGTTCCAGGTCCCTTTACCCAGGGAACTTATGTATACCTCGAGGTTAAAGACTGGCCATTATGGGAAGAGAAAATAATATATGGACCCTATATACACCATGTATCTTGTGCATATGGCAATTTTGCTCCGGTAATCTATGAGGCTACAAGATATATAGATGGCTTAGCCTTTGATCCGGTATACCCTACACTGGAAGAGATTAAAATGAATTTAAGGGAAAATTAAAGACTGACAAATTATGATTATCACTGGCAGAAAAGACTCCGAAAGAATTATTGAAAGGATAAAATCCCAGAAAGTATCTCTCCCGATATTTTGTACTGGAAGCCACTGGAATACCGAAGCAATTCTTCTGGCAGCTAAAAATATCGGCGAAAAATATAATATAAAGGATATTCCTGTTGCTGTTGCCATGACATATAATTATGAGTATATGCCACAGGCACAAAGAATTACATATTGCAAAGATCCTCGTTTAGGTTTTATTTCTCAAATGCAACATTTAAGGGTACTAGCAAATGATACTAAATCGCCATATTATAATATTCAGGTATTGCCTCATCTGGATCATGCAGATCCGACTAAGGATAAATGGGCGCTGACAGAAGGTACGGAGTATCTTGCATCAGTCATGTTTGATGCCCAGAAATATCCGATTGAGAATAATATTCAAATGACCTCGGAATATGTGAATAAGTATAAAAAACATATTTTGATTGAGGGTATTATGGATGAGCTGAGCGTCTCTCTTTCACGTAAAATTCAAAATTCGACAAGTGATAATTATCCTGAAAGAGCGGTTGACTATTTAAAGAAAACCGGTATCGATTTTCTGGTTGCCGATTTAGGAACAGAACAGCAATCAACGGATGTCGGAAACGTAAAATATCTGAAAGATCGGGCTCGTAATATTAAGAAGTTATGTGGTGATAAAATTCTTGTCTTGCACGGAACATCCTGCCTGACACAGGAAGAAATATCTGAATTACCGGGTGATGGTATCTTAAGAGTGAATATGTGGACCCGGATTGTAAGGGATTCGGGGTTATTTGCCATTGACCAGTTAAATAAGAGGCAGGACAAAATAAGAAGGAATGACTTTAACGCTATCGATTCACATCAATACCTGATGGATTCCACAGAAAAGGCAGCACAGATTATGGAGGAGATAATGTTATTACTGGGTTACGATCAGTTAAAGTAATAACCGGTTACCTGAGTTTATAAAAAGTAACAACCAATAGAATTTGTCATTGTAATTTATTAACAATAGTTTTTTAGTCAATTAATTTCAGCTAAATCATAGGTACTCATACAGACATTTACGAGAATTGCCGTTTTTTAAATTATACATTTGAGAAAGTTATAGCATAACAAGTCATTAGTACTTCAATATCTCCTTCTGTGAAAAGCGGAAAACAATAAACAATCCAAACTCCATTCAGATGAGGGTGTCTCAAGAGGTGAGAAAAGCCTCTTTTTGTTGATTTTATTCTTCCCCCTACGGGAGCACTTTCAAATATTCAATTCTCCAGAAGATAAATCGACTTTTAATACATCCACATCAGTTTAGATTATCACGAGACTATTTCTGACATTCTCAACCTTGAATCCCAGCGAGCTCATTGGCTTCGCCGGGCTTGCAAGCTGGGCTGTTTGCGGAGAGGATCTTCAATCTGCTGTTTTGAGAGTGAGTTCATTGTGATAATTATTGATCACAAGCATTATTTTTTTCAGTCCGTATCGCCTTAATTGCTATTGGTAATAACAATTGGACTTGTTAAAAATTATTATTCTTTTTTATGCAAATTTTTAAAGTCTGGTTTGAAATTTTAATTTTTTTAATTCGGGTTGAGTGAATTATACATCTCATCCATGAGATTACATATTTCCTGGTTTTTCAGTTCAGGTATCATTTCTTCAATAAAGCAAATTTTAGTCACACATTACTGTACCATTAGCGTATATGCCAGATAGATTCTATTAGAATTTCCGGGTTGAGGAGGTTTTTAATTGGAAGGAATATTTTTAAGTCTACTTTGACCGGAGGTTAATGGATGGTCAATTATTTCGAAAACCTAATACATAATAAAATACTGTTATTTTTCAGCAAAATAGTTTTATTCATATTAAGTATGTTGCCATAACTTTGTTAGTAACTGCAACAAAAAACTAAGGAATTTTAGAAAGTGAGAAGATCGTATAAAATTACTCATGTGCCTATAAGTAACTGAATTTAAAGATAATGGATCATCACAATTTCAAATACAAATTTTAGTAAATTTAAGAATCTATGAAACATGACTTTTACGGAATCTTATCTGAAAAGAGAATTTTATTGCTCTTTTCCAGATTGTTCTTAGTTGGAGTATTTCTCTTAATCCAGCTAAGTGCTCATGCTCAACAGCGGACTATTACAGGAACAGTAGCTGGTACTGATAATACACCTTTGCCAGGAGTTACTGTAATGATTAAAGGTTCGACAGTCGGAACAGTTACCGGATCAGACGGTAAATTTACATTGGCAATACCGGAATCTGCTAAAGCCCTTGTGTTTACTTTTATTGGAATGGAAACCCAGGAGGTGTTAATCGGCAACAACAATGTTTATAATGTTGAACTTTCTCAGAGCTTAACTGGACTGGATGAAGTAGTGGTCATTGGTTATGGAACACAAAAAGCTGTTAATCTAACCGGCTCAGTAAGTTCTGTAAACAGTGAGAGGTTGAATAAAAAAATTGTTTCTCAAGCTTCACAGTTACTGACAGGAGAAACAACGGGTGTTACAGTTACTCAGATTTCAGGACAACCAGGATCTGATCAGGCTTCACTTGTAGTGAGGGGACTAGGAACATTCAGTGGTGCGGGAACCGCTCCTCTGGTTCTGGTAGATGGTGCCCCGGGTTCTATGAATTCCGTCAACCCTAATGATATTGAGAGTATAACTGTTCTTAAAGATGCTGCATCTTCTGCTATTTATGGTTCAAGAGCAGCTAATGGAGTTATTCTGATTAAAACGAAGGTGGGAACACAAGGTACCATGAGGATTAATTACGAATCATATGTTGGTCGTCAAAAACCTTCCGAACTTCCACATTTTGTAGATTCCTGGACTTATGCCGAAATGATGAATGAGGCTAGGGCAAATATGAACCAGAGCCCGTTATATACTGCAGAAGATATCGAAAAATTCAAATCCGGTAAATACCCTGATACATACCCGAATAAACAACATCTTAAAGATCTGTTTAATTCGGGGAATGGGCTTCAGACTAAACAAAACCTGACTTTTAATGGAGGTACAGGAAATACAATATACTTATTTTCAGCCGGTTATCTAAGACAGAATGGACTTATTGAAAAAAATAACTACGACAGATATGACCTGCTGTTAAATGTAAATGCAAAATTGAAGGATAACCTGCAATTAAATGTTAAAATATCTGGAAACCAAACACAGGATAAAAGACCTGCAGCTGTACCTGCCCCCGGAACGAAAACAAGTGACATGTCATCAATAGCTGCAACGGCACACCACGATAATGCCACTGCTCCGGGATTAAAATCTGATGGCACTTATGGGGTTGTTATGGGGCATGCTGTGGCTGAAGCCAGAATAGCAGGAGGTGGTTATGGCTTAACCCAGGGTACAAGATTTGATAACAATATTTCTCTCGACTGGAATATTCTTAAATCACTGAAATGGAGTAACAGAATTAGTTATCAGTGGGCTTATTCTAAAAACAGACTCTTTGGAACTAACTATAAATGTGACGATACATACTCTTTCGGTCCAAGCCAGTCAGATGTTACAATTGGTACAAGCAGGGATTTTTTGTACGAATCATTGGTGGATTATGATCTGACATCCGGGAGCCATAATTTGCACATACTTGGCGGTTTTTCGAATATATCAAATACATATGAGTCTCTGGGAGGTTACAGGGATCAGTTCCCCAGTAATAAGCTGTTTTTACTGAGTTCTGCGAATGCAATAAATGACAGCAACTCAGAATCAGAAACTCATTGGAAATTAGTATCCTACTTTGGAAGAGTGAATTATGCATTTCAAGGTAAATATCTTCTTGAGGGAAATCTCCGGTATGATGGATCCTCTCGCTTTTCAAAGGGGAAAAGATATGGGATGTTCCCTTCTTTCTCTGCAGGCTGGCGTGTCTCAGAAGAAGAATTCTTTCAGATACCCTGGATTGAAGATTTGAAAATCCGAGGTTCGTGGGGTGTTCTGGGGAACCAGCAGATAGGAACATATCCTTATCAAAAGACACTTGCCTTAGGTTCCAAATATGTTTATGGAGAAACAGAAGTAGTATATCCCGGGATACAATTAACAAGTTTACCATTCGAAGATATTACCTGGGAAACTACCAAAGTTACTAATGGAGGTATTGATCTTAAATTATTTAAAGGAAAATTAAGTCTTGTTGCAAATGCTTATTACAAGTTGACCAGTGACATACTTTACAGTTTATCTGTATCTCAGGTACTAGGAATGTCTGTAGGTGAGCAAAATGCTGGCAAGGTGGAAAACAGGGGATGGGAATTTGAATTGGTTTACAAAGATACAAAAGGTGATTTCTCATATGCAATATCCCCTAATTTTTCTGTGAATCACAATAAAGTCAAGTATTTAGCAGGAAAAACTCAGGATGTTGCCAGGGGTTTATTCATCGGTGAACCGTTGAATTCAATCTATGGTTATCTGACAGATGGTCTTTTTGTTGATCAGGCAGACATAGATAATTACCCAACACAAAATTATGTTGCAAAACCAGGATTTCCTCGAGTTATAGATATCAGCGGTCCTGATGGAAAACCAGATGGAATAGTGTCAGCTGCATATGACCTGACGGTTCTTGGCAGCTCATTTCCAAAATATTCATATGGGATGGGGATAACAGCAAATTATAAAGGTTTTGATCTTTTGATGCAACTTCAGGGCCAGGGTGGATTGATTAAAATGATAACTGGAGATGAAAAGGCATTTGATAATTATGGCAATATCCAGCAATGGCATGTGGATAATCGCTGGACAGCAGATAATCCGGATCCAAACGCCAAGTATCCAAGGTTAGAGATGGCTTATCATGCTGCTCCATGGGATGTGAATTATGACTACTGGACTCAGAATGCCAGCTTTTTAAGGGTTAAAAACCTTCAGATGGGATATAATATTCCCGTGAAGAATACATTCATAAATCAGATGCGCGTGTATGTCAGTGGCGAGAATTTAGTAACCTTTGACTATTACTATGAGGGATGGGACCCTGAAATGGAAACTATTGGTACATATGCTGTAAGCTATTATCCTCTTGCCAGGATATGGAGTTTTGGAGTAAATATTCAATTTTAACATAATACAATATGAGTACAATATATTTTAAAAAACTGATAGGCAGGATTACTTTTATACTCACTTTAGTAATTTTGTTTTTGCCAGGCTGCAGTGAAAATTACCTTGATGAAAATCCTAAAAATGCGATAAGTGAATCCATTTATTGGGAAACAAAGGCGGATGCACTTCAGGCCCTGGCTGGGATTTATACAAATTATCAGGGTGGCTGGATGGAGCGTGTTCAGAACCTTGATAAATCCATGGCATGGCTCTCATCATGGGCGGGTTATTCAAGCTGGAGAGACTTTGGCTGGACAAGAGATGTTCAGATTGATCCTACTCATGGTACAGTAACAGGTATGTGGGCACTAATCTTCAGGCAAATCAGCCGGGCAAATTATTTTCTAGATAATGTCGGTAAGGTAAATATGGATGCAACAGAAAAAGCTATGATAATTGCTGAGGCAAGATTCTTAAGGGCTTTCAGTTATTTCTGGGCTGGTACATTATATGGGAATATACCATTAATTACAAAAACAATTACGTTCGAAGAGGCCAACAGTATAACTCAGGTTACTGAAGACGCAATAATGAATTTTGTTGTTTCCGAAATGAATGCTATTGAAAAGGATCTTCCGTTGCGACAGGTAACAGCAAACAAGGGGAGGATTGAGAAAGGAGCAGCTATGGCTCTTAAGGGAAGAGTGCAGATGGCACAAAGCAAATGGACAGAAGCTGCAGCTACTTATAAATCGATAATGGAACTGAACAGGTATATAATTGATCCCCGGTTTAAGCAACTTTTTGAGGATGAGGCAGAAAATACAGATGAGTTCATCTTTGCCAACCAGTATATGGAAAATGAATATGGTGAGGCTGCAAGTCAGTTTACTATGCGAAGCTCTCTTTACGGTGGTTATAATTCCTGTAATGTGTTTAAACATCTTCTTGATAAATTTGGGATGAAGGATGGATTACCTATTGGAGTATCTCCAATGTTCGATCCTGCTAATCCTTATGAAAACCGCGATCCCCGCCTCTATGCAACTGTTCTGATAACCGGATATTCAAAAGTCGATGGTAAAATATTTAATGGTGATCCTGAATCAATAGCTGTAACAGGTCAAACCGGACCCAATGTATCAGGTTTTCTCTGTAATAAATTCTGGGATCAGGGTTATAAAGGAAACTGGCAGTATTATGGAGGTGATTATGCTCAGATACGATATGCCGAAGTTCTTTTAAGCCGGCTTGAATGTGAGCTTGAAGCTGGAACTGCTATAACCCAGAGTTTGCTGGATAATACTATTAACCTAGTAAGAAAAAGGGCTGCGGTGAATTTACCTATAGTTACGGAGACAGATAAGACAAAATTAATGTCAATAGTCAGGAATGAAAGGTTCGTAGAACTCATTTTTGAAGGCGGAATTGAATATTTTGATTTAAGAAGATGGAAAACCCTCAAACAGGAACTTGACAGAGATATTCTTGGTATGAGGATAACTACTGATCCTGCAAATTATACCGGTAAATATATTATTGACTCGCAAGGGTATCTTAAAATAGGTCGTTTGAATTTTTATGATCACAATTATTTATGGCCAATTCCTTTAAGTGAACTGGATGTAAATAAGAACTTTAAACAGAATCCGGGATATTAATCTGCTGTTCTTCATTTTCGTAGGGAGTATAGATTTTGACAGGTTGGTTTATATTCCCTACCCTTTTAATATTTTTGTCCTGTTCCCAAATCATGATTTTTACTTATCTTTAATCTTAATGGTTGTCCTGACTCATCAGGTAAACATTAATTGATGGTACTGATGTTTTTGTATTTACTTTTTGCATTGTTGATCATTATAACAAAAGCACATATTAAAATGCATTGTTAAGATACGATCTGATCCTCATGTAAGATTTTCATTTGACTTAACCTGAAAGTATTGAAATATTGGTTAAAAAGGCATTTATTGGTGCTGAAGAAAGGATTTGATAATCAATTAAAACAAATATCAGAATTCACTGTTAATGAATAAAGTAATCATTAATCCAAGAGGAGAGCAGACTATGTATAATTCATTTTTTCAAACAAGAATCAGGCAATCATTTATAACGATGGTTGCATTAATAATGTTTCTGGCTCATGTTAATGCTGTAACAGCGACCCAGATCAAAGCCGGTGTTGCAAAGGTAAACATTACTGATATGGGAGTAGCGTTGATCAATGATACTCTTTATGTCAAAGCACTCATACTGGATGATGGTTCTAAAAAAATAGTAATCATTACAGTGGATGCTGTTTCTATTGGTGAGATTGGTCATATTAAAAATGATTACCTGCAGAAAGTGCGATCAGCCCTGGAAAAAGAGCTGAGTATAAAACCTGAAAACGTACTTGTAAATGCCAGTCATTGCCATGGTGTTGTATGTTCAGATGTAGACAAGCGAACAATACAGGCAGTCAGATTAGCCAGCCTGAATATGGTTCCTGTGAATATCGGTTCAGGTACCGGCTACGAGGACAGAATTATGGAGAACAGGAGAATGAAACTGAAAAGTGGAAGAGAGGCAGACAGCAGACATGCATATTCACTTCCACCTGATGAAGAAGTAATCGGTGTAGGACCTGTAGATCCTGAAATAGGGATTCTCAGGCTTGACAGGAAAAACGGAAAACCTCTAGCGGTCCTGTATAATTTTGCAGTTCATCCGATCCAGGGTGTTCCCAATGGAGGTAATACGGCAGATCTGACCGGTTTTGCTTCCCGGACAATTGAGGATTGTCTTGGTAATGAAGCTATGGCGATGTTTATACAGGGATGTGCCGGGGATATTAATCCTGTAATGTATAAGGATGTTAACGCTCCCCGTAATGCTGAACCTTTAGGTATAATGCTTGGAATGAGCACTGTTAAGGCTTTAAATAAAATAAAGGCCAGGGGTGACAATGTAATTAAAATGATAAGTGAGTCTGTTGAATTACCACGGGCAGATCTTTCCATACGCATTGAGGCAATGCAGGCCGAACAGTCTAAACTGCTTCAATCCCTCCGTGGAACAACACTTAATCTGAAGACATTCTATAATCTTGTAAGTAAATACAATTTTTCCCCTCAGTTTCCATCCAATTATTCTCACAGGTATCTGCATGATAACCAGATGGGAAGAAACGACCTTTCCAGGTTGGATGAATTAAACAAGAGTAGTATTGAGAGTTATCTTAATAATATATACATTATGGAACAACTTACCCGGAATCAGGCCAATATAAGTTTATTGAAGATGCATCAGGCACAGAATGAAGCATCCGGGAGCAAGACCATAACTGTTGAGATGGCGGGGATCAGAATAGGTGAATTCTTTCTTGTCAGCTTCCCGGGGGAGCTGAGTTCCCAGATAGGTCTGAATATTAAGAAAATGTCTCAACATGAACTTACCTTTATTGCAAGTATCTCAAACGGTTACATCTATTATACTCCGACAGAAGAACAACTTAAAAATTCAGGTTTTGCACAGGAAGATAGCGATTGTATCGTAGCGCCGGGATGGCAGAAAGTATTTGAAGAGAAAGTTAAGGCTATCTTAGCTAAACTGTAATTATTAAGAAATAGCAATAGACCTGAAGCTAACATATGGGGTTAGTTATTAATCAGATAATATATTCAGATTAAGTAATATATAAAAACAATGTTTATGAAAATGAAACTGCAGGTACTTTTAATATTATTTGTTTTTTGTTTTATGACTTTTTCTGCTATTGGGCAAATCAAGGCTCCATTTAAAAGTACTCCCCTGACTGAAAAGGGTGATATGTCATCTCTGATGGTAGAAGGGATAAATCGGTTTCTTACTAACGAGACCAGTAAAATTAAGCAAGTCAGACCCGGCTTATGGAAACGTGATTTTTCAAACCCGGCGGCATTCAGTAAGTCGGTCTCTTTCTATCACGATCTGCTGGCACAAAGGCTTGGGGTGGTGGATGTTCGGGTAAAACCTGCAATGGAAGTTCTGACCTCAGATAAAATGGAACAGTTCAGGCTGGAAACAAACGGATGTGTTATACGGGCGGTTCGTTGGAATGTGCTTGAAGGTTTGCAAGCGGAAGGATTGCTTCTTCAACCTAAAACAAAAGTCAAAGCAAGGGTAGTAATGATTCCTGATGCCGATATGATTCCGGAGATTTTAGCCGGAATTGACAAACAAAACGGTTATGGTTATGGTGTGGCACAACAGCTTGCTGAAAACGGATTGGAGATTCTGATCCCGGTACTGGTCAATAGAGACGATACTTTTTCAGGTAGCAACCTACTTAACCGTTATACGAATCAGCCACACCGAGAATGGATTTATCGTCAGGGCTATGAAGTCGGACGTCATATTATAGGTTATGAACTTCAGAAAGTTTTTGCAGCAATTGACTGGATGGAACAACGTAACAAGCCAGAGGAAGGGAAAGTATTGATTGGTGTGGCTGGATATGGCGAGGGAGGAGTGCTTGCACTTTATGCTGCAGCAATGGATAAGCGCATATCATCAACCCTGGTAAGTGGTTACTTTGATGCCAGGGAAGAACTATGGAGCGAACCTATGTATAGGAACGTATTTGGATTATTGAAATATTTTGGTGATGCGGAGCTGGCTGTAATGTCCTGGCCACGACGTTTAGTAGTAGAACATTCATTTATTCCGGAAGTGACTGGCCCTCCAAGGGCAGAACAAGGGCGTGCAGGAGCTGCACCCGGCCATCTGACCACCCCCGGTTTTACATCAGCAGATGCTGAAATTAAGAGAGCCATTTCAATGCTGCCTTCCGACAATAAACATATTCATTGGCTTCATGGGAATAATGGGACACCATTAAACCCATTTTCGCGTGAAGCAATGGATTCTTTTACTGTTGGACTGAATGTGGTACTTAACAAGAAATTGCAGGTATCAGTTGATCCGGTTAAAGTTGTCAACTGGCTTGATGTAAATCATAGGCAGGAGCGGACAGTAAAAGAAATGGAACATAAAGTCCAGCATGTACTGGCCATATGCGAACGTACACGTAATAAGAATTACTGGCAGGCTCTAAAAGGTGACACTGCTTCCCAGCGTCCGGTAAAAACTGCTTTAAGGGAACAATTCCGTAATGTTATCGGGAACCTCCCAAAACCATCTATGCCTGCTAATCCACATGCCCGTCTATTAGAGAAAACGGATAATTGGACCAGTTACGAAATAACACTTGATGTCTGGCCTGATGTATTCGCCTGGGGGATTTTGTTAATTCCCAACGATATTAAACAGGGGGAAAAACGTGCAGCAGTAGTTTGTCAGCATGGGCTTGAAGGATTGCCATCTGATGTGGTCATATCCGATCCTAAAGCAAACGCTTATCGTTTTTACAAGGGATTTGCTGCTAGTCTGGCAAACCGGGGATATGTCACTTTTGCTCCACATAATCCTTATCGCGGTGAAGATAAATTCAGGGTGCTCCAGAGAAAAGCAAATCCTCTGGGTCTGACCTTGTTTTCGGTAATAACCGGTCAGCATGAGCGTATAGTAGAATGGCTCGGACAACAATCATTTGTTGATCCATCACGCATCGGTTTTTATGGTCTTTCCTATGGAGGCAAAACTGCTATGCGTGTTCCTGCACTGGTTGAGGGATATGCTCTTTCCATCTGTTCTGGCGACTTTTATGAGTGGGTACGTTATAATGCAAGTACTAGTGAGACTTCCTATATGTTTACCAAGGAATATGAGATTTTTGAATGGGATCTTGGGCATACTTTTAACTATGCTGAAATGGCCGGATTAATTGCACCGCGCCCTTTTATGGTTGAGCGGGGTTATTATGATAATGCAGAAACTGATGCATGGGTGAGTTATGAATTTGAAAAAGTCAGCCGTCACTACGATTTTCTGGATCTGCCGGGGAATGTTCGAATTGAACATTTCAAAGGCCCCCATACTATCAACGGTGTCGGAACTTATGAATTTCTAGATCAGCACCTTCTCGGGAAAAATATTGAGAAGAAATAGTAATTCATATCAGCTTAATGGTAGACTTGATTGATGAATAACTCTTGTAAGTCAAATTGAAAACGGTTAAGAATCAATCCCTGTATTTTGGTTTTAATTGCAGTATAATTACCGGGAGCCTGACTGACAATATTCATTAGTTCAATCGGTTAGTCATAATAATAGTTTTTTGAATGATACTTTATCCCAAAATAGCTTTCTGGTTGCCAAACTTTTGCAATTCTGTTACTGGTGCCAGTTTACTGATGATTGGATTACTCGATGTTCTCTTGTGCAGCTTCGTTAAGCAAAGGAACAAAAGATAAAATTGAATAAGAGTTCATATTTTTAATAAATTAAGTTAGAATGAAAAGAATAGGGAACAACAGGAAAATGGTAAACAGAATTTTATTCATTCTGATGAATATTGTATTTGTCAGTTGTAGTTCAGTTAATAATAAGAGTGTTTTTCTTGAGAATAATTTTTTCAGATACGAAATAAGTTCGGATGGAAGAAACATGCATTTTATTGATAAAACAGGGAACAGGGATTATCTGTCTGCTGACTCCATTTCCTATTGTGCATATGTTGTGAAAGAAGGCAAAATCCATTATGTAACCTCAGTAGAGCTAAAAGCCAGAGTTCTTATTTATAACTTCAATAGTGCCGGGGTAAAAGCGGTAATCCGTATTAAGCACAGGAAGGACCAGATTGGGATGAGAGTAGAAAAGATAACCGGAGTGATAGAGTCAATGACTTTCATAAATGTACCATTAAATCTTGAAGGGATGCCATATGAACCATTTGCAGCGTGTGTTCTGTCGATGAATTTGTTTACAAATGTCCGTCAGCTTCCTGCTTTACAGACAGAATTGTGGGCAAGCTGCTTCCAGCGGTTTGGTCTGGAAAATGCTGAGATAACACTTATTGGTGTTCCTCAGAAAAATATTCTGCCTGTAATCAGGGAAGTTATGAAACATGCTGAAAATGTTCCTTTTTCCGATAAGGGTGGGGCCTGGGCACAGCAGGGAAAAGAGGGGTATGGTTCCTACCTGATGGATTTTGGTAGTCTTACCGAAGAGACAGTTGAAGAGACAATTGAGAGGTGCCGGAACCTTGGATTTAACCAGGTTACAATTCATGGAGGAGGATTTTTTAAACATGGTGAATTTGAACTTGATCCATCAAAATGGCCTGAGGGGTGGGAAAATTTCAAAAGGATCAACAAGAGACTTCATGAAGCAGGTATCTCTTCCATTTTACTTACATACACTTTTTTTATGGATAAAAGATCCAAATACGTGACTCCGGTTGCAAGTGAGGATCTGGGCTATTTTAATTCATTTACTTTATCAGATTCTTTAGGTACAGATGAAAATGAAATAGTTGTAAACGAATCAACAGAAGGTATTTCCCTAATCACCGGCTATTTTGTCAGGAACAGTAGTACCCTTCGTATCGGAGGGGAATTGATTGAATTCAAAGGAGTGAGTACTTCGCCTCCTTTCAAGTTCACCGGTTGTAAAAGGGGGGTTAACGGGACAAAAGTTACAACTCACCCTGCCGGAGAAAAAGCTTTTCACCTTAGGGAGATGTTTGGTCTTTTGGTACCTGGTCCCGAAACTGAGCTTTTCAGTAACATTGCTAAACGTACAGCCCAGATAGTTGATGAGTGTGATTTTGATGGGATTTATTTTGATGCTATTGATGGAAATGACTTGCTCGGTGGTAAAGAGAACGCCTGGTATTACGGGACAAAATTTGTATTTGAAGTAGCGCGTAATCTTAAAAAGCCTGTTGGAATGGAAATGTGTGATATGCCTCACCATTACTGGCATTACAGTTCTCGCTGGCAGGCATGGGACAGACCAGTACGTGGTTATAAACGATTTATTGATGTTCACCTGGCGGCCAGTAAATCAGAAGACCACCGGCATGGGGAATGGATGGGGCACACACCGGTTATAGATAAACTTGCAGCTGCAGAGAATGGAAGACTTCTTCTGCCTCTGCACCTGGGATGGTGGAGTAATTATACCTGGAATCCACCACAGATTGAGCCGACTTTCACTGATGATGTAGAATACTTATGCTGCAAGATGATTGGAAATAATGCCGGACTATCAATGCTTGGTGGTGTCGATAAAAAGACACTTGATGAGAAACCAGCCTTTAAAAAGTTAATTGATATGATAAGACAGTATGAAGAATTGCGTCATAAAAATTACTTCAACGATTCAATAAAGACACTGTTGCGTCAACCGGGAAAGGAGTTTACTCTATTCAGGAAAGAGGATGGAAGCTGGACTTTTAAGCCAGTCACCTGGGTAAGACATAAAGTTGCAGGTACTGATCACCCATCTTCAACATGGACAATAACAAATAATTATGACAAACAACCGGTTAAGTTGCGCATTGAACCGCTTTTATCAGTAAAACCTTTTAACAATTCAGATAATATCTTACTTGCCGATTTTTCTTCCTCTGGTGAGTTCAGTGTCCAGGGAAAGGCCATCGGAATGGATGGTGGAATTTCAGTTTCGCAGGAAAAAGACCCAGGACAGAAGTCCACCGGTAGTTTTACTGCCATTAGTTCAGGCTTATCACCCCGGGAAGGCTCCTGGATAAAGATGGAAAAAAGATTTGATCCATGGCTAAACCTTGAAAAGAATCAGGCGCTAGGAGTATGGATAAAAGGTGATGGGAACGGGGAAATCCTTAATTTGAGAATTGAGAGCCCTTCTCACCTTTCACTGGGTGCAAGGGGAGATCATTTTATTAAAATTGATTTCACAGGCTGGAACTATTTTGAACTTGTTGAAATTGAATCATCGGAGTTCAGTAATTACATCTGGCCGGATGAATACTTTAATGTATATAATTCATACTTCTACACTGTTAAATTTAATACTGTTGATAAGTTGCAACTCTGGTACAATAATATTCCGAAAGACCGGGAAGTAAATTGCATAATCGGTCAGATAAAAGCTTTGCCACTGGTTCCTGTCAATATCAGTAATCCTTCTGTAACAATTGGAGGTAACAAAATTATCTTTCCTGTAAATATGGAATCAGGAATGTACCTCGAGATGCTATCAGAAACAAACTGTAAATTATATGGTTCCAGGGGTGAGTTTATTATGGATGTTACTCCCCGGGGAAGTGTTCCGGTTCTTGATCCCGGAACAAATAAGATTTCCTTTTCATGTGGTGAGCTGAACAAATACAGTTCACGAGTTCAGGTAACTATACTCGCTGAAGGGGACCCTCTTTAGGATCAATAAACAGTTCAGGTACTTAAACAGATACCTTATAATAATATGAAAAAGCTGGTCGTATTTCTGTTTTTTCTGGCAACTATAACTACCTTATTTTCACAGAATATAGTTGAAGAGGTAACAAAAGGAAACCAGATGTACGATCCTAAGTATTGTCTCTTTTATGACAATAATACGATGTCCGCTTTTCCAGGAGTCGGAGAGGCGTTTGATGTTGAAGCTTTCACTGACCGGATCAAACGGTGTGGTGTAGATTATCTGACTTTTCATGCCCGCTGTGACCAGGGTATGGCATATTATTATACAAAAACAGGGACCAGGCATCCATCACTTAAATACGATCTTTTTGGCAAGCTTGCAGAATCATGTAAAAGAAAAGGAATTGCATTAACTGCTTATTTCAATGGTGGTATAAGCAGCGATGAGGGACTGCATCACAGAGAATGGACCACCTTATCTTTCGATGGGAGAGGTTATCGTGAACCACGTTTCACACCCTATGTAAGGACAATGTGTTATAATACCCCATATCGTGATCATCTCATTGAGATGGTAAAAGAAATAGCAGAAAATTATCCAATCTCGGGAATTTTTATTGATTGTATGGGCAGCTATCCTTGTATCTGTCCTGTTTGTGTGAAGGAGATGAAAGAACGTGGAATAGACTGGAATGATCTGGAAGAAGTTACCAGGTTTTCAGAATTTTCATTAACTCGTCTGTCAAAAGATATTGCCGTTGTTGCCAGATCCATAAATCCCCATTTACTTCTGTATTTCAGTGAGACCGGGTATGAAGAGCAGGCTGATTTCGGTACATATCTTGAGTGTATTGGATTGCCTACCGGAGGTTATGGCTATGAATTTCTACCTGTGATGTCACATTATATGCGTACTCTGGGAAGTAAACCGGTACTTAATATGACAGGGCGATTCTATGAGTGGGGTGATTTTGGAGGATTAAGACCTGAGGCAGCGATTAAATCAGAACTGTTATATGGCCTTGCAAATGGGATGCGTCCTGATATCGGTGGCCAATTCCATCCTCGGGGAGATATGGAAAATGCAGTACTTGACAGAATAGAGAAAATATATACTGAGATTCAGAAGATGGAGCCTTGGTTCAACCATGCAAAGAACATTACTGAAATAGCTATCGTTTATAGGAATAATATTCATAATATCAGAGATGATGAACAGCTTAGGAGTGCCGTTAGAATGCTTTCTGAATTGAAACAGCAGTTTGATGTGGTAACTGAGTTTTCAGATTGGAGTAAATACAAGTTACTGGTAATCCCTGATGATATATTATTTACGGAAGAGATTTCCAGAAGAGTTAAGAACCATATTAATGCAGGGCGAGCTGTCATTTCTTCCGGAAGCTCAGGTCTGAATCAGGAAAAATCGAAGTTTGTACTTGAAAAAGAGTGGGGTCTGCAATATGAAAAAGAATGTGATTATGATCCTGTATATTTCAAAGCCTCTGGTAATCTGTCAAGGAACCTGCCAGATATGCCTATCTCACTTTATTCATCGGGGATTGAGGCAAAAACATTACCAGGTACAAGTGTCGGAGCATACCTGATAAAACCTTATTTTAACCGTGGATGGAACGGGGAATATGCATTTTATTATAATCCCCCTGATAAAACTACAGATATACCTGCTCTCACAATTAATGGAAAAGTTGCACATTTCAGTCACAGAATATTCTCAGGGTATAGTCAGCAAGCTCCGGTGGAGTTGAGACACTTACTTGAAAATGTACTTGACGGATTATTACCAGAACCACTTCTCAGAGCAGATAATCTTCCCTCTTTTTCAAGGGCATTTGTAACAGAGCAGCCAGGGAGAAGAATGGTTCACATTCTATCATATATTCCAGAATTACGTGGAAAGACTCAAATGATTGAAGAACCTATAGAACTATATAACATACATATAGCGCTAAGGAATGACAACAGAACTCCAAAAAAAGTCTATCTGGCACCAGTAAAAAAAGCTTTGCCATTCAATATCATTAACGGATATATTAATATCACCATTCCGGAGATCCCAGGTTATGCAATGATTGTTCTGGAGGAATTGTGACATCAAAAATGGTATTAAGATCTTAGATATGCTTATAATAAATTTATTGAGTATAGGCTTTTAATAATAGAATATCACTATTAAACGGATAATATTTGAAATTAGCGATGAATCTCATGCTTTTAGTTGGACAGTACTGATAAAATATATTAAATGTCTGAATTTCTGTTATTTAATCACATGCACTCGCCCCAATCCATCTTTTCATTGCAAAGAGGGGCTAAAAAGTTACTCGCCCCCTTCCTTTGCCTGCAAAAGAATCCCGCTTGCGGGATCGACAAAGTCAACTGGGATGGAGGGATGACCGTCAACTTAAGGTGTGCTGAATATCTATAATATTGAATGTCAATAGATAAATTTAGCAAACCACTTAAGCGTCACTTTGTTTCAGCCGGCCTCTCCCCAACCCCTCTCCCGAAGTGAGAGGGGTTTTAATTCAGGATAATTATTTATAATTTTGGATTGAATTATGGGTATAATAAAAAATGGTATAGAAAAGAATATGTTCTTCGAAGCAGAGGCTGAAGTGTTTACTCTGGCCTTGCTTATGAGAAAAAATCCAACTGAAGCCGAAAGAGCCATGTGGAAAATACTCAGAAAGTTTCGTCATTCAGGATTTCCATTTCGCCGACAGCATCCAATTGAATTTTACATAGCTGACTTTTATTGTCACAAATTGAGACTTGTTATTGAAGTAGATGGAGAAATTCATACAGAAGAAGAAATTCAAAATCATGATGAAGGTCGCACAAGAGAACTGGAAAGACTAGGAATAAAAGTTCTACGGTTTACAAATAACCAGATTTTGCATGATAGCGATATTGTAGTTGAAAAGATCAATACTACTATAATAGTTTTAACTTCAGTATCCTGAATAATCTTGCACCTCTCACTTGGGAGAGGGGGAACTAGGGGGTGAGGCCGGTAAATCAGACAAAACCAACCTTTGGTTGACAGTTATAGGACTGGAGGATGAGTAAATGCAAAGTAGAAGAATATTTTAAGTTTTTATTCTTTATCTCAAATAGTCATAATAAATTTTTAAACTGAAAGATATGAAGCAAATGAATAATCAGAAAGAAATTAGTCGTCGCAGGTTTATCTCAAATTCAGCTCTGGGTAGCCTCGGAACATTTGGCGTTGCAGGAATTGTATCATCCTGTGGCGGATCGAAATCAGAATGCCCCGGATCAGCTGATTGCAGAGGATTGAAAACAGAGGTAGCGATTCGTCCTTACCAGCTGATGTGTGCAGTATGTTCGATAGGAGAAGGAAACACAGAAGATGAAATAGATCAGATAAAAGCAATCCGCCAGAATCCTGATGTTCCCATCACTTTGATCTGTAATGCCGGTGATATATTTGCATATCAGGACCCGGGTTCTTCTGATGATGCCCATGGTAATGCCGAATTCAACAGGAAAAGAGATCTTGAGATACTTCAGAGGATCGACTTGCATCCGGGTGTAAAATTACCGGCAAGAATCATTCTGCACCGTATCTGGGACAGGATAGAGACCGTTTCAGGGATCTGTAACTGCGAGGAACAGGACAAATGTAAAGGTTGTCCAAAGGCAGATAAAGGGTTTTATGAAAAAGGACGTGAAATAAGTTTGTTGTATGCAGTTCCTGGCTGGGCGAGCCAGCTTGACTTTTCAGAAGCTGACCTTCCAAAAGCAAAGAATGCACTGATAATACCAAGGACAAAGGAGGAGAGAGCTGAAGCAAAACGTAAATCACTCAAGGCGATGGTTAATTCTGACGCGATAGCAGTTCGTCCACATATTCTGATGTGTGCTGTATGTCAGTATGGAGAAGGTTCAAGACCACCATTTGAGACTGATAATCTCCCTGAAATGATACAATTCATTTTGAAGAATAAGGATTCTAAGATAAGAATTGCAGAGGCAGCTGACTGGATGATGTGTGCCCCATGTCCCAGCCTTAATAAGTTCAATGCATGTATAAATGTCAAAGGTCATGCCGGACTTACAAGTCAACTCCGGGATGTGAGAGTCCTTCAGAAACTTGGCCTGGCGTACGGGGATGTAATAAATGCTCAGGATCTGTATCAAAAAATACTGGAGAGAATTCCAAGTTCGTCTCTTGTCTGCGGATCTATATCAAAAGGAGTCAGGGATCCATCAGTTTGGGATGACGAATGCGGACATCATTCTGAAAGCCTGCCAGCCTATACTAAAGGAAGAGATTTGCTTATTAAGGAATTTGGATTTAAGAACATATAATTTTACATGAATTCACAGTGCAGATAACTTATGGATAGATTCACTTAAATGAAAAAAGAATGCCAACAAAAAAGATAACCCGCAGGAATTTTATTAATAAGTCAACAACCGGCATAGTTGGTGCAGCAGTTGCACCGGCGCTCCCCCTGAGTACCTTGTCAATTAGTGCAGCTTCCTGCACCAGGTCTGATTCCGGATATCTCGGAAAAGATAAACTTACCGGAGAGTCTTTTGCAAGAGAAGTTGAGAAAGTACTCCCTGAAGAAGCACCATACACCTATCATAAAAAATTGTCAGAGGATCCTGTTCATAAACCTGGACGGGATTTTAAAGCAGTTCCCCTGGGTGACGAGATCTCATTATCGGATACAGGCTGGAAATTAATATGGATTAAGGAGAGTTCAGCTTTACTAAACAACGCAGTACTGGATTTTCAGGACTATATGCAAAAGGCAATGGGAGTTATGATTGAGACTGAGGATAGAGATAAACTTGATGGATGGCAGAATTTTAACCGTTGTATTGTAGCCGGGACCATGGACCAGCTATCAGGTAGTGGTATGGCCCTTAAGGGTAGTAAAGACTATGAGATTAAGATTGCTTCAGAACTGGTTACTGTTTGTGGTTATGATGATAAGGGAGTAATGTACGGGCTTTATAATCTTGAAGCACGTATGAATCTGCGCGAAGCTCCTTTTCTTCCCGCGAACCTGAATACGGTCAGACACAGTTTGTACGATGTTCGAATGGTGCATTCCTGGATGGGTTGGATGGAGTGGCCCGATACATTGCTTTCACATCTGTCGCATGATGGTTTTGATGCCATTTTTGCATCAGCTCTTGCTAATCCCAATAACGACAGAACTACTGCTGAATCATCAACCGATTTTTATGCCAGGATATTGTTCAGGATAAGGGAGCAAAAACCAGATAAAATACATGACCTGATAAAACGTGCAACGAAGTTTGGTATAAGTGTATATACACCTATCATTTATCAGTATACTGGAACTGAGGAAAGTGAAGCAGGTTTGCGCAAACTGGTGAAGGATATTATTAAGGAGTTTCCGGAAATAAAGGGTTATGTTCTGCTCACCGAAGGTTTCTGGTACAAGAAGTGGGGCGGAGGTCATGGCGCCACCAAAGATTATATTGAGGACTGGGCTAGGAACTGGTGCAGGGCAGTAGGAATTGTTACAGAGGAATGCCACCGGGTAAATCCTGATATTGAGATTCTTCCCTGGGAATATAATATAGATTTCAGACCACAGAATGTTGAAACGAAGCGTTACTTCATCAGGCAGCTGCCTGACAATACAATCCCTCTTCTAACATGGGAAAACGGTAAAAGCTTCGAGATCGATGGTTTGAAAGGGTATTTGCGTGACTATGCCATTAGCCAGATTGGTCCGGCTGAAGTTACACAGGCTCAGATCGGGGAGGCGCGCAAACGTGGCATGAAGGTCTATACAAATGCCGACACCTTTGTTTGCGGAGGTCAGTTTCAGACAGTTCCATACAATCCTTTCCCATACCAGTGGCATGAAAGGTACAAGGCCCTTGAAAAGTATGGTGTAAATGGTACTCTGGAGAGCTGGACCAGCGGATACTCTCCAAGTTTCATGACAGCATTCAGGGCCTGGCATTGCTGGAGTGATTCACCTCCAATTGAAGAACTTCTAGGAGCTATAGCCTCCAGTAGTTTTGGAAATAGCTCGAAAGATAAGGTTCTGAAAGCCTGGGATCTTTTCAGCCAGGCAATCCGGCTGGTCCCTGATACCGGACCTACCATGGGAACAAGCAGCGCTATTGGCAATCCTCTTTTTTTCAGGGAACCTCAGGCGAGAACTGCTACTTTCAATTATTCATGGGAGGATTTCAACAAGTGGAAGGGTTACTTTGGAGGTGGATTAAATCCATTCTGGCCATATACACTTTCCCGTCTTACTTTTTATCCTGATTTCACCAACAGGGTTAATAATGCAGAAAACTATGCAAGAAACTCAAGTGGTATTGCAGCAGGTAAAGAGATTGAAGTACTCCCTGTTTTTCTGAAATACCTCCATCAGGCGGATGAAAAAATGGAAGAGGGTTTAAAATTATACAGGGATGCAGCATTGAAGTGCCCTGAATCGAAAAGGCAACCGGCATACCGCGAGGTATTGATAGCAGAACAGATACAGCGTATGATCCAGAGCGAACATGCTATCCTGGAGTTCGAGGATCTGCGTTTTAAACAGGCAGAGGAGAAGGATATTACTACTTCAGAAAAATCACTCGAAAGGATGAAAATAATTGTCAAAGAAGAGATTAGCCGTACAGAACTTTCACTAATAGCTGCTGAACGTGATTCCCGACTGGGATTCCAGCAAGAATGCGATTACGTTTATACTCCTTATTCTCTTAAAGAAAAACTGAAAGTGTTGAGTGATACTCTTGAAAACCAGTTGTCTTCTGCTCACAAAAGCAAATAAGAATGCCAGCACGGCAATGGTTATTCCGCATATTGTTTTTTATAAACCAGTGGAGTATAACCTGTTATATTTTTAAATTGTCTTATAAAATAGGAGACATTAGTGTATCCGCTTGTATAACAGATCTTTGATACAGAATAATCATTCTCTGCAAGTTGCTGGCAGGCATGTGCAATCCTTATTTCATTCAGGAATTTTATAAATGTCTTGTTAGTTCTTGTTTTAAAATATCGGCAGAAAGCAGAAGCTGACAGACTTGCTATTGAAGCTGCTTTTTCGAGAGTGATCTCCTGCTGATAATTTTTGGTAACATATTTATAAACTTTATTTAGTCTGTCTGAATCGCTTTCATTGATCGAGTTATTAACAACAGGGCTTGCCAGAAACTGGTATTCTTTTTGTGATGCAATGATCTCAAGAATTGAGAGAAGGCTGGTAATGCGATTAAAACCAACCGAATTACTGATTAACTTTACCAGGTTGGAAACCTCATTTCGGGTTTTCCCTGTAAGTCTGATTCCCCTTTGAGAAAGGTGAATTAATTTTAGAATATTTTTTGACTCAGGTAAATGCCAGAATTGTTCCCCGAAAATTTCTGTTTTGAAAAGGATGAATATTACTTCAGTAAAGAGGTTGCCAGTTTCTTTTGCATATTTTTCATCACTATACCAGACGTGAGGAACATTCTGACCAATCATTACCAGGTCACCCGGACCAAACCTGTCAATAGAATCTCCTACAAAACGGGTTCCACTACCCTGAATAACATAAAGTATCTCAATGTCAGGATGAAACTGAAGGGGGTTTGGAAAATAGGGGAACTTCACATGTTCCACATAAAAGGAATGGTTAATATTTGCATCTATTTTTTGAAAGACTGGCAACATGGTAAAAATGTGTTATTAATGGTAAATATATTTCTATTTTTTTATTTCATAAAAATATAAATTTGATTTCATGTATCCGTTTTTTCAGGCAATAATATTTAATGATAGTTTTTATGAAAATATGCACGGTTGTAAAAATAGCAGACACATGACAACACTGGTATTGTGAAAAGAGCTCATCATTTATAATAGTCACTGTCTGAATAAACAAAAATGAATAACCGAAAAACCATCCTGATTACAGTTCTGATAACTGTTATATTCATTTTTGGCTGTACATCTTCTACGAAAAATCGTTCTGGTTCACAGGTTTCTGCAGAGCTGGCACCAAAACCTCCAATGGGATGGAATAGCTGGGATTCCTTTGGGATGGATATAACCGATGAACAGCTAAAATCTGTTGCAGGTTACATGGCCGAAAACATGAATAATTCGGGTTGGGAATATATTGTTTTGGATATGGGATGGTATTATGGTGAAGGTCTTAATACCAATAATTTCCGTATGATAAACCCTCCTCAGTATATTGATGAATATGGAAGGCTAATCCCAAGTCTTAGCAAATTTCCTTCTGCATCAGGAGTACAGGGTCTTAAACCGGTATCTGATTTTATTCACGGATTGGGATTGAAATTCGGTATTCATATTATGCGTGGTATTCCAAGGCAGGCTGTTGAGAAAAATACTCCTGTCAAAGGTACAAAATTCAGAGCAAGAGATTTTGTAAGCTATTCTGATACAGCTAATTGGTATCATGGAATGTATGGGATAGATATGACTAAACCCGGTGCCCAGGAATACTATAATTCTTTGATAGAGCTTTATTCGGAATGGGGAGTAGATTATATCAAAGCTGATGATATGATCAGGCGTTACCACAGGGAAGAAATTGAGGGTGTAAGCTCTGCAATCAAAAATGGTAGCAGACCAATGGTCCTTAGCTTATCAGCAGGTCCTTCACCAGTGGCTGAGATTGAACATTTTCGCGCAAATGCGAATCTATGGCGCATTTCTGGTGATCTCTGGGATGGTTGGAATTTTATAAAACCAGCGTTTGGTTTATGCAGGGAATGGCAGACGTTTGTTCAGCCAAATCATTGGCCCGATCTTGATATTCTTCCTCTGGGTAAACTAAGGATTAATGGAACCGATGGGATGCTTGCCAAAACTCTGAATTTGCATCCGGAAGAGACTATAAATGAATATTCCAGATTAACGAGTGATGAAAAGTATACTTTGCTTACGCTTTGGATAATCTTCCGGTCACCATTAATGATGGGAGGAGATCTTCTCCAAAACGATGATTTTACATTTCAGTTATTAACAAATAGCGAAGCGCTTGCTGTCAATCAAAACAGCATAAATAATCATGAACTTAAGGTTATTGACGAAAAAATTGTCTGGGTTGCTGATGATCCTGGATCAGGGGCTAAATACGTAGCATTATTCAATACCGGTGACCAGAAAAATGTTGAAATAGAAGTTACATGGGAAGAGCTTGGTATTACAGGTGATTTTACTGTACGCGATCTCTGGAGGAAGAGTGATCTGGATAAATACGGCAAAAGCTTTTCTGCCTCAATCCACCCTCATGGAGCCGGACTATATAAATTATCTAAGTCAAAGTAGTATTATCATGTTCCATAAAAAAACTCATTTTTAACGGACAAACCACAGACCCTGGTTGGCTGATTTTTCTGGAATGAATACCTGTTCAATTATGATAAATGGGATTTTTAACAAAATAAATATTATGAAATACATGCATTTAAATTGGAGTATTTACTCAATCATGTTTATATTAATATTATCCGGTAGTTGTTCGCAGAGAAATGGTAATGAAATTACTTCAGTTTTCGGTGACAGTCTCTTCCTGGCGAGCGTACCACCTCAGCCGGAGGATGTCTGGAAATTTGTTATTGATGATCTGAAGTCTCCCTTGTGGACCATGCATGACTGGGAACCAAAGACTCCCAATAACCTGCAGGCTGACCTTTCAAAAGGAGTTAATCTTAAAAAGAATTTTCCTGACCCGGGAGGCCATCTTGAATCCGCTTATGAAGATCTGCTTACCTTCCTTTCTGCAGGTGATGTGCCGGCTGATAGTGACGGGTATGTGATTGAAACCCTGACAAAAAACGATCTTGAAGGTGAAGCTTTCCGATTGGAGATTAATATAAAAGGTTGTCGTATCCTGGCAGGAGGGACGGAAGGTATAAGGCGCGGTATTTTTCACCTCGAGGATGAAATGCTCCGTCAGCGAGCTCCTTTTCTCCCCCTGGGCACAGTGGAAAAAGAGCCTGTAATTCAAAGACGGATTTCACGATGCTATTTTGCTCCGACAAAGCATCTACCAAGGATGCTCGACGAGTTGATGGACGATGAGGATTACTATCCTGTCAATTACCTTAACCGGCTGGCGCACGAAGGAGTTAATGGATTATGGCTTAATGTAATTTATTTCCGCGACCTTGTTTCGACTAAATATACCCCTGAAGCTGGTAAAGATGCCGATAAGCGTCTGGAGAAGCTCAGACAGATTGTGGACAAGTGTTTGAGATACGGAATAAAAATTTATATTTTCACAATTGAGCCGCATGCATGGGGTGACAACCCTCCGATGCAATATGACATACACACACTTAGTGATTATCCTGAAATGGGGGGACATAAAAGCAGGGGATATGTCAACTTCTGTCCTTTTAGCGAATCATCACAGAATTATCTCTACGAGTCAGTAAATAAAATCTTTAAGGCTGTTCCCGGTCTGGGAGGAATGATCAATATATCGCACGGCGAAAGACCAACAACTTGTCTCAGTGCTGTTTACTCCACAGATGATTACAAAGGAAAAATTAATTGTCCCATTTGTTCAAAAAAGAAACCATGGGAAATATTGTACTCCTCAACATCAGCAATGGAACGCGGTATGCATGATGCAGCACCTGATGCTGAACTGATCAGTTGGTTATATATGCCACAACCCCAGCGCTATGTAACAGGAGCTCCTTATTCACTAGGCGAATGGGTCTACGATATTCCTGCTCACACTCCTGAAGGAGTTATCCTGCAGTTTAATTTTGAATCAGGTGTAACAAGACAGGAGTTTGGTAAACTACTCGTTGGAGGTGATTATTGGATATCAAATCCGGGACCTAGTTCAAGGTTCGAGGATATAGCAAATGTTGCCCGGGAGAATGAAACTAGGGTTTCAGCCAAGATACAGACCGGGAATTCCCACGAACTGGCTTCAGTCCCTTTCGTACCGGTACCGTCATTGTTCTACAGGAAATTCTCAGCGATGCATAAATTGGGTGTAACTCATACTATGTTATGCTGGCTTCATGGCGGCTATCCCGGTATTATGAATAAGTTGGTCGGTCTGCTCTCGATGGAACCTTTGCCATCTGATGAAAATATGTTTCTGCATCAACTTGCCTCGATTTACTGGAAGAAGGAGGATGTCTCAAAAGTAGTTGAGGCCTGGAAGCATTTCAGTGACGGGTATGAGAATTATCCTCTTACGAATATGTTCCAGTATTATGGTCCAATGCATGATGGCCCCGTCTGGCCTTTATTGCTTAAACCTGCTGACGCACAATTATCTCCTTCATGGCGGATATTCAGCTCACCCCTGAAATCTTTCCCTCCAAGCGGGGACAGAATTGGTGAATGTATTGGTGAAATATTGACATTGGAAGAGACTGTTGAGCTTACAAAGCGCATGACAACATCATGGGATAAAGGACTGGAAATATTCAACACACTGGAAAAAGACTATTTAAATGATCATGAAAGGATTCTGGATATTGGTATGGCAAGAGCTCTTGGAATACAATTTCGCAGTGGTTATAATATTCTGAATTTTTATCTTCTGAGGGAGAAGTTGCTGCGCATGGAAGGAATGGAACGGCTCGATCTCCTTAAACAGCTTGAGGAAATTATACATGAAGAACTTGAAACAGATAAGCAATTGATTGAATTGTGCGAGAAAGATTCACGACTAGGGTTTCATTCCGAAGCAGAAGGGTATAAGTATTTTCCTGAGAAGATAAGGTGGCGGATGCAACAGCTTAGAAGTGTTCTTGACAAGGATATTCCGGAATTTAAGAAGCAGATTCGCGATGATAAGCTGTTATTCCCGGAATATACTGGTAAAGAACCGGCAGGTGTTGTTGCGTACGCCATTAGCTCCGCAGGTTTTTCAGGATCGGGTGTACCGGAAGGATTACAATGGCAGCCTTTCAGCTTTGGTGCTGAAAATTCCGGATCGCAGTGGGCAGCAACTTACGATAAGGACACCTTATACGTTATAGTATCAGATAAGGCAGACACTGATAAACCACTGAATTCGTCAGCGATATCATCTGTTACTGTCAGGATTGAACCGCGACGCCTCTGGTCAAGTACGCAATATGTATTTAATACAAGTGAAGAAAACCGGTTGGGTAACAGGATTCGTATTATGAAAGAAACTGACAAATATTATGTCATTGCACGAATTCCTTTCAATAACTTTTGGTGGAATAAAGAAGAATCACATCCAATAAGGATTGATGTAAGGGTACAGAAGAGAGACGTGGGGACCAGTTCATGGTGCCCAAATAATCCGGTCGCGTCCCGGCTTATGTTTGGAACAGAAAATCCTGCTGATCTGAGATGGCTGGTTTTTAAGAATTGAAAAATGCAAATGATATAACTTTACTCAATATAGAAATAAAATTTGAACAATCTGAAACACCTCTTTTGGAGCAGGTTGAAAAAAATGGACACTCTCATTTCATAAAGAATGAAAATACCACCAGGAAATTAGCGGATAATAATAGAGAAAAATGAATCAATTGTTTTAAGTATAGTACTAAATAATTAAACTTAAGTTAACTAAAATTAAAATGAAAACGCATTTATTCTTGTTGCTCAATATGATACTGATCTTCTGTTCATGCACAGGCACCAGGGAATTCTATGTATCACCATCCGGAAATGATAGTAATCCCGGAACGAAAAACAAACCATTTCTAAGTTTTTCCAGGGCAAAGGAAGCAGTAGCAGAGGTTATAGGCTATGGTATTGAAAATCAGGAAATACATGTTTATTTCAGGGGAGGCACTTATTTTTTTGACCAAAGTGTGGTTTTAAAGGGCGAAGATTTTAGTTCAGGAAACAATAAAATTATTTTTTCTTCTTATCAGAACGAAAAAGCTGTTTTTAGCGCTGGTAAAATTTTACAGGGTTGGAAAAAGGTTGAAGGAAACATACCCTATTTACCGGAGATTGCTAAAGGAAGAATATGGGAAACAAAAATTCCTGAAGGTATATCAGGTCCGAATGCCCGCTTTCTTGGTGCTGATTTTGTATCCCTTGTGAATGCTATTTCTGAAAATTTTAATACTGCAGAAGATAATAAAATGAACATATCAGAGAATGATTTTATGGGAGCCAATTATGAAGATCCGGAGCCTTACAGTTCATTTATGTTTTCTGAAAATTCGCTGCGCGACTGGGACAATATAAATGATATTGAGGTTGTTGCCCGGCCACATTATGGGTGGGTTTCCAATATATTGCCATTAAAATCAATTGATATCCGGAGAAAAATTGGGTATACAACTGTTCCTGCTACATATTTCATAACCAGGTTATCTGGTTCGGGTGATGATGCAAATCCTAATTTACGGGTATTGAATGCAATTGATTATCTGGATAAGCCAGGGGAATGGGTAATTAATTCACGTGAAAAGAAGATTTATTATTGGCCGAAAGAGGGGAGACCATCAGATATTTATTATCCACTGATAAAGGAATTGGTGAGACTTGAAGGAAATGAAGTGGAAGGGAAAGTATTAAAAAACATAATATTCAGAGGGATAACTTTTGCATATGGGGATCGGGCAACAATGGGTGATGATGATATAGGATTACAACATGACTGGGCTTTTTACAACAAATCAGATGCGCTTGTAAGATTTCTTGATTGTGAATCCTGCATAATAGACAATTGTACATTTACTGCGAGTGGAGGAGGAGGTGTCCGGTTTGATTTATACAGCCAAAACAATAAAATATTAAATAGTACATTTAAATATCTGGGAGGTACATCCATTCTTTTGGCCGGCTATGGACCAGGATCAAAAAATGTCAATAGGAACAATGAATTAATAAACAATGAAATACATGATTGCGGAGAGTCATATTTACATTCTCCCTCTATATTTATCTGGCAGAGTGGTAATAACAGGATTGCTCATAATTTAATTTATAATACGCCTTACACAGGTATTGTAATTAGTGGCCCCCGTCCGCAATTTTTTAATAAGCTAATGGGAAACAGAAGGGAGATAACCGGTACGTTTCATTATAATAAGATCAAGGTTGCAATCGGCGAAGATTGGAATGATTCCTCTCCACATATTAATGATTGGGATAAGCTGTTTCCCTACCTTTTCACTTCAGACAATATTATAGAATACAACGAAATACACGATGTTATGCAAGAGATGGATGATGGCAATGCTATATATCTTTCAGGTACCGGTTACAATAACATTGTCAGAAAGAATTATATACATCATACCATATCACCCCACCGTCAGGCGGCAATCAGGACTGATGACTATGC
>CAZXFB010000011.1:0-113288 GCA_964639725.1 uncultured Rikenellaceae bacterium
AGTATGAATTAATCCCATTTCAGTTATTATTCATTCCAGATACTCATTTTATTTTTTAAGAACCTTTTTCTGAAGTATCCTCACAATCTTAATAACTTCTGAAACAATCTCTGTAAGTCCTTTCCAGTCCTTTTTAAGGACTATTTCCTTTGTGATCAGATTTGATCCCATACCTATGCATGTAACTCCGGCATCAAACCATACTTTGAGGCTCTCAACAGTTGGTTCAATACCACCGGCAGGCATTATGCTCGTCCATGGACATGGCCCTTTGATTGCTTTCACGAAATCAGGTCCTCCAACAACCGGAACAGGGAAGAGTTTTACAATCTCAGCTCCCAGTTCTTCTGCATAGTTTATTTCTGAAAGTGATCCGCAACCTGGAGACCATAATATTTTCCTGCGGTTACATACTTTTGCCATTTCAGGATTGAGAATGGGAGAAACAATAAAGTTGGCACCCAGTTGAATATATAATGATGTTGTTCCCGGATCAACAACAGATCCGACACCAATTACCATTTCCGGTATCTCTTTTTCAACCCATTTATTTACAACACTGAAAACTTCATGAGCATAATCACCCCTGTTGGTGAATTCGATTACTCTGATCCCACCGTCAAAGCATGCTTTTATTACACTTTTGCATACCTCAGGATCTTTATTATAAAAAATTGGAAGAATGCCTGCTTCCTTCAATTTGATTATAACTTCTACTCTTGTAAAACGTGCCATAGTAATTTTTTGAGTTGTTTGTACAAATTTACCTAAAATTTGGAAAGATGCAAAAGAAGGTGATAGACATTAGGTTACTTGATCCTGCTGCCTGACTTTTATCTTTATACTATTATCTTTTATCTTATTAATAATTATCTTCGTCACACATATACTTGAAATGGCATTAAACTACATTTGGATCGGATTTTTTCTTATAGGTTTTGTTGCAGCACTCGGGCAATTAATTTTCGCTGGAAACACAGAGATATTCAATGATCTGGTCAATTCTGTATTTTCCAGTGCCAAAACAGGTTTTGAAATATCATTGGGTCTAACGGGAGCACTTACCCTATGGATGGGCCTCTTAAAAGTCGGTGAAAAAGGCGGAATTATAAATATTCTGGGACGGTTTATGGGACCATTCTTTCAGAAACTTTTTCCGGGTTTACCCAAAGGACATCCGGCATATGGATCAATAACTCTCAACATTGCAGCTAATATGCTTGGGCTAGATAATGCCGCAACTCCTGTCGGACTGAAAGCAATGAAGGAGATGCAGGAGATAAATCCGGATAAAGAAACTGCATCAAATGCCCAGATAATGTTTCTGGTTATTAATGCGGCAGGACTGACAATCATACCTGTCAGCATCATTGTTTACAGGACTCAGTTGGGAGCAGTAAATCCAGCTGACATCTTCATTCCGATACTTATTTCAACTTTTTTTGCTTCAATAACTGGGATGATAAGTGTTGCCATAATCCAGAAAATCAATCTGTTTGACAGGATCATTATTGCTTACCTGGGTGGTCTGACAGCAATAATTGGAGGGATAATATTTTATTTCAGCCGGTTACCAAAAGAGCAGGTAACAACAGCTTCGACATTTGCAGCTAATTTTATCCTGATATCTATAATTGTACTATTTATTGTATTGGCACTCATCAAAAAGGTAAATGTTTATGATTCATTCATTGAGGGTGCAAAAGAAGGATTTAATATTGCAATAAAGATCATTCCATTTCTGGTTGCAATACTTGTTGCTATTGGCATTTTCAGAGCATCGGGGGTTATGGATTTTATAATTGAAGGTATTGCGAAGTTCTTCGGATGGCTCGGTGTTGATACTCAATTTACAGGTGCTTTGCCTGTTGCATTTATGAAACCTCTGAGTGGCAGCGGAGCAAGGGGATTAATGATTGATGCCATGACAACACATGGTGCCGATTCGTTCATCGGACGTCTCTCATGTACATTGCAGGGTACAACAGATACTACATTTTATATTGTTGCGGTTTATTTTGGATCAGTAGGGATTAAAAACACCAGGTATTCAATTGGATGTGGCCTGCTTGCTGATCTTGCTGGTTTTGTTGCTGCAATATTTGTAGCATATCTTTTTTTTAACTGACCTATTTATACACCTGCTCCCTTAACTTACTTACAACTAATCATCATTTTTTATATTTTAACGAGTAATTTTCACCTGGTCAGCAATATGCAGGATATCCTGTGGGTTAGTATATATAAAAGCAACTGATTAATTTTTTCCATTTACTGAAACAAACTTATAATTAATCAAAAGTGAAAGAGATATTTTTCTGTACATTTGAATCTGATTATGTTATAAATGGAATCTTACTGGAGCCATGAAACAAATATAAACCTAAATACCTCAAATTATGAATCGACGCGAGTTTGGAAAAAAAGTTATTACAGGAACAGCAGGAATTGCAGCTGCACCAATTATTTTAAATACGGGATGGAAAGGTGCTAATGATCGTGTTAATATTGCCGTAATAGGTATCAGGGCCCAGGGTACGGGCCATATCGCAGGGTATGCCAATTCAAAAAATGCAAGGGTTACAGCTTTATGTGATGTTGACAGTAACCTGTTCGATGAACGGATAAAGAAGCATTTCACAGATAAGGGTCTTGCAAAACCAAAAGTCTATACAGACCTGAGGAAACTTTATGAGGATAAAGATATTGATGCAGTTTCAATAGCAACACCCAATCACTGGCATGCTCTGGCATCAATATGGGCTTTGCAGGCAGGAAAACATGTATCTGTTGAGAAGCCATGTTGTCAGAATTTTTATGAAGGTAGAAAGCTTGTAGAGGCTTCAGAAAAATATAAATTGATTGTACAGGATGGAGCTGAGCAGAGAAGTAACCCCTGTGCTCAGAGTATGGCTCAGTTTCTGCATAATGGCAAACTGGGTGAAGTATATATGGCGAAAGGACTTTGTTATAAATGGCGTGACACTATCGGTAAAACACCAGATGAGCCTGTACCTGCAGGTGTTGATTATGATTTGTGGCTTGGCCCTGCTCCCAAAAGACCATTCTCAAAAAACAGATTTCATTATAACTGGCATTGGAACTGGGAGTATGGCAATGGTGATATGGGGAACCAGGGTGTGCATGAGATGGACATCGCCCGTTGGGGTTTGAACGTGACTCTACCTACCAAAATAAGTGCTGTGGGAGGACATTTCATGTTCGATGATGACCAGAATACACCCAATGATCTTATAGCAGTATTTGAATTTCCGAATCCTGATGGAGGGGGTGATAAAAAGAAAATACTCCAGTTTGAAGTCCGCCACTGGATTACAAACAGGGAGGGTATAAAGAGTGATAGCCCAAAAGCTGATGCATACATGGTCAGTGCCGAAAATACAGTCGGAAACCTCTTTTTTGGTTCAAAGGGATTTATGACAAAAAATGTTAATGAATGGCAGGCTTTTTATGGAAAAGAGCGTACCGAAGGTGAAAAAGGAAGCGGTCTTGGAGATCATTATCTCGCTTTTGTTGAAGCAATCCGTGCCAATGATCAGAAACTTGCTAATGGTGACATCCGCGATGGATTCTATTCATGTGCAGTGATGCACCTTGGAAATATTGCATATAGGCTCGGGAGAACACTGGAGTTTGACCCTGTGAAGATGAAATTCATTAATGCGCCTGATGCTGATGCATTACTTACCAGGCAGTATCGTGAACCTTTTGTTGTTCGTGAGAGAGTTTAGATGCTTCATTAATTTTAGGATGAATAATTTCCAACCGAAAGAATAGTAGATGAAGTCAGAAATCAGGTATTTTAATATCAGATGGATAATACTGATATTTCTATTTTTTGCTACTGTTCTTCTTTACCTCGACCGATCTGCTCTTGGTATTCTGGCTCCTTTTCTTCAGAAAGAAATAGGCTGGAGTGAACAGCAATATGGAAACATCAACACTGCTTTTATGATCGGGTATGCAATCTGTTTCCTCATCATGGGTGCTTTTGTTGACAGGATAGGAGCTAAAACCGGTTATGCCATTTCAGTAGGTTTATGGGCACTAGCCCAGGCATCAACTGTCATGGCTAAATCATGGATCGGATTTGCCATTGCACGTACGGGCTTGTCGATAGGTCAGTCTGGTAATTTTCCTGTTGCCAATAAAGTGCTGGCAGAATGGTTCCCTAAAAAAGAGAGAGCTTTAGCAATAGGTCTTTTTAATGGTGGTTCAAATGTAGGTACTCTTTTATCCCCATTAATTATACCGGTTGTTGTTTCAGCATTCAATAACAACTGGAGAGCGGCTTTCTTATGGACTCTGCCAATCAGTATTTTATGGATCATTTTATGGTTGCTTTTTTACAAAAAACCCAAAGACCATAAGCTGGTCAGTGAACAGGAACTTACTCATATAAACAGTGATAATGAACCTGTTTCAACCGAGAAAATAAAATGGTCAGTTTTGCTCGGAAGAAGAGAGGTGTGGGGGATTTGTGTCGGGAAATTTATGGCAGACCCAATCTGGTGGTTTTATCTGTTCTGGGGTGCGAAATTTCTTAATGGCAAATATGGACTTAACCTTAAGGAAATTGGTCTTCCATTCTTTACCATTTACCTTGTCTCCTGGGCTGGAGGAATTTTTTTGGGATGGCTCTCATCGAAGTTTCTAAAAAAAGGTTGGTCTCTCAATAAAGGAAGGAAGATGGGATTTCTGGTCTGCGCAGTTTTTGCCCTTCCTGTTATGCTTGTTCCACATATTGACAATATGTGGCTGTCAGTTTCTCTGATTGCCATTGCTGCCGGAGGACATTGCGGGTGGTCAGCGAATATCTTCAGTCTGATGTCTGATATCTTTCCCCGGAAAGCAACAGCTTCTGTTACAGGAATTGGTGGTTTTGCAGGAGCTGCCGGAGGTGCATTAATAGCCCAGCTTGTAGGTCGATCATTGCAAAACATGGGCATGGATGGATATATTATCCCATTTTTTATTGCTTCTGTAGGTTATTTTATTGCATTGGGTATAATGCATTTACTCATCCCAAAGATCAAACCCTTAAATTTGTAATTAATAATGAAAAGCTTTGAACGATTAAATTCGAGCCTGAGTCACAATGAACCTGACAGGGTACCTTACGATCTGGCAGGCACAACCGTTACTGGTATTAACAAAAAAGCCTTTATCAGAGCGATGGAATTCAGGGGTTTATCGGCTGCATATGATTTAAAGGAAATTGATCCGATTCAGCAGATAGTAACACCAGTTGAGGAAACTTTAAAAAAGTTAGAATCAGATATACGTCGTATAGGATCACGCCGAATCCCGGATTTTGAAAATATTGTAAAAAAGAATGGTAATGTGTTGGAACTTACTGATGTATGGGGGTGTCTGTGGAAAATGGATGAGTCGAAGGACTTCTATTTTAACCAGTACACTTATCCACTGGAAGGTTACTCTTCAATAGACGAAGGATTGAAAAGTTATAAATTGCCTGATTTAGAGCAACATGCCGCTATTATTCGTAATGATCTGGCAGAACAGATTAAAAACATTTCTGATGCTGGGGTAATAGCTGACAGGAATTGTGCAGGTCTGACTGAAACTTCATTAAGAATAAGAGGCTATGAGAATTGGTATCTTGATACTATCATTGATCCTCAAGGTGTTGAAAAATTACTTGATATTGTAATTGACTATAAAACACTATACTGGGATTTGGTAATTGACTGGCTCATTGAAAATAATCTCCAAAACAGGATAAGTGTTATTTCTGAATGTGATGATCTTGGGACACAGACATCAACGCTCCTTGAACCTGATTATCTTAGAAAAACTGTTATCCCACGTTTTGGGAGATTATGGTCACATATTAAAAAGAGATTACCACATATAAAAATATTCATGCACACATGCGGTTCTGTTCGCGTTCTTTTACCTGATCTGATCGATGCAGGTCTCGATATTTATAATCCGGTTCAGTTTACTGCAGCCAATATGGATCTGAAAGGCCTTAAGAAGGATTTTGGAAAAGACCTGGTATTCTGGGGAGGAGGTGTCAATACACAATCAACACTAAAAAGTGGTAATCCTCAACAGGTTAGCGATGAGGTAAAAAAAATAATGGATATAATGGCTCCTGGAGGAGGGTTTGTATTCTCAACAGTACACAACATTCAGGAAGATGTGCCACCTGAGAATTTCTGGGCGATGTGGGATACTCTGATGGAATATGGGAAATACAGATAGGAGTATTAATAATTTATTGCTAGGGGAAGAATACTCTTATAAGGATTATTGAGGGATGTTAGGAATATAAATGACGGAACCTCATAATCAGTTTTTTCATGACAAATATTGATAAAGGATAGTTATATTTAATGATATTGTTTAAATAAATAGGTCAAGAACCAAAACTCCTAACAGTCCGCATACCCCGATAGAAGTCTCCATTACTGTCCATGTTTTTAAAGTATCTTTAATACTAAGATTGAAATATTCTTTAAAGAGCCAGAATCCTCCATCATTTACATGTCCAAACATAAGGCTTCCAGAGCCAATTGCCAGGACCATTAATTCAGGTTTTACGGCTCCCCCTGTTACAAGTGGAAGAACAATCCCTGCCGTTGTGATACCTGCTACTGTTGCAGATCCAACACAAAAACGTAAAGTTGTTGAGATAAGCCAGCCAAGGAACAAGGGAGATAGTGTAGATTCACTAAGCATGGCACCAATATATTTGCTTACCCCACCGTCAACCAAAACTTGTTTTAATGCTCCGGCACCTGCTATCAGTAACATTATCATTGTAATACTTGTTACAGAATGGGCAAGTGAATTCATTATGTCAGGTATTTTTCTTCCCCTAGCAATACCAAGTGAGTAAATTGCAAACAGCACAGAAATCAACATAGCAAATACCGGATTTCCTATCCAGCCCAGTATTTTTCTGATCTCATTATTTTCAGGCAGGAAGAATCCCGCTATTGTTGAAAAAGTAATAAGAATAACAGGTAACATCGATGAGAAAAAACTTACACCGAATCCAGGCATCTCCTTATCAGTTAGTGCTTTCTGATTAATGAATTCCTGTAATGGTTTGGCCTCTATTCTACTTAAAAGTTTTGAAAGAAATGGCCCGGATATAACAATAGCCGGAATAGCAACTATAATTCCATAGATCATTGTTTTTCCCATATCTGCCTGAAACATTCCCACTATAGCTGTCGGAGCAGGATGAGGAGGCAGATAGCCATGAGTTACCGAAAGAGCTGCAAGCATTGGCAATCCTACATACAATAAGGGGAGCCCTGTAGAGGCTGCTACAGTAAAAATCAACGGGATCATTATGAAAAATCCAACATCATAGAATAGCGAAACTCCGACAATAAATCCGGTTAACATTAAAGCCAGTTGTATATGTTTTATTCCGAAAGTGTCCACTAGTTTTGTTGTTATTCTCTGCGCTGCCCCACTTTCGGAAACCAGTTTTCCGAGCATTGAGCCGAAACCAAGAATAAGGACAAGGAATCCCATTGTATTTCCAATGCCATTTTCAATTGATATAATTGCTTTGTCAAGGGTCATCCCTTCAGCAAGAGCAACAGCCAGAGAGACAATCACAAAAGATAAAAATGAATTGAATTTCAATACCAGGATCAGAAAGAGGAGGAAACAAATTCCAAGGATAACAATTAGTAGAGGCATAACCTTTTCAGATATAAGAAGTGATTTGACAAATTTATTTAATTAAATTAAAAATTTAAGGTTCTTTACATTTATATATGAACTAATTAATTTAACCTGTAAGTTGTGAAAAAAAGTCTGAAAATAAAGCGGACTGTGTCAATATTATTTATCTTACATCCTTAATAAATTGATTGAGATCTTAAGAATTATAAAGTAAATCCCGTATCTCATAAGAATGTTTTTTTTAATATTAAAATATTGGCTTAATTGATATTAAATACTATTAATGAATTTATTATGTTGTTTGACCTTTATGTTTTATCTCAAGGTATCTTAACTAAAAAATTATTATATTATGTCTGACGGAATACTTGCATTGTTTGCCTCAATACCAATTGCTGCAATATTTATTTTGATGGTAGGCTTTCGCTGGCCCGCTGTAAAAGCAATGCCTTTAGCCTTTATTATAACACTTATTCTGGCACTTTTTATATGGAAAACTCCAATAAACTGGGTTATGGCTTCAAGTCTGAATGGTGTAGTTATAGCATTGACAATAATAATTATTGTATTTGGCGCCCTGATGTTATTGTTTTCACTTAGAGAGAGTGGTGCATTAGGGGTAATAAATAAAGGCTTTTCATATATTTCAGCCGACAGGAGAGTACAGGCAATAATTATTGCGTGGTTATTCGGAGCCTTTATTGAAGCATCTGCAGGATTCGGAGCTCCAATAGCTTTAGTGGCACCATTACTGCTCTCAATCGGATTTCCTGCAATGGCAGCAGTTATGGTAACTCTTGTTGCTAACAGTACACCGGTATCATTTGGTACTGTTGGTATACCAACAGTTATCGGAATAGGAACATCACTGAATACACCTCCAGTTCTGAATACACTCGCTGAGAATGGAATTACTTATTCTGAATTTATCCATAAAATTGGTGTGTGGACAGCAGTGCAGCATTCAATTCCTGGCATTTTGATGCCTCTTATTATTGTAATAATTTTAACCAGGTTTTTCGGAGAGAAAAGAAGTATCAGGGAAGGTCTTGCTATATGGCCTTATGCGATATTTGCTGGTTTCTGTTTTGTAATTCCTTATTTACTCGTGGCTATATTTCTAGGACCTGAGTTCCCAAGCCTTATCGGAGGATTCGTTGGGTTGTTCATACTTCTCCCTCTTACCAAAGCCGGGTTTTTAGTACCAAAAAAAATATGGGATTTTCCCGAAAAGAAAGAGTGGGAAAAAAACTGGAGTGGATCCATTTCTATGGAAGTTAATGCTCCGAAGGTTAAGATTTCTGCAATCAAAGCATGGACCCCTTACATTCTTATAGGATTGCTTCTTGTACTTTCAAGAGTGAGTTTTCTACCTTTCAGCTCATGGTTAAAGTCTGTAAAGTTCATATCACCTAAACTTTTCGGAACCAGCGTTACTACTGAGTTTGAACCCTTAAGTAATCCCGGAATAATACCGTTTTTGCTGATAGCTTTTTTATGTATACCTCTTTTCAGGATGAACAAACTCCAGGTTCGGAAGGCCTGGATGGAAACTTTTAAAAGCATTAAGAATCCATTGATAGCTATGGTTTTTACTGTCCCGATGGTAAGAATTATGATGCAAACAGGTACTAACCCAAATAACTATATGAGTATGCCAGTAGCTATGGCACAATCAATGGTGCAGGTTTTTCACGGGGCATGGCCATTGGTAGATTCGTTTGTAGGGGCACTAGGTGCTTTTATTTCAGGTTCCAATACAGTTTCAAATATGCTGTTTTCACTTTTTCAGTATTCTATTGCTGACCATCTCAAAATTTCGCATATTATTGTTGTAGGCTTACAGAATGTAGGGGGGGCACTGGGGAATCTGATAAATGTCCAGAAAGTCGTTACCGGATGTGCTACTGTCGGTTTAATTGGTCTGGAAGGATTGATAATCAAACGTAACCTGATTCCACTTCTTTTCCTGGTTACATTGACAGGTATTATAGGTCTTATTCTGGTCTATCTTGTAGTTCCGGGATTATTTTAGAATTAATAAGGTTTACTTTAAAACTGTAAAATTGGTTTAAGGTTTAAAGGGAATTGTATCGAAGATCATTTGTGTAAATATTTAATTCAGATATTCATCAAGATACTTTTGCAATGGATCAAAAACAAACCGCAATTCAGATTTTTATGGCTGGTGTGGAAAGTGTTAAACCAGACAACCTCATTAAACGTTTCGTTTCGTTGGATAGAAATATTCTTAAGATTGAAAACCTCATATTCGACCTCTCAGTGATTAAGAATATTTATGTTGTTGGAGCTGGCAAAGCTAGTGCAGTTATGGCTGAAACTATTGAATATGTGCTGGGATCAAGAATAACATCCGGGCATATCATTACCAAATATGGTCATTCTGTACCTTTGAAGTTTATTGGGATTACTGAAGCGGGTCATCCTGTGCCGGATATTAATGGTATTGAAGGAACGAAGCAGATTCTTTCAATTGTTAATGAAGCAGGGAAAGATGACCTGGTGATATGCCTCATCTCAGGTGGTGGTTCGGCTCTTCTGGCTGATGTTCCGGAAAATTGTACTCTAGATGACTTAAAAGCTGTGAATGGTATTTTGTTGAAAAGTGGTGCAGATATTAATGAGATGAATTGCATACGAAAACACCTCTCGGGAGTAAAAGGCGGATTATTGTCAAAATCAGCATTTCCTGCCAGGGTAGTTAGTCTCATTCTTTCAGATGTTGTCGGCGATCCACTTGATGTGATTGCTTCTGGTCCCACTGCACCTGATCCAACAACATTTGCTGACGCTATGAACATTATTAATAAGTATCAGATTAAGAATGAAATACCAGAGCAAATATATCTTGTTCTTCAGGAAGGTTTTGAAAAAAAGCGACAGGAGACTCTGAAAGAATCTGATGAAATATTTCTTAATACAACCAATTTAATAATTGGTACAAATAAGCTGGCATTAAAAACAGCTAAGGAAAAAGCAGAATCAGCAGGTTTCGAATCTATAGTAATCTCAGACAGTGTAAATGGTGATGTTAACGATTTGGTGGAATACATTATCGAAACTGTCAGGAAAGTTAAAGATGAAATAACCGGCAGAAAAATTTGCCTGCTATTTGCAGGAGAACCTACTGTCAGGGTGAAAGGCAGGGGATTAGGAGGAAGAAATCAACATCTTGCATTATCAGCAGCCCTCTTTATTAAGAATAGTCCGGGAATTACTATTCTTTCAGCGGGTACCGATGGGAATGATGGTCCAACTGATGCTGCAGGTGCTGTAGTTGATTCAGAAACGATGAACCTGGCTTTTCCGAATAATTCCAGGCCTGAAGATTTCCTCGCTGAATTCGATTCATACAATTTTTTTAAAAAGTATGGAGGTCATGTTATTACAGGCCCTACACGGACCAATGTAATGGACTTGATTGTTGTGATAATTGAATAGATACTATGGCGGAATTATGTGAATCTATTAAAGCATTAAAAACATCAGCGTTCATAAACCTTGTGTCATAAAGGTGTTAAAATCTGATGATCGAAAAGTGTTATAGGTAATTAATTATAAACCAGTATGATGATAAAAATTAGTAATTTCAGGATCATTTTAATAATTCCTATATTAGTTGCCTGTACTCAAAACAGAAGCATGTCGGGTGAAATCAGAAAATCAAATATTCAATCTATTGATTCCCTTGAGATGACTAATAATTTTTATGATAATACGGAAACAGTCTCTCTGACTGTTAATGATTTAACAGTTGAAGGAGAGATAGTCAATAGGGGGAAGGTTGATTTCTCAAAAATGTTGAAGCATTCAGTAATTGTAAAGGAGACGCTGTTTGATAGCATTGGTGGCGACATATTTGTAGGGGCCTACCGTTATGATGGTTACTCTCTCTTTGATATACTTAATGAAAGGATTATCAAAAAGGCTAATGTTTCGGAATTTAATCCGGTTATTGATTTGTTCATTGAGATCGAAAATGCAAAAGGTGAAAAGGTAGTATTTAGTTGGGGAGAGGTCTATTATCCAACAGATCTGCATAAGGTAATTATCGCAAGTAATGTATCAAGGATAGTCCCTTCCAGGACAAAGGATTTATGGCCACTACCGGTTGACAGTAAGATTGTGGCAGCCACCGACCTTGTTACAGAAAGAAATATATCAGCCCCGGTTAAGATCACCGTAAAGTCATATCCCGCATCATTTAAGGTTAACAGGAATATTTCGCCTCTCTATTCCTCCCAGATTGATCTGTACAGTTCTTCTGTTTTGGTTGGCAGAATAGATTCACTTCCGGAAAAGATTACAAATGTGACATTTAACACTGTTTTCTATGGACGTGGAAAGGGAATTCACAGTACAACCCCATTTACCGGATTTATTCTCAAAGATATTCTATTAAAATACTACCCTATTAGCAGGGATAATATAAAATCAGGAATAATGTGCATAGTTGGCAAAGACGGTTATCGTTGCGCAGTGACATATTCAGAGCTTTTTAACCGTAACGACCAGCGGGAGTACCTTTTAGTAAAGGCGAAGGGAGGAGAAGATGGAGGATTATTCAGAGTCTTCGCAGCAAGTGACTTCTTCTCTGACAGGGCGATAAAATCTTTGTCGGAAATTCATTTGATACAATAGGAACTATCTCAAATAGTTTGCTTAAGCCCTTTGTCATGCTGAAACAGGATTCTGTAAATAAATGGTAATTTGAAAGTCCCAGGTATGGGATTTAGGGTATTATAAAAGAAGGAATTTTTAAATAATATCGGGCTGTCACGAATAGTAATTAATTTTATCAGTTCCTGAAGCATGATTCCTAATACTCAGTATTTTTATTATATTCATGCTGTCAAAAAGTTTAAACCAAAAAAATTGAAATCATGAAAGTGAAATTATCTTTAATACTGTTGAGTATGATATTATTAACAGCCAGCTGTGGTAATAATCCGGGTACCGGAAGTAATAATGTTCCTGAAACAACTGTAGTACAACCGGTTGATTCAAAGATGGTTATTATTGCGAAATTATCTGTGAAACCCGAAAAGGTGAAAGATTTTACAGAAGCTGCAAAAGACATTATAGCGAAATCAAATACTGAAAGCGGTTGTATTTATTATCAGTTGTTTCAGGATCCGTATGATAATACAAAATTTGTTTTTGTTGAAGAGTATACTAACCAGGCTGCTGTAGATGCGCATTTCGCATCTGAATATTTCAAAGCCTTCGGACCTAAATTAGGTGATCTTATTATCGGGGCTCCGGAAATAAAGGTGATAACTGTGGCCAAAGAGGTTGTTCAGTGAAAATATACTTATACCAGAAAGAAAAAAAGCTCCGGAAGTACACCTCCGGGATATAAATCGAGCATATTTATTTTATTGTGATTTTGACATTAAAGCACTATAAGCAAGTCATATAACTACCGGTATGCTGTGCTCAATATATCATCATTAAGTGATCCAGCTGTAACTGCAACCCTGACTGATATGAATAAATTCAACTGAGGTAATATGCTTATTCAGATGCTCATTCAATAACCTCATTCCCATCTCTTCTGATGTTCCGTGATTTATAACGACTAATGGTCTTCCTGTGTCTTCTGCAAAGGTTGTCTGGATCCAGGTCCTTATTGTATCATCAATACCAATATGAAGATCAGCATTCAGCTCGGCATATTGTTGCGGATCACTTATACATCCTGTTCCCAGTCCGATAGTAGAAACTATTCTGTTTGGGTCTCCATAGAAAGCAACCCCCGGCTGATTAAAATCTTTGAGTTTATCTGCAATATTTTTTGCTACATTAGCTGCCTTCTCTTTCTCAATCTTATAGACATTGTAATAGTCTTTTGAACGAATAATATTCTCGTTCTTAAGGCCCAGTTTCTGTCCTAGTCCAAACGGTATACCAAAACTTTTCAGAATATCAGGTACATCATGACTTCGGATAATCACAAGTCCGTTGCTTTCAATCCATTTTTTCTTTGTTTCGAGTGCCTCAAGATATTGTTCATTTGCAGGTGAAGGTGTACTGAAAAAATTCTCTCCTTTTTTATCCAGATCCCAATGCATATAAAAAGTAGGTTCATGAACTACCAGTACGTTTATTCCCTGACTGACAGCATTTTTTAAAGTCTTAAAGTAGGGAGTCCAGGCTGTCCCTCCCTTTTTGATTCTGGTTGCCGGATCACCTATTATTATACGGTCAACAGAGGGTTCGGATACTGGATGTAATGAACGTAAATATTTTTGAAGATCGCCCGCGGTGATAATATCTTCAACATTGTCTGAGGCATTTAACCCATATGCCATTGACGCTAACCCTGTTTTAATAATAAAATCACGCCTTATCATATTTTTGCAGTTTTACTTTTTATTTATTTTATCTTATTTATACGATACAGATTACAACTGACTATATCCAATTGATTTAAACTCTGTTATTTTATGATTCTCCCTGACACCTAAAACAGATTTCTCTTTTCAATTAAAATCATTACCTTAAAAAGTATGCTTAATGGGTTTTGCTGTCTTGCCGGAAAATGAATAGGGCATTTGCCACACATTGCCTTTAGAATCACCAAAATAGAGAATTGAAATGCTGAATTTGTCCGGATCTCCATCAGCCCAGAAATAATAAAAAGGATCGTGTGCATTTTGCGGCCGGCGGACATAACCATGATTTCGGGGACTATTTACCGTCAGCTGTCTCGTTTTACACCATTTTTTTCCTGAATCAGTTGATTCATAGAAAGCCAGTTCCCCACCTGCACCCCATAGCTGTGGTCCATTTACAAGAGGTGCCACTACGAGCCATTTATCTTCAGAGATATATAAACTTCCCATGTCGTAATTATGATCGGAAGACCCGACAGGGTAAATCTCCCATTCACTACCGGTCCACTTTGAAACATGCCAGATATAAGGTGCATTATCGGGTCCGGGTTCGTGTCCGTGGCTCGTGATATATAAACATACAGGATTACCCTGTTTGTCGAAATTTATATCACAGATGTAAACATTCAATCCCTGATCTTTGTAGTTCGCAACTCTGGCCTCATTTTCCACATCTTCGACAGGGATTTCAACCGGCTGGCCTCCCGCTGAAGTCCAGGTTTTTCCCATATCTGCAGTCTGAAGATAATACAGGTCAGTCCTTTTATCCACATTCCCATTGGGATGCCGGTTAAAGAATGTCCCAACTATACTGCCATTTTTCTGGCTTACCTGGTAATGACCGCCCAGCTTATCGCCTGGCTCACGGATTCCCGCAAGCTTCCGGTCCTCACTCCATTTAAAGCCGTCATGACTTGATTCGAAATATAACTCCCTAACACCAGAGTATTTGGTAAAGAGATGAATCATGCCATCTTCCAGTAACCAAGGTTGAGGATAAGTCATCTCTTCAGTTGTTATTTTTTCAAATTCATCAATCGAAAAGGGTTTCACACTCCTGAATTTGAATCCGGTGCGTTTTGTCCCACGGCCGCTGACAAAGACCCATAGATATCCATCATTATCAATCAGCAGTGAAGGATTATCGTGGGGGTCATCAATGCCTTCCTTGTCATACACAACTGTCGGCTTTTCAAGTAGTTTCCTTTTATGGTCAAAACAACCTATCATACAAAGCAGATGACGCTTATCTTTTTCAGTAGTACCACCGTATACAAAAAATGTTTTATTTACTTTTTCAGAATATATAGCCAGCGGATAATGGTCTGCAGTATAAGTACCCAGACCACCTGCATATTTATCTCCATATGGATATTTCTGATTCAGTTCAAACCATATACCATGGTAACCATTTATTTTAGAATTGGTAAGTGATTGTGAAAACAGCGCGTCTGAAAAACAGAGGAGAATCAGGATGATGAGATTAGAGGTAATATTTCGCATTTTAAATAGACTATTTTCAAAGACTTTCAGCCTGAATTTTTTACAATAAAACCTTATACCAGAGTTCAAAACTACCTGTCAAAACTGTTTTAATTTTAATAGTCTTGTATACTATTCTGGAAAAATGTAAACAATTCCGTATTTATCAACTGTTCCCTCGGGAACTATTATCCTGAATCGGCCATCACTAACTTTCTCAGTTTTAACAGGTTTATGTCGTGGGGAATCAGGAGTAGCATAATAAGAGTTTCCTATTGATGGTAATGATATCTCAAAACTCATATCCCCTTTAATTGCTTCCCATGAAGTGGGTAGAGGCAGTATATCTCCGTTTTTTGCTTTTACGCCTGTAGCATTAAGAAGGTGTACCAGTGTTATTTTTTCCCCATTCCGCACCTCCTTATAAACGGAAGTAAGCACTTTCGCGGGGATTGCCACCGCTTCAAATGAAAGTTTATTACCAATGACCTGTCTGATGACCTTTTCATTAAGTGCTGTAAGATTGGTATCAGGTTTAAATTCGTAAGTATTCTCAATAGTAAACGATTTACAAAAATCATTTAAGCCATACCTTTTTGCACAATAGACTATTCTGCCTTTACCCATTTTTGCTTCTGAAACATCAGAGCTGGCTTTTGTCAGAGCATCATTGCCCAGGAGATCAGCAAAAGCCCAGACTTTTCGAATCTCACCATAGGAGGTAAGCTGTCCGGCTTCACCTGTTATGTACAATGTTCCTCCGTTACTGATATACTGCTTAAGTTTCATAACCTGTTCATCAGAAACACAGTCCATTCCCGGGGCAAGTAAAATCCTGAACCTTGAAAGATCCTGATTGAGCAGAGCATCATCTAAAATAAATGTATGCTGAATATGTCGGTCTACTAAGAATTGGCTTATACCCATTACTTCATTTGGATGAGTAGTTCTGTTTTTTACCGACCAATCCCTGGTTTTACGCGAAAATATTATTGCAATATCAGCTAAGGGTTTAGCAGATATATTGTTCATATTTTCTTTCCATCCTGTATAATCATCCATCTTTTCAGAACCTTCAAAACTCAGCATTGACCAGGTAACCTGTGCCAGCATATTGTTCATAGCCCATCCAATGATAGCATAATTGATCTGACCTATAGGATATACCAGTCCGAACACTGGAGATCCATATGTCTCATGCAGACTATTATACATATGTCTGCTTGAGAAATTATACTTATAGTTATCCCACAGATCACGGCTCATTATTTCTGTTCCCAGGAAGTCCATTGATTTTGCGCTTAAAGCAAGATCGCCGCCCTGTTCATAAGAGGCCCCATCTAATATAAAACCACCTTCCGAGTAGTATTGAATAGAGCAAAAGTTAGGATTAATCTTGCGGGAGGCTTTACTGATATCTATACGCCACTGGGCAATGGCATTCTTGCGCCATTCGATCCAGGCTTTCCATATTTTTGATGACCTGTTACGCAACAAAGGACTTGTTTCATCATCGGGTAAAACAAGATTAGTTGCTTTCGTAAAGGCTTCCCTGCAATAGGTGCAATTGCAGAAATTACTGCCATGAAAAGTACATTCATCTATCATCAGGCCGTCTATCCTGGTATTTTTAATATGCTCTAGAATGTAAGGGAAGAAGTATCCTTCTTTAAAAAGAGGATTGATAGGACAAGTTCCCCATGTGGGCATACCATCAGTTTGAGTATGCTGCAAATACTCTGGGTGTTCAGCTAAAAACCTGAAACCCATATCAGTATTCCATAGTATTGTAAGGTCCTGGTGATCGAGAAATTTCATTCCCATCTTATGTCCTATTTCTACTGTTTGCCTGATGTTCTCCTCCACACGTTTAAGGTGTGTTTCATATGTGTGGCGCGAAAGAAATCCATTTAAAATGACAGCTTCAACTCCTCCGTCTTTAACCTGTTTCAACCTTTGTTCAATAAGGGCAGGGGTATTAAATTCGTTAAATGATCCCCAATTGTCTGGACCCATTGTTCCAAGCGGGCTTGTGTAACGCCATAACATCTCTTTGGAATTTTGGTCAGGCAGGGCAGTTTCCAGTTCCGGGAGTTCAGGGATTTCTGAAATCTCTTCAACTTTTCCTGCAAGAGGGGATTGTGTGATTGCCTTACCATACACAGGAGGTTTATCATAGTAGTTAGCAAACATTACATCAGGGCAATAACCATCTTTTTTGATCCAGAACCCACGGCGAAATTCAAAGTCCTCGTCGGAATGCATAAATAGCTGATAGCCCACAACACTCACTGCCCATTCCCCTTCAAATTGCATATCTGCCTTTCCTCCCTCAATCCAGCGTACACAAGTCAGGTTGGCAACATTCCCTTTATTAATCTTAATATTGTTAAATACTTTTTCTCCATTTAAAGAGACATTAAATGGACCAGTATTTTTATTCAGAGCACTTGAGCGAAGAGTAATCATGTATAAACCCGGTCTCAGATTATTTGTGGTAAATGTGTTATTCTGAGATGAAGTTGCAGCGGAATAGAGGGCCCCTGTCAATTCACCTCCAACTTTCAGAAGTCCATCAGATTTTTTCCAGCCATATCCGTTTTTTACATCATAAACTGATATTCCTGCATTAATAAATGCTTTGGATGATTTACCTCCAAAGCAGAAGAGTTTCTCATTTGGTACCTCGGAGAAATAATGGTAATAAGTTACCGCATGATGATCCAGGTAGTTGTTCTTATCTCCTTCAAATATTATGAGCTTGCTTGTCAGAGCCCCTCCGTAGTTAGAAGCAGTTACATTAAATGACATCTCTATCATGTCTCCATTCTTTATTATGATCCATTGGGTCTGGATGGTATTAACTCCCGTGACAAAGTAAGTAGGGACTCCCTGCGGGTTGAAGTCAAATGTTATCTTCCCCCGGGGAGTAACGAATGATATCCACCGAATACCGGTTCCGGCAAAATTTCCATCAGTTGTTGATGAATTGAGTGTTCCTGATGACCATTTCGCATTGTAAGAGCGACCAGCAAGAGCTTGCCATGAAGAATTGTTGAGAGCTGCAAGCGGTATAAATATTTTGTATGAAATAACTGGTGCCGGATATAAAGGCATTAATGCATCCTGATGCGATTGAAAGCTGATTTCAATTTTTTTTCCATCGGGAGAAATACCTAACTCTCTGCGATATGGAAGCGAGGGGTTTTTACTCCATGCATTAGTGTATTGCCATCCCTTTCCTGTTGTTACTTCATAGTTCTCAGCAGCAGAACCAACATTCTGATTTGAAATCCATGAGTGTTGATCTCCGATGATAAGTTTCTCACCTTTCCATTTTATATCAATATTTTTATCTGTAGAAATGGTGAAGGGTGAACCCTGGCTGGTGAGATTTTTTTGTTGGCTAAATCCCTGAATGCCAGAAAATAGATTTAATACACAAACTGCCGCTAAAAGATATTTCATGATTTTAATATTTTTTGTTAGGTCATAAAGAGTTCCCGATGAATTTAAACATGTCAATCTGTGAATCTATATGTGTTAAATTGATGTTCGTATCACAGTATAAAATTTCAGGGAAGATAATAAAAAATGTTTTCTGAACGACTTAATAATAGATTTCAAGAGCCATAAGCTACATTAAGGCAAATTTGTTTTGCTATATTTGCTTTAACAATTTCTGAAACAACAACACTACTGAAAACATGAAAGCACTGGTACTCGAAGAATATAATAAACTTATTTTTAAAGATGTTCCTGATCCTGAAATTACCTGTGATGAGGTGTTGGTAAAAGTTAAGGCATGTGGAATCTGCGGGTCTGATGTCCATGGGCTCGACGGAAGTACTGGTCGAAGAATTCCACCCATGATCATGGGGCATGAAGCATCAGGTGAAATAATCGAAACCGGAAGAGATGTAATAAATTGGAAATCAGGCGACAGGGTAACTTTTGATTCAACAGTATATCAATTGAATGACTGGTATACTCTGGAAGGATTGTATAATTTGAGCGATAACCGTGAAGTTCTAGGAGTCTCTCCTGGGACATATAATAGACCTGGTGCATTTGCTGAATATATTGCTATACCCCAGCATATTTTATACAAAATACCTGAGAATGTAACATTTGAGGAAGCAGCAATGGTTGAAGCCGTTGCCGTAGCACTTCATGGCGTTAATCTTTCGGGAATTAAAACTGGAGATAATTGTGTTGTGGTTGGAGCAGGAATGATAGGGATTTTTCTTGTTAAACTACTGAGATTATCCGGTGCTTCAAAGATCATAGCTTTGGATATAAATGAGAAACGTCTTGAAAATGCATTAGATGCAGGTGCTGATAATGCTCTATTTTCGGGCATCTCCGGCCTTGATGATAAAATAAAATCATTAACATCGAAAAGGGGTTCAGATCTGGCATTTGAAGCTGTTGGTATAAGCGATACAGTTAATATAGCTATTGAATCGGTAAGAAAAGGAGGGAAAGTGGTATTGGTCGGAAATATAACACCTTCAGTTGAGTTTCCCCTTCAGAAAGTTGTTACACGGGAACTTAAAATAATCGGAAGCTGTGCAATAAGAGGAGAGTACAATGCTGTACTCAGTTTACTTGAAACTGGCAGGATAAGTGTTAAAGAGCAGATTTCAAAAGTTGCACCTTTATCGGATGGAGCTCTATGGTTTGATAAGCTTTATAATAAGAAGGAAAATCTGAATAAAGTCATCCTTGTACCTTAAATATTTAAAATGACACAAAAGGTTTATAATATTTCAATTGCAGGTTGCGGCAAAGTGGCTCATCTTCATGCAAAAGCTATTAAAAATATCACTGGAGCGAGACTTTCAGGTGTATGGAGCAGAACTCCAAAATCTGCAGAAGATTTCTCAAAGCAGTATAATACACAACCATATTCGGATATTGGTAAAATGGTTATTGAAAATAAGTCTGACCTGGTTATAGTCTGTACTCCGCATCCATTTCACAGGGTACCGGCCGTTGAGGCGGCTCTTGCAGGAGCCAGTGTTCTTGTTGAAAAGCCTCTTGCTTCAAACCTTGATGATTGCGATGCTATAATTAATGCATGCAAGGTTAATAATGTGAAACTTGGAGTGATTAGCCAGAGAAGATGGTACGCTCCGGTAAAAAGGGTAAAAGAGGCGATTGAGTCGGGAAAGATTGGCAAACCGGTTCTGGCAACTATTAACATGTTGGGATGGAGGGACAAAGCTTACTATGATTCCGATCAATGGAGGGGAACCTGGGATATGGAAGGTGGTGGTGTACTGGTTAATCAGTCACCTCATCAATTAGATATTATGTTATGGTATATGGGTGATATTGATGAAGTTTATGGATTATGGAGAAACCTTAACCATCCATACATCGAGGTTGATGATACTGCTGTCGCTATTGTGAAATTCAAAAGCGGGGCAATAGGTAATATAATTGTAAGCAATTCCCAAAAGCCAGGAATATTTGGAAAGGTGCATGTACATGGAGAGAATGGCGCATCAATAGGGGTACAAACCGATGGTGGAGCTATGTTTATTGCCGGAATGACTGGTGTTGCTGAACCACCGGTTAATGACCTCTGGACAGTACCAGGTGAAGAGAGTATGCTTAAGGAATGGAACAGGCTTGACACAGAGATATTTAAGAACTGTGATCCAACAACATTTTATATGCAATTACAGATCGAAGATTTTATAGATTCTATGATAAACCATAGGGATCCATTGGTTACAGGTGAAGCAGGACGAAAAACAGTTGAGTTATTTACTTCAATCTATCGTTCATCCCGCAATAATGCTCCTGTTAAGTTTCCGTTATGATATCACATAATCTCCCAGTCATCTGTTCGGAATGATGAAGCAGGTAATCCTTCGGTATTGAATAAATCGCCTGTAATGAAATCCTTAAATGCATACCTTACTGAAACAGGTTCAGCTACCATTGGTGAAAATAGAGTTATTCCAGTGCCGGTGATAAATGCCTGTGCAGGGTAGAACCTTTTATTAGGACCAGCAACCTCAAAACAGGTAAGTTCTTTACCAAATGAGGTAAGACCGTTTATAGCATTATCGAAGGTAAGTTTAACCTGATTTCCTTCCACCTTCATTTCCCTGAGAACAGGACCTTCGCATGCAAATCCTTTTTTTCCATAGGTTTTAGCGAGTGCAAGGTAAGCAAGTCTCTTTCCAGGAGTTGCTTTGTCTGCCGGGTGAACATTATCTTTTTCACCGCAATCAATAATTGATGCCATTCCGGCATTAGAAATCTTTGCGGATGCCTTGAGCTGAGCTTCACGTAAATATGCAGAGCTTATTGCAGTCGGACCATAATTAAAAGGTGCAATCTGAACATAATAGAACGAAAATTCCCCTATTCCCCATGCAGAACGCCAGCTTTCAACAAACCCCGGAAGCAGCAACTGGTAATTTGCAGGTTCGCTGCAGTTGTTTTCACCCTGGTACCATATTGCACCTCGTATCCCGTAACCAACAATGGGATTTATCATTGCATTGAAAAGGACGGTTGGTGTCTGCTGAGAAAGAGTTCCCTGCACAGCTGTTTTATCGGGTAGTTTAACCCATCCAAAGTTCTTAAATCCAGCTTCACTTATCCATGGTTCTATTTTAGTTCCTCCCCAGCTTGTATTAATAAGTCCGATCGGAACATTAAGGACCTTGTTGAGCATCATTGCGAAAAAGTAAGCAGTTGCACTGAATTCGCTAACATTCTCAGGTTCAGATATTTTCCAGGTACCAGTAAAGTCATCAAGAGGAACCAGACTTGCAATTCTGGATACAGTGAAAAGCCTGATATTATTACCCGACGAGGTTGCAATGACCTCATTGGAGCCAATTACCGGTTGATTTCTGTATCCTTTCATTGGCATTACCATATTGGATTGCCCGGAGCAAACCCATACCTCACCAATCATAACATTCTTTAAAGTTAAAGCTTTCCCATCGCTTAAATTTATACTAAATGGACCTCCTGCAGAAGGGGTTGATACCTTGACTTTCCATCTACCATCTTTGTCTGCATGTACTGTATATGCCTTTCCATTCCATGATGTAGTAACTCTGATTGTTGAATTAACTGTGGCGTTTCCCCAAATTGCAGCTTCTGTTTGTTGCTGCAACACCATATTATCACTAAAGATGGAAGGTAGTTTTATTTCTGCCTGAAGTGTACCAAATGTTACAACCAGCACAATGACTATTGCAGCCAGAAAAGAAAATACTTTATTCATGATTTGTTTTTTTATTAATTAATCTGATTTCTCAATTTCAAAGATATTAAAATACATTTTCTTCTAATTCATTTTCCTGTCACAAATAGCGAAACAGGCACCAAACATTATATTTCAAAAACTCACATCTCTCTGATCCTTTATCTTAGCTATAGGACTATCCATTTAAACCTTCGATGATTTCAACGGAATTTATAGAATAGTTTCCAAACATCTCCAGAAAAAGAATTGCTCCATTCGTCTGGCTTAATGTTGGTTGTGTCTCCTTCGATTCCATTCCTGTTGTACAGTCCCTTACCATTATTATTTCGTATCCACGGTTCCTCATTTGCAAAGTTCCGTAGTCGCGTGTTAAAATACAGGCATTTGTATTGAACCCTGCATATAATAGGAACAGGATACCCTTTTGTTTACAGTATAAATGAAGTTCCTCACCTGTTGCAACAACTGGTTCATGGGAAAGAGGCATTGCTTTGGGGTGGATTCTGAGAGGAGGGAGTTTTTGTCTTTCTTTTTCGCGAGGTTCCTCAGGCCTTCTGTATTCCTGATAGGGGCCACTCAAATTTCGAAATTGTGCTGGTGGCCAGTCATCCTGTTTTGTTGCTGTATTAGCTTTGTTTTCAAGGTTAATCCAGTTCGGCAGTAATTTTGCAACAGGGGGCGAAGGAGCATGAATGATAGTCAACTTTTTTTTACGGCAGGCCGTCATTAATGGAACAAGTTTATTGTTAATGATAGTTTCTGCGCGAGCTTCAGTATCTTTAATATAGTGGCGCTGCCAGACATCAACCATTACAAGTGCTGTCTGTGAAACTGGTATAGTCCAGTCAAGATAAGCATACCCTGTGTTTGTCTCAAGCCATTCAACGCCAGGATCGACATGCCAGCGATGGTAACGGGGCTTTATTGTGAGCGCAGGATTACCCCCTGGTATCCCGGCAGGTGGCAATGCTGAAAGGAAGAGTCCATTATTTACATTAAAAAGAGTCCCAAGGCCAGCTATTGAACTTTGTTTTAAAAACTTGCGTCGTGATGAACCGGATATAATATTTTTCATGCTTTAAGAGTAATTAATTTTGTAAGGGAGTCATCTTTCAACGCTAAAGTTAAAATATTTTATATGCACAACAAATTCATATATTTCAGAAACTAGCCACTAAATCACCATTAATCATTTTGTTATAGACCTCATAGACATGAAAAGACTTAAGAATATTTTGTCTTAGTACTCATTGTCGGAGCAAAATCACAATGGTGTTTAGAAAAATATCTGATTTTCAATTGATAGTATTGAATTTTAAAACCGAGACAACTGTTTATAAAATATAGCTGCGGCATGTTAAACGGGAAATAATTTCATGGATTATGTCACCAGAGCTTATTTTTCAGATAAAACAGGCAATTCTAATTGTAAAAAATCAAGATTTTCATTCTGTTTACAAATAATTGTTTTAATTTACTATGTTTTTTGGAAAAGAACTTGATCTCGACCTGAATAAAACTATGGAACAAAATACAGGTTATTAAGTCTTGTAGACTTTTATATAAAAGAATTGATATCGATTATCTGATTTGTAAAGAGTGACATAAAAATTGTAATAAGAGCATCAATTTTGTAAACATTAATTCCTTTAACAATTATAACATTAATGAATGTAACGATGAAAGAAAAAAACAACCAACGAAAAACAATAGAAAGCAGAAGAGACTTCATTAAGTCAACAGGTACTGCCACAGCTGGCATTATTTTTACAGCTCCTGCTTTTTCCATTTCAGGGTCTCCGCAATCAATGCAGGAGAAGCTTGCAGTAAATGGCGGGCCTAAAGCTGTCACGGCTTCCAGTGAAGGTTCAACTACCTGGCCACGTTATGGGGCTGAGGAGGAAAAAGCAGTGCTTGATGTTCTCAGGTCACCTGACTATAAACCAATTGACTTGCTTGAAGATGAATGGAAGAAGCATTTCAAACTTCCCTATTGTAAAGCTCACTTTAACGGGACAAGTGCAATTACGGCAATGTTTTTTGCCCTTAACCTGCCTGCCGGAAGTGAGATCATGGTTCCTTGCTCCACTTTCTGGGCTACAATTACACCAATGCGTTTCTTTGGTCTGGTTCCGGTAATGGTCGACATTAATCCCGTAACACTGAACTTCGATCTTGAAGATGCAAAAAGAAAGCTTACCAAAAACACAAAAGCTGTTTTTCCGGTTCATTATCTTGGAATGCCAGCTGATATGGATCGTATTTCGGATTTCTGCAAAGAGAAAGGACTTATTGTTCTTGAGGATGCTTGTCACGCACATGGTGCATCAATGCATGGTAAATTTATGGGTGCCTGGGGACGAATGGCTTGTTTCAGCTTCCAGGCAAGCAAACCATTACCATCAATTGAGGGCGGAATGGGCAACTATCAGGTGCAGGAAGACTTTGAACGTGCTACAATTCTTGGACATTATGAATGGGCATCCAAATTAAAAGGAAGTAATAATAAATACAGCTATGGTCTTGGTATGAAGCTCAGAATGCATCCGATGGCTGCAGCTCTTGCGAGGTGCCAGTTGGCAGTACTTGACTCCCGGAATGCAATCCTGAAAAAACAGGTTCGTAAACTTAACGACAGGATAACCAAATTGCCAGGTCTCTATGAACAGCAGAACCGACCTGATGTAGACAGGGTTTACTATGCATCAAACAGATTTCTCCTTAACGAAACTGAGGCAGGGATGTCACGCGAGGCTTGCGTGAAAGCTCTTAAAGCAGAAGGCGTTTCGATTGGTGCTGCGGGAGCACAGTTCCTTTGTGATAATCCCATATTCCATGAAGCTGAATGGTGGCATCACCTTCCTGTTATGGCTGATAAGTTTCCTGGAGCCCTTGAAGTAGACAGGAGAGGATTATCTCTTCCTTTTTTCACTAAGGAGATGCCAGAACTTAATGAACAATATATTAAGGCATTTGAGAAAGTGTGGGCACACCGTAAAGAATTGGCAAAAACCTGAAAACCCAGGTTTGGAAATGATTAATATTCAGGTTATAAAGATAACCGGAGAGATGAGAGCACGCAGAAATTTTATATCTGCGTGCTTTAATTAATTTTTTATTCTATCTTCGATGATACTGCATCCGGCTCTGATATAATATAACCGGACAAAGGATAAATATTTATATTTCTAACTAAACTAAAACCTTGTACAAACTATGAAGAATCTGATTTATGTTCTCACTGCCCTGCTCATTGTATCCTTATCATGTAAGTCAAAGGACGGACAATGGGAAAATCTGGTAAAAAAGGATCTGTCAAATTGGGATCAGCTTAACGGATCTGCCAGATATGAAATAAAAAATGGAGAGATCATTGGAACTACTGTTGCAAACTCGCCAAACTCTTTCCTCTGTTCAAAAGAAAAATATGGAGATTTTATTCTTGAATTTGATACTTGGTTCGATCCACAAATGAACTCTGGAGTACAGTTCAGGAGCGAGAGTAAACCTGACTATCAGAATGGAAGGGTTCATGGCTACCAGGTTGAACTTGATCCATCTGAAAGAGCATGGTCAGGGGGTATTTATGACGAGGGCAGGAGAGGCTGGTTATATACCCTTGATAAAAATCCTGAGGGACGTAAAGCTTTTAAGAATAAGGAGTGGAACCATTACAGGATCGAAGCTAAGGGAAGTTCTATCAGGACATGGCTTAATGGAGTGCCATGTGCTGACCTGATTGACGATATGACTCCTTCCGGTTTTATTGCTCTCCAGGTTCATTCAATAGGAAAAGATTCAACCAAGGTGGGTTTACTTGTAAAATGGAAAAATATCAGGATATTAACAGAAGAGTTGGATAAATATCTCACACCTTATACCCCGGTCATTCCCCAATTCAGTTTTCTCAATAATACACTTACAGAAAGGGAAATTAAGGAGGGTTGGAAACTGCTTTGGGATGGGAAAACAAAAAATGGATGGCGTGGCGCAAAAGTAACAACTTTCCCTGAAGGCGGATGGGTTATTAATGATGGGGTACTTTCTACTCTTGAGGCAGGAGGCGCTGAATCAGCTGCGGCAGGTGATATAGTTACTGTTCAGAAGTATAAAAATTTTGAGCTTATTGTAGACTTTAATTATACCAGGGGAGCAAATAGCGGTATTAAGTACCTTGTTGATACTGAGTTAAATAAAGGCCCGGGATCAGCCATCGGATGCGAATACCAGATAATTGATGACAGAGAAAATCCTGATGCCAAAAATGGTATTGATGCAAATCGTTCATTAGCAGCTCTCTATGACCTTATTGCCCCATTGCCTAAACGGGATAATGGTCCTGGCCAATGGAACAGAGCTACAATAATTGTAAATGGCAAACATGTTGAGCATTGGCTCAATGGACAGAAAACAGTTGAGTATGAGAGGGGAACTGATGCATGGAAGGCAATAGTTGCAACCAGCAAGTTTAAAGTATGGCCAAATTTTGGGGAGGGAAGTGAAGGAAATATCCTCCTTCAGGAGCATGGTAATGCCGTTTCTTTCAAAAATGTAAAAATAAAAGAGATTCTTTAATACAATCAAAGTATAATTAATCTAAAAACCGTTATAAACCTGAGAATTATTTCTAAGGTTATAACGGTTTTATTTTTCCGATAAGTTATTCTGATTTGTTTTAGAGGCTCCATCCCTTTCGGTATTCATAATGCAGGAATTTATCTGCTTCAGGCATATTGGGAAAACATAGTTTATCATTATCAAAATTAAGGACCTGGCCACCAAGTTGTGCTCTAAGTTCTTTCCGGATTGCTATATTACCAAGCAGTACAGTCTCAGTCAAAGGGCCAGCCCAGTCAAAATTGGAACCTGCAGGTTCTCCTCCCTTGCATGCCAATATCCATTCCATTTCATGTCCTGGTGATGAAGGAATATGTGGTTCAGGAATTTTATATGATTCACGCAGACTTTTAGGAACAATCTTACCATCAAGTATTTTGCCTTTATCACCGACAAAAAGAGTGCCACCTGGCCCCATTTTCATACCCTCCTCCAGTTCATCAATAAGCGGCGGCCGGAGACCACCATCATACCATGTAAGGGTAACAGGGGGTAGTGATCCACGGGAAGGAAACTTATAACTTACAATTGATCCTAAAGGGTATGTCTCCTCATTAACGAGTGTAGATACACCTTGTATGCTTATCGGATATTTGAGTTTCAGTGCACGAAAAACCGGATCAAGTGAATGGCATCCTATGTCGCCGAGGGCTCCAGTACCAAAGTCCCACCATCCCCTCCATTTGAAGGGATGATATGAAGGATGATAGGGTCGCATGGGGGCAGGTCCGATGAACAGGTCCCAGTCAAGGGTTGCGGGTACAGGTGGTATGTTTTCAGGGCGTGTAACTCCCTGCGGCCAATAAGTTTCAGAGAGGCCCCTGTTAGGTCTGTCAGTCCAAACATGCACTTCCCGTATCGGGCCGATAACTCCATCCCATATAATTTCGCGTAACCTCCGTGGTTCGTCACCAGCTTGTCCCTGGTTGCCCATCTGTGTGGCTACTTTATATTGTCTGGCAGCCAGAGTCAAAATCCTCGCCTCTTGAATAGTATGTGTCAGGGGTTTTTCAGTATAAACGTGTTTCCCGTGCTTCATTGCTTCCAGACTTATCACAGCGTGTGTATGGTCGGGAGTTCCAATGACAACTGCATCAATATCTTTCTGTGAGTCAAGCATCACGCGAAAGTCTTTATATCTTTTAGCGCCCGGATATGTTCCAAATACTCTTTCCACCGGATTACTCCAGTCAACATCACACAGTGCAACAATATTTTCAGTTTTGGCAACATTGGCAAGAACAGATTTTCCCCTGCCTCCAAAACCAATACCAGCAACATTAAGCTTATCGCTGGGTGCCGTATAACCTAATCCGGAAACAACCTGACACGGAACAAGAGTGATTCCTGCCATTGCACTTGCAGAAGTAGTGACAAATCCTCTGCGGTTGATTTTTTTTGAAGCTTTGGTATTCATTTGAGATAAATTTTAAACTTCTTTATTTAATAATAGGAGTAAGGATAAGATTACGATAGGAAACTTTCCCATGATCACCCTGCAGATAGATTGGACCCGGAGCAAAAACATCAGACGTTAAAGCACCTCCTGTTGGCCCGTAAACAGGTTTATTATCGATAATCATCTTCCCATTCAGTATAACTGTCAGGTGACGGTCGCACAATGTAATATCCATCATTTGCCATTGCCCTGCTGGCTTTTCAGCGTTAGTAACGGGAGTAATCCTGCTATAAAGAGCACCCATATTGTGTGGGTCAAGTGGCAGACCATATGAATCACTTACCTGAATTTCATGTCTGCCACGAAGGTAGACACCGCTGTTACTATGTGCAGGAACATTCACTTCCAGTTTTAGGTTGAAATCTTCAAATTCCTGTTCTGTCCTTATATTGCCATATCTCACAGGTGCTTCACCTTCTTTCTGAACAGGGTCATTAATGAGTACACCGTCGATATTTTTCCATCCGTTGGTTCGGCTATTTTCAACCATTTTCCAACCTGTCAGGTCTTTACCATTTAAAAGCATTAACGGTTCTCCAAATTTTATCTTTGTCATATCAGGTGCCGGAGGCACATCAGGCAGTCTGGTTCCTTTTACTGCAACTGAGTCAAAACCTATACAACCTTTTCTGGGTCTTAGCAGATATCCTGAAATTTTTTCACCATCTCTCTTAATTTCAACCCATGACGGAAAACTATGAATCCTTGTTTCTGTTCCTTTTTCATCTTTTTTCCTGATTAATTTAAAAGGATCTCTTCCCACGTATAAAATATTACCAGATAAATAAATATAAGGAACTGGAAGAACACTTCCTCCTCCCCATAAAAGGTCAGCATCAACATATCCATCCTCCTGGCGTACTTCGAGCCATCCAACCTGGCTGGTGCCGATATCTATTGTCCATTGTCCAAGAAACTGAGTAATGTCGGTATTTTGGACCGGTTCAACTTTGGTTACAGATCCCTCTTTGCATGATAAAGTGAAAATTAGGACCAGAAATAAGAATAATTTCATGACAGATGATGATTTCATAGTAAGTGATTTATGAAGTTAGTAATGTGATAATTAATCAATTGTAAATATTGTTAATATTAGAAAAACAACAACAGTGCTCAAGTTTATTTTTTCAGCATAGGAAATAGTTTAACAATCTCATCCTGAGCTATCTGTCTGCCAAATTCACAGAACTGGAAAGCTTCTGCATTCATAACTTTGGCACCCTGACTTTCCCCATACCATTTTTTTAGACATCTTTTTACCTGATCGTTAGGAGGAGTAAATCTGCTCCCAAGAAATTTCAGGCGTTCTTCTTTGGTTTGAGGTACTTTATCCAGAGTCCCATTTAACCATGGTAGCCATTCAAAGAACTGAGATTCATGTGCTGATACAGCGTAAGTTTTTTGTTTGATTACATCATCAATATCAATAGCTATATCGGATTCTGAGTTATTAGGATAGAGAAAAACAGGGTTATTCTTTAACGGTGGTGTATCAGGTGCAATATTGGGAACTATGACCATGAATGAGGCATCCTGAACAAGAGTGCTCGTATAACGATGATCGGGATGGTAATCATTTAGACGATGCGTAATGACAATATCGGCATTCCAGTTACGTATCTCCCTGATTACTTTGAGCCTGTTCTCCAGTGTGGGCATAAGTTCTCCGTCATGATTATCCATTACACTGTATTCGACACCAAACCTACTGCCTGCTTCCTTAGCTTCAGCCATGCGTCGGGTTGCAAGTGCTCCCCCACCTGTTGACTGATGACCCGCATCGCCATTTGTAAGAGAAACAAATTTTACTTTATGTCCCATCTGCACAAATTTAATTGCAGTACCTCCGGCTACCAGGTCACAGTCGTCAGGATGAGCACCGAATACAATCACTTTAAGTTGTCCATCCTGGGCATGAGCCAATAATATGCCAGCAAATACAAAAAACATAATGAATAAATGTCGTTTTATCATAATAAATTATTTATGGTTAATGATATTTCTTATTAGTACTATAGCGTGAATTACTAAGGTTTATAATTTAAAAACATTAATAATCAGTAAGATAATAATTGTTATTTAAAAAGTAATCTCGTTTTTTTAGAGTGATTTAACAAATGTATCTATTTGTATAAGAACTTCAAAATCTATTTAACAATCTCTGGATTATTAATCTTTTATATCACCAATGGTTATATAGAATATGGAGCAAATTATCGTCTATACTCTTCTAATATTGCGCTTGTAAAATACAGATAGAGAACTTTAAGCAGTAAGTTAAAAATAATGGAATTCATTAACTTAAGTGTGAAATTATTTTAAAAGAATATTCCTATATTGCCTTTTTAATATAGCTACTCATAATTGATGAAAAAACAACCATTAGTTTTAATAGTTCTTTTTCTATTATCAATCAACAGCATTGTTGCACAGGAAAAAGTTAAGGAAAAAATGAAAGATGGCTGGTCGTTCGGATTTTTTCCTGCTTTCGGTTTCGACTCAAATACCGGGACTAAATATGGTGGTATTTTTAAACTATTTGATTATGGGGACGGAAGTTCTTATCCAAGATATGATCAAAGTATTCATTTTGAATGGTCTCAGACAACCAGAGGTCAGGGAATGAGACAACTTACCTATGACACTCGAAATCTTATTCCAGGCATCAGGATGATGGCAGAGGCAAGCTATGTTACCGATAAAGTTTTCAGTTTCTATGGATTTAATGGTTATAATGCTTACTATAATTCTGCACTAACTGATTCGGATGATCCCCAGTATCGCTCTTCAGTATTTTATAGCAATGACAGAGCTCTTATAAAGACAAAACTTGAATTTATCGGTAAACTTAAAGGCAATAACTTTAAGTGGTTTGGGGGTTTTGAATACCTTAACACTAAACTAGATACGGTTGACATTAATAATCTTAACAAAGGTAAAGATAAGAGTGATTATCTCCCTTCGGTAGGAGGAGGATTATATGGAAACTTTATAAGATGGGGTCTGATAGCAAAGGAGCAGGCAGATGGAGGGGTGACAGGAGTTTTTAAAATAGGTGCAAAATATGATTCCCGGGATACTGAGTCCAATCCAATGAAGGGCTTATGGACCGAAATACAATTACTATATTCTCCGGGCTTTATCAGCAATGGATTTAATTATACACGTTTTGCTTTTACTCACAGGCAATACATAACAATTATCCCTAAATCATTGAACTTTGCCTACAGGGTTTCATGGCAGGCTAAGATAGCTGGTGATATGCCAGTATATATGCTTCCATTGGTATATAACTCAGCACCCCAGATAACTTTGAGTGGATTGGGAGGAGCAAAGACAATTAGAGGAATATTGAGAAACAGGGTTGTTGGAGAAGATTTTGCATACGGGAATGCTGAATTGAGATGGAAAATCTTCAGGACAATCATCCTGAACCAGAACTTTTATGTTGGCCTGGCCGGGTTTGCTGATGCAGGCATGGTTACTGGAAAATTTGAACTTCCTGAAATATCAGATCCTGAGGGGATTGCCTGGTTGGCATATGGTGAAAAGGAGAAGCCGCATGTAACTTATGGTGCCGGAATCCATTTTGCTGTTAACGATAACTTTGTAATTACCTGGGATTATGCAAAGGCAACTGATCCAAGAGATGGAACCACTGGTAATTACATAGGATTAAATTATTTATTTTGATAGAATAATATCTCCTTTAACTGACTAATACTAGGGTTATTGGTTCTTAAATATAAGATAATGAAAAAAACTTTCTTGTTGCTGGTTTGCCTCTCTTTCAGTTATCCGGAATTTGCACAGCTATCAAGCTTCAGTGTTATAGATTATATTACGTTTAATGATGGCAAAACAATACCTCCCAAAGTACCTCAAAAAGTTGATTGTGTTCCACAAACTTCAGATGACAGGAGAATAAGAATATTTACCCCGGGGGATGTGATAAATAAGAGGCTTGAAATAATCCGGGCAATATGGAATTCAAGCCATATTCCTGACCGGTCTGATGTCACAATAACAACCAATATCCCAAGTCCATTACATTATCACAAAGTTATCAGGCGTGTTGACAAGATTGAGATACCGGTTAAGGGCATTGATACTATTAAGGATCTGGCCTATCTTTTTGTACCCGAAAAAAGAAATAATAGGTTGATTATCTTCAATCCCGGACATAGTTGTACTCTGGTAGATGATGACCGCCACTACAGCAGGATTGAGGCCACAATAACCGGACTCGTGGAAGCCGGTTATGATGTTCTTGCAGTTTATATGCCTCATGTTAAAGAATCTGCTGATAATGATTGCAGATTTGATCATTGCAGTGTATACAATAGTGACCTGGGAATACCTGACCCGCTTCCAACTTTTGGTCTGAGGTTATTTCTCGATCCGACCATTGTCAGTCTGAACTATCTGTTGGGAAAATATAAATATAAAAGAGTTGATATGGTCGGTCTGTCAGGTGGTGGCTGGACAACAAATCTTATTTCTGCAGTTGATGACCGGATTAAATATAGTTTTAACATTGCCGGGTCAATTCCTTTATACTACAGAGTAGGAGGATCCATCGGAGATATAGAGCAATTCCTGCCTCAGATGTACCGTGATATTGCTGGATACCCGGATCTTTATATTCTTGGAGCCTTTGGGGATGGTCGTAAACAGGTGCAGATTCTTAACAGGCAGGATAATTGTTGTTTTGGTCAGAAGCAGCATGATCCTGCCAGGAATTATACATCCGATATGCACTTTTTTGAGCAAAACGTAAAGAACAGACTCGACTCCTTAGGTGCAAAGGACCAATATTATCTTAAAATTGATGAAACTTCTCCTAATCACCAGATTTCAGAATTTGCCCTGAATCAGATAATACTGCCTGAATTGAAGGGTTTTAAATAAGGTAATTACTAATGACTGAATGAAGATTATGGAATTAAATTCTAGAGTAAATATTGAAAAAATACTTGCAAATCAAACACCTGCAAGATTTGTGTTTTCGCCTAATTTCTGGCAATGGTTTGCCCATCATAAGAACCATGGTATTTTGCCGGAAGAAATAAAACACTGCACAACTCAACTCGATATGCTGAATTACCTGGGTGTAGATGTTTTTAGCAGGAATGTCTATTGTAAGCAGGAAGAAGTATGGATTGGCGGGATATGTGATGAATATTTTATAGACGGTGAAGCAGTAATATTAAATCATTTTGAAGGTAACGATAAAATAATCAATAAGGAATATAAACTTAAGAAAGGAAGATTATCAGAAAGGCAGATGTATGTTTTTAATGAATCTACAATTGTTCAGAAAGATTTCCTTATAACTGATTATAATATGCAGGGAGAATTATTTGAGCAGTTCGTTGCTTCAAGGAGATGGAAATTTAATAAAGCAAAATATGATGCAGTTTGCAGGGAAGTCGGAGAGAGAGGTGTTGTAATTGTTGGTGATCTTTTCAGTCCGCTGAAAATGCTTCATTTTGCTATGGGACCGGTAAGCTCAGTATATTTTTTAATGGAACAGCCTGAGTTTTCCAAAAGAATCCTTGACCTGCATGAGTTTGCTATGCTTGACCTGGTTAATCAGTGTATGGCAAACGGAGTCCCTGTAATTATGTCAATGGATAATCTCGATACTATGTTTCATCCACCTCAATATGTTGAAGCATATTCTGCTTCATTTTACGAAAAGGCAAGTGCCATATGTCATGATAATGGTGCCAGGTTTTTTATTCATGCCTGTGGTAACCAGAGAGATAATCTGAAACTTATTTCTTCTCTTAAGGTTGATGGCCTCGAGGGATTTGCTTTTCCTCCGCTGGGTGACATAGAGCTTGATGAAGCTATGACACTGACACATGATAAATTTATTGTTACAGGCGGGATCAGTCCGATGGAAACCCGGGACCTTAAAACTAAGAAGGAAGTATTTAATTATGTCGAAAACCTTTTTACCAGGATGAGTCCATATAAGAACAGATTCTTTTTCTCCTCAAGTTGCAACACAGCTTTTAATGCTCCATGGGAAACAATAAAATATTTTCGCGATGCCTGGCTTGAATACAGGGATTGAAACGGACACAATGAAATATAGGGTAGGTAACAGTTATAATTATCGCTGGCGCATTGTTGCCCTTCTTTTTTTTGCAACAACTATTAACTACATTGACAGACAGGTTATTGGTATTTTAAAGCCCTATATTTCGAGTGATCTTGGATGGTCCGAAATCGATTACGGATACATTGTAATGACCTTTCAGATTGCATATGGCATTGGACTTATAACAACCGGTAAATTACTAGATAAATTCGGAACCAGGCTTGGTTACACTATAGCCATAAGTTTATGGAGTATTGCGGGTATTGCTCATGCTGCAGCAAGAAGCGTTTTAACCTTTTCTGTTGCCAGGTTTTTCCTGGGAATAGGTGAATCAGCAAATTTTCCTGCTGCTGTCAAAACTGTTGCAGAATGGTTCCCGAAAAAAGAGAGAGCCCTGGCAACCGGTTGGTTTAATATTGGTTCAAGTGTTGGTGCTTTTTTGACACCTGTCCTGGTGTCGGGAATATTTGTTGCTTTTGGCTGGCAATGGGCATTTATTATCACTGGTTCCCTTGGTTTTATCTGGATTATTTTCTGGCTCTTATTTTATTATTCTCCACATAATCATCCACATCTAACCAGAAGGGAATTTGAATATATTCATTCTGATAATGAGGCTGAAAATCAAGATGTCATAAAGTGGAAAACTCTTTTTCAATACCGGCAGACCTATGCAATAGCCCTGGCAAGGTTTCTTACTGACTGGGCGTGGTGGTTTATTTTGTTCTGGATCCCCGATTTTCTTAATAAGATGCATCATATAAATATCAAGGAGCTTGTGTTACCACTAATTGTTATCTATTCGTTTGCCGGCATTGGAGGTATTGCAGGTGGATGGTTGTCATCATGGTTTATTAAGACAGGAAAGTCAATCGATTATTCGAGAAAAACTGCAATACTTTTATGTGCCATAATTGTTATGCCGGTAGTATTAGTTTCACAGATACATGTAATGTGGGTATCTGTATTGTTAATATCGTGTGCAGCTTTTGGTCATTCTGCCTGGGCTTCTAATATTTTTACCATTGTATCTGATATCTACCCGAAAAATGCTGTCGGCTCAATGACAGGTATTGCTGGATTTGCAGCATCGGCAGGGGGTGTATTATCTGCCCCTTTTATTGGATACCTTCTCGAGTTGACCGGTAGTTATGTAATTGTCTTTTTGCTAGCAGGATGTGTCTATCTGGCTGCCTGGGGAGTATTGAAAATTATGATCCCAAAAATTCAATCAATTTCAATCAAATAAAACAGTTGTATTAAATTTAAGAATTACTCTGGGTAAAGTTTTAATTTACAAATCAATAAGACAACAGCAATGAAAAAATTCCTTCAATTACTTTTTTCTCTTGCATTTTCAATCTTATTATTAAGTGCATGTAACAAAGCTAAGATCTCATCTGAAAGAAGCCCTGAGGGCCAATTAGACCAGACACCTGATTGGATGAAAAAAGAACAGATTGTAATGGTCGGAAACTGGGATTCCGCACCTATTTTTCGTAAACGTAAAGGTGGATATCAGACCTGGGATATTGAAGATTATCCTCGGACACACAGTGAAGAGTCTATTGTCAGATTAAAAGAAATGGGGGTGACCATGGCAATGATCCATTTTTACAAGGGATTTGGTCTGGAAGCTGAAAAGGAACAATTAGAGGATGCAAAAAAACTAGCAGCACTATGTAAGAAACATGGTTTAAGAGTAGGTGCCTACATTGGCAGTACTGTAGCTTATGAAACATTTTTGCCCGAATCGCCTGAGGCAGCATTATGGTTTGTTCCGGATTATTTGGGGCAACCTGTTTCTTATGGAAATCAGACATACCGGAAGAGAGTCTATTTCATGCATCCCGGTTATGTTGCATACATTAAGAAAGTATTGAGGATTGCTATTGAGGAAGTGAAGGTTGACCTGATCCATTTTGACAATACATCAATGCGTGGAGCAATACCCATCTTTTTCCATCCCCTGGCAGTTGAGGATTTTCGATCCTACCTTCAGAAATCATACTCTCCTGAACAACTTAAAGAAAGGTTGGGATTCAGCAATGTCAAATATGTAGAACCACCTAAGTTCATTGGTGTTATGCAAACAATGACCGATCCATTATTCCAGTTATGGACAGAATTCAGATGCAGGCAGCTCTCAGGTTTTTATGGTGAGATGGAGGCTTACATTCAGGGCCTCAATCCACAGGTTGCTGTTGAAAATAACCCTCATTCAGGTTTGTCGGGTCGCAATACAATGTGGGAACAGAGTATTGATTATCCGCAAATTCTATCCCATACCGATGCAGTATGGACCGAAGAGGGAAATGATGCCAGCTATACTATTGATGGAAGACTTGTTTCGAAGATCCGTTCATACAAAATGGCTGGCATTTTGAATAATACGATCTTTACCTATACCGGTGACAGTAAGCTTAAAATGGCAGAAGCTATGGCTTATAACCGGCAATGTCTGGGAATGGTTGGCGGTCTGCTGGCAGGATATGAGCTGTCAGAATCCCGTCCTGACAGGGGATTTGATAATCCCTATACTGAGGGTACAGCCCGTGAAACAATTCAGGACATGAGGAACAAAGTTGATTATATTAAGTTCTTCAGGAGTAATTCTGAAAATTTTCTTGATCAGGATAACATAGCAGATGTTGCAATTCTGCACTCTTTTGCTTCAATGGCATTTGATAATGACCGCCCCTATCAGAGTACCTATCTGTTTGAACAGGTTTTGATTCAGTCACGTATTCAGTTTGATATAATATTTGACAATAATCTGAATGATTTATCCAGGTACCGTGTTCTTGTCCTCGCAGATCAAAAATGTTTGAGCAATAAGGATCTGGCTCTGATAACCGGTTTTGTGAAAAAAGGAGGAGGGTTAGTTATCACTGAGCACTCTTCTTTATATGATGAAAAGTTTGCCCGGAGGAAGACTTTTGGACTCAGGGATCTTATTCAGATTGATGCTCCTGTCTGGCGGGGATATAATAGTGAGGAGATTCCATCTATGGAAGCAAAAAAAATTAATGTAGGTGAAGGACATGTTGTTTACATCCCTGAGATCAAGCAGGTAATACAAAAACCATCAGGTGCAGCTATGACAAGCCAATACTGGAAACTGCCGGAGAACAGGGAGGAAATATTAGAATCAATTAAGTGGGCAGCCGGAAGTCAATTGATATCAGAGATTAAAGCTCCCGATTTTGTAACGGCAGAATTAACAAAAACCTCCGATAAAACCAGATTAGTTCTTCATTTGATCAATTATAATGCTGATAGAGAACCTCTGGTGAAAGAGATAAAAGTCAATTTGGAAATTCCTGAAGGAAAAAAACCTAAAATAGTCACCACCCTTTCTCCGGACAAACCGGAAAAAGTATCTGTGGAATTCCAGTTTTTACAGGGAAGAATTCAATTTGTTGTTCCGGAACTAAAAACCTATTGCCTGGTCTCAATTGAACTGGATTAATATAATCTGTTTTACTCTATGGTAACTTTTATTTTTTTTAAAACATCATAATACTTTCCAAAATGAAAAGATTAAAAATATTTCCAACCCTTTTTTACTTATTACTTCTGTTTTCATGTTCAGGTTCGCAGAAAGAGTTTTATGTGATGGGAAATGGGGATGATAATAATCCCGGGACAAAGGAAAAACCCTTCAGGACAATTCTGAAAGCAATAGAAAGTGTCAGGGAAATTACTTCATCAGCTTATGCAAGCGGGATAGTTGTTTGGATAGGAGGAGGAACATACAATCTGGATGAAACAATTGTTATGGGTCCAAGTGATTCAGGTCCGGATAAAGGACTTGTTGTTTATTGTGGTATACCTGGTGAAAAAGTGGAGTTCTCCGGAGGTCTTGAAGTAAGTGGCTGGGAGAAGAGAGACAATGGCTTATGGGTTGCTCCAATCATTTTGAAGGGGAACGAAAGGAATAATTTCCGCGAGCTTTTTATTGATGGTAAGAGGGCAATAAGGGCACGACATCCCGATAATGATTATCTCAGAGTAGTGAAGGCTGGTTCAGACAGAAGAACAAACTTTAGTTATAATGAAAAGGATTTTCCCTACCCTGGGAATCCATCCGAAGTTGAGCTCGTTCTGTTACATGACTGGTCGATAACGCGGATCGGATTATCGGGAATTGACAAGGTAAAAAGAGTTATAACAGCCAAAGATTCTATAGGAGCCAAGGGACTCGATTTTTTCAATATAGATAACTGGGAGAAAAATCCGCGTTACTTCCTGGAGAACTCTATAACTTTTCTTGACAGCGATGATGAATGGTATTATGATAACAAGGAAGGAGTTCTGTATTTAAGACTTAGGGAAGGAGAGACACCTGTAAATAAAAGAGTGGTAATTCCCGTACTGGCTAATAGTTTGTTACAACTTATCGGGAGTGCAGAGAAAAAGATCAGCAATGTGCGTTTCGAGAATATTAATTTTAGCTTTTGTTCATGGCAATTACCTTCTGCAGGATATGCCGGAATACAGGCTTGTTTTTTTGATCCACGTGATAATAATAAGGAATGGAATGTTGTTCCGGCTGCAATAAAAGGTGAATGGTGCGATAATTGCTCATTTGTAAACTGCAATTTTTCTCATCTGGGCGGTTCTGGTGTCTGGTTTGGGACAGGTTCTTCCAGTTGCAGTATCTCCGGTTGTCAGTTTGAGGATATTTCGGGAAATGGTATAATGATTGGTGAGGGCAATGACCGGATGGTTGACGGAGGATTGTGGTGGAAAAAGTCACCTGATCAGGCTGCCATCGGTAATAGAATTGAGAATTCCACAATTACCTCTTGTGGACGTCAATTTTATGGTGCTGTTGGAATCTGGTGCGGATTAAGTGCCAAAACATCAATAGTCAATAATCAAATTCACAACTTACCATATACTGGAATTTCTGCAGGGTGGTTATGGAACCCTGAGCCTACTCCCTGCCGGGAGAACAGGATTGAGGGTAATCACATTCACCATATAATGCAGGTTCTGAGTGACGGTGGAGGAATTTATATGCTTGGTCTTCAACCAGGAAGCACAATTGTCAGAAATCATATTCACAATATTTCACTAAATGCAGGGAGAGCTGAAAGCAATGGTATGTTTCTTGATGAAGGGACAACTGATGTGTTGATTAGTGAGAACCTGATCTATTCAATAGCAAAATCACCTTTGCGCTTTCATAAAGCAACCATAAACCTGGTTAAAGATAATATACTTGTCTGTAGCGGTGATAATCCACCTGTCAGGTACAATAATACACCTGTTGAGAATATTAAGCTAGAAAATAATCAGGTTCTGCAGGAGAATAATCCTGAACATCAAAAAATCCTTAAAAAAGCTATCATTAACCTGGGACCTAAATAGATTAAATTAATCAGAGAGTTATTTTGGTATTGAACGGACACCTGTATTACCACCTTTTGACATAGAAATGTCAAGAGGTGTGTTCGTTTTATACGATCCGCAGGTATAATCAGGGATTCTGATGGAATTTGATTCGTTGGCAACCGACCACTCGCTTAAGGGTACAATTGAACTCCAGGCAGCAGCGTCATAAACATCCTGTTCGACCGGGAGTCCGTTTCTGAGGCAATCGGCAAGGCGCCAGTTCATCAGAAAGTCCATTCCACCGTGACCACCGATCTCTTTTGCCAGCTCTCCCATTCGTTTCACTATCTCAGGTGTATACTGTTTTGTTAACTCCTCCATCTCCTTTTCAGTAAACCATTCATCTTTGCCCTGTGATATTCTGCCGGGAAGCGGATATTTCTGAAATATTCCTTTTGTTCCGCTTATTGTATGTATACGTGAATATACACGGGGGCTGGTTATATCATATTGAAGCATAATGGTTTTTCCGTTCTGGGTTCTGATAATGGATGTATTGATATTGCCACGGTAGGAATTTGTATCAAATTCTTTATAAAAGCTATCTTTTTTAGCAAGTTCTGCAGCCATCTTTCCCATTATGAAATCATTTGATGACATTGATGACATCATTGCCAGCCTGTCACCACGATTTATATTCATTGCCTGGCAAACCGGGCCTATCCCATGGGACGGATAAAGGTTACAATTTCTATGCTGGCTTTCTCTTACACGCCACATGTCTCCTCCCTCCGGTTTATTGAAATTGTTCTGATGATGCAGATATCCTGCATCAGCATGAATCAATTCTCCGAAAAAGCCCTGCCTGACCATATTAAGGGTCAGTAACTCGAAGAAATCATAGCAGCAATTTTCAAGCATCATGCAATGCTTCCTGGTTCTTTCAGATGTTTCGACTAATTTCCAGGCTTCCTCAAGAGTAGATGCTGCAGGAGCTTCTACCGCGACATGCTTACCATTTTCCATAGCACATATTGCCATTTTTGCATGAAGAGGACCTCTGGGTACTGCTATGGAAATAAGGTCAATATCAGGATCTTTGCATAACTCTGTCCATGAATCATCAGTTCCTCCGCAAGCTTTCGCGGGAGGCAAACCATGTTTAGCAAGTATCTTCTGAGAATTCTCAACGCGTACCATTCTTTTATCGCACAATGCCTTTATTTCTACACCTTCAACATATGCCATAGCATCAACATTTACAGGCCCCCGATTTCCAAGACCTATAAAACCAATTCGCACAGTATCAAGTTTTGGAGCTGAATATCCACACATATTAAAATGCTGTTTATGTTCCTGTTCAGCCAATTGTTTAGTATTGGCAAAGGGATCTTTCCTTTTATTGCTTTGACCGGCAACAATTCCTGTCATTCCTGTGGTCATCATTGCTGCTCCTGCAGCTCCGGATATTTTTAAAAATTTTCTGCGGTCTGATTTCATCGGGTAATGATTTTAATCGTTATATGATAAAATGCTAAAATTATATAATTAAAAGTACTACTTATTCAGTAAAGGTTTTAACCATGTTAAGATTTTTTCATTCATCGGTGTTTCGTGAACAAACATCCATTCATTATCAATACCTCCGTTTGCAAGGTCGGCAGTTTTTGCCCTGATATATCCTTCAGGATTTTTCAGGAACCTTTTCTCAGAAATAACTTGCTCAAGATCACTTCTTATTTTACTGAAACTCTCAACATAATGGTATATTTCCTCACCAGCTGCCTTTTTATCTGAATCAGAAGCTGCAGTATCATATTTTTCAAGCAGGAGCAATAACTTTGAGGGATAGATCTGGAATTCATTTATTCTTGCCATAAGTTCAATTGAGTAATGGTTTCTTCTTGCCAGTTTTGATGCTTTCACAATTCTCTCTCTGATGACTTCGTATCTTTCAGTTTCTTTTTGTGCAATGGCTAATTTCTCTTTATATCGTACTTTCCATTCTCCTGGTTTTTCCAGGTCGGGTAGTGCAATAAGGTCTATAGATTTTGGATAGACTCCCCTGTCTCCCCTGTCTCCGAAAGGATTATATATATCATCTTTGGAAAGATGTTTTAAATATGTTGAATTATTTATCAGTGCCCCGTCCCAGAACCATAAAGCCTGTTCCATCAAATTCTGAAATTCACATGAAGGATCACTTAATTCGGGAGCATAAAACCTGTGGCGGTAAACCATATTGAAATCATCAGCTTTTACATCCTCATAATTCCAGCTCATCGAAGCAAAGTTAAAGATGCCTCTCCAGAATGTTTCAAAACTGTAAGCAGAGTCATCCCACATGGTGCATAAGATACCATTCAGTTTTTTTTCAGTGGCGATTTCACAGAACTCTTTTATGGGTTTGAATATTGAATTGTTACGCGGCAGAAGGGGAGACATATCCTGTGCACCTGTAGCACCCATAACTTCAAAATTTTGAGCCAGAAGCCAGTCGATAGCTTTCAGGTTCCCCAGCACCTTTGTGTTCCAGTATGTCCATCTCATATATATACACTTATCTGGAAAAAGCCCTGCTTTGTCATCCATTTTATATTGGTTCTCTTTCCATATTTTCTCAATCTGTTCATTTGTCAGTCCTGTTACATTACTTCTCATAGTACTGAATAATCCTGCAAGATTAAAAAACATATCATCCCAGCATATAGGGATCCTACCATGCTGTAAAGCAAACTCACTCACCTTATTCAGCCAATATAACTGCAATTCAACCGGGGTCATACCTGATTTCTTTGCCAGTTCTGATCTTCCCAGGTTGTATACCTCATCTCCCCCGACATGAAGATATTTCCCGTAAGGAGTAGCCTCCATTGCATCTTCATAAAGTGCAAATTGTAATTTATATGTTTCAGGATTAAGAGGATCAAATGCCCAGTCTGAATTAGGATCATCCCTCAGGTGTTTATATTCCTCATGTTTCAGTATATGACCGGCATGTCCTAAACCCTGTACCAGGGGGCTGATCTCAATATTCCTCTCCTTTGCGTACCTGCTAATGGCAGCCATCTCTTCAATTGAAATGGCATTTGCGGAACCTACCACCGGAGCTTTTTTATACCTCAGCTTATCTTCGAGTTCAATAATAATTGAATTGATCTTTATTTTTGCGAGCCGGTCAATCAGTTCATAGTAGAAATGGCCGGCATCAAGATGAAATCTTATATCAAGATGTATTGCACGGTATGGTACTCCCGGATAATCAGTAATCCTGCATTGAGGAATGTCAATCATTTGGTCATGAGAATCTTCCAGAAGCTGTTGTAGTGTCTGGCAACCATAGAAGAGACCTGCCTCTCCTTTGGAGCTGATCGTAATTTTCTGGTCTTTTATTTCAAGGATATAACCCTCAGCAGATTGAGGCAGATAGTCATTCTGACCTAATTTGAGAGTCAAAACACCTTTGCCGGGCGCATCAGCAAATGGCAGGTTCCTTAATGGATAATCCATTACAGGCCTTTTTTCTGTTCCTTCCAGAAAAATTTGACGTAAATCATTGGCTTTAAAAGGCTTTCCTGAAAGCAATTCAACCTGTTGCGGTTTAGGGATCAATTTAAAATAGCTGTCAAAATCTTTTGTGGCAATGGATGAGCCGGCAAGATTTATTAGTGCTATAAAGAGAAAGATTATTTGAAATAATGATCTCATAATTTTTTAATATTATAATAATTGGTTTATTATTAATTAGTTAAAAGCTGTTTTAACATATCGTTCATCTTCAATTCATAAACATACATCCAGTCGCTGCTGTTCGTACCATTGGCCAGCATAAAGTCGAGATTCTGATCAAGAATGTATCCATCAGGGTTCTTTATGAAACGTGTTGCTGAAAAGACACTTTCGTATGCCAGACGGATTTGGTTGAAACTTTCAACCAACACAAGTAACTCAGAGCCGGCTTTTTTCTTATCTGATTCAGTTATAGCTCTGTCATATTTATCAATAAATAATAATAGTTGTGATGGATATATCTGTAACTCATTGATCTGATCCAAAAGTGCCAGAGAGTAATAATTTCTTCTCGCTAATTTTTTTGCCCTGGAAATTTTCTCTTTTATTGTTTTATATCTTTCAATTTCTATTCCTGCCCTTGAAATTTTCTCTTTATATTTTTCACTCCATTCTCCCGGCTTACCCTTTTCCGGAAGGGACATAAAGGTAACATTCATCATATAGTGGGTTCGTCTTCCCTTACTAAGTAGGGCACCATCCCAGAAGTTAAGAGCCAGTTCCAGCTGATCCTGAAATTCAAATGAGGGATCACTTAGTTCAGGTGCGTAAAATCTGTGACGGAATATCTTCTGGGCTTCTGCCGGTTCCACGTCTTCATAGTTCCAACTAAGAGAGCTGTAATAATAGATTCCTCTCCAGAAGGTCTCAAAGTGAGGTGATGAGTCATCCCAGGTTGTGCAGAGCATTCCATCCAGTTCAATTTCAGTAGCAACCCTGCTAAAGTTTTTTATTGGTTGGAATATTGAGTTATCGCGTGGCAGCATTGCCGACATATTCTGTGCAGCAGAAGCTCCCATAACTTTCATATTATGAGATTTATACCATTCCATAGCTTTGACATTCCCAAGTACTTGCGGATTGGAGTAAGCCCAGCGCATATAAACACAATTTTTTGGAAAGAGGTTTATATTTTCATCCAGCCTGTGCTGATTATCTGTCCAGATTTTTTCAATCTGTTCCTTTGTCATTGAAAGATTTTCGGTTGTTCCGATCAGACCTGAATATTTAAGAAGCATATCGTCCCAGAAAATGGGAATCCGGTTATGCAGGCTTGCATAGTCACATACTTTATTCAGCCAATACATTTGTAATTCAAAAGGTGTCTTTCCTGATTTTTGTCCCAATGCATAATTGGCGTAATTCCTCACTTCATCACCACCAACATGAAGATACTTGCCATAAGGTGTGGCAGCTATGGCATCATCATACATGGAGAATTGAAGCTGGTATGTTTCAGGATTAAGAGGATCAAATACCCAGTCAATGTCAGGATTATCTCTAAGGTGCTTATATTCATTGTGTTTCAGAATGAATGAGACATGTCCTAATCCCTGGACAAGAGGACTGATCTCAATATTTCGTACCCGGGCATACCTGCTGATTGCCGCAAACTCATCAATTGACATTGCGTTTGCAGCTCCAACTTTTGCCGCTTTACTGTATTTCAATTTATCTTCAAATTCAACAATTACTGCATTGACTTTTATCTTTGCAAGCCTGTCAATCATCCCGTAATAATAGTGTCCGACATCAAGATGATATTTAATATCAAGATGAACAGAACGATAAGGCACTTCAGGGTAATCGGTAATTATACATGCCGGAATTTCAATACGTTGATCATAGGCATCCTCAAGCAGTTGCTGAAGAGTCTGGCAACCATAGAACAACCCGGCTTCACCTTTTGACGTAATAATAACCTGCTTATCTTTTATAAACAATGTGTATCCCTCGACGGATTGTGGCAGTTTATCATCATTTGATAATCTTATAGTTAATACACCTTTCCCTGGTGCATCAGCAAAAGGTAAAGAAACGAGTGGCTGGTCAAGAACAGGTTTCTTTGCAGGACCATCAAGATAGTATAATCGTAAATCGTTATATGATAACCCGCTACCAGTCAGGAACTCAATCTTCTGAGGTGCCGGCAATAACCTGAAATAATTATTAAAATCCTTTGAATTAATAGCTGATACAGTTGAAAGTCCAATAAACAGGCAAACAGTTATTAGGAGTTGATGAGATCGTTTCATTAATAATTAAATATTTATTATCAGTTATTAAAAATAAATTGCTTAAGATGCTTCTTAATCGCGGTGTAATACTGATTACCACTGAGTAACACTGTTTCCGAAATCAGCAAATCTTTCATGAATAATATAGCCTATAAATTTCTTCTTGATAGAGAATTTATTTGATGTAAGAGACTTTTTAGTTATTTATACTCTGCAAGGCACTGTGTAATTCAATGATTAATAGATATATATAGCATAGTATTCAGCTCTTTATGAAATGCATATCCACTTTATTAACTGGTAAGAGCAGATAGACAGTAGCCTGGTTTAGGTGATTATACAGGTATTGTGTTACTGCAAATTAGTTTAAGAAAAGAGTGTTTTCATTCAGGTTGAGAAACTGTTCTTTTATCTCATACTTTCAATTGAACATCGGGACCATTTTTCTGTAGTTTTCTGACACCTGTATTGCCACCTTTTGTCATGGAAATATCGACAGGAGTATTGGTTTTAAATGAACCGCATGTAAAATCAGGTACATCAACCGATGCTGAGCGGTTAGCCACTGACCATTCACTTAAGGGTCCTATTGAGCTCCAGAGTGCTGCATCATATACATTCTGATCCAATGGAAGACCGTTACGAAGACAATCGATTAACCGCCAGTCCATAATAAAGTCCATACCACCATGTCCGCCAACCTGTTTGGCCATTTCACCGATTTTTTTAACAATCGGGGGGGTGTATTTCTCTTCAAGTGCCTTATATTCCTCGTCAGTTACCCATTCATGTTTCTTTGAAATACGTGGTATAGGATACTTGAGAGAAGATGCTTTAGTTCCACTGATCATTTGAATCCGGGTATAAACGCGTGGGGAGGATACATCATATTGTACCATAATTGAGCGGCCTTTATAGGTGCGGATAATGGAGGTATTCATATTTCCATTATATGGTTTACCAACGAAAGGTTTATAAAAGTCATCTGTGGATGCAAGAAGTTTGGCTTTTTCACTCAGGGTGAAGTCGATACTTGAAAGTGAAACCATATAGTCCATCTTATCTCCGCGATTTATATCCATCACCTGGCAGATGGGACCAAGACCGTGCGTTGGGTATAAATTACCGGTCCTTTTGCCATTTTGTTTCAAATGCCACATATCAACAAAACGGTTTTTTGACCATAGTATCTCATCATTGAGATCGTGTATATAGGAACAGTCACAATGAGTAATCTCTCCGAAAAATCCCTGACGGGCCATGTTAAGAGTGAGAAGTTCAAAAAAATCATAACAACAATTCTCAAGCATCATGCAATGCTTTTTTGTACGTTCCGATGTTTCAACAAGTTGCCAGCATTGGTCTATAGTCAGTGCGGCCGGAACTTCAGTGGCAACATGTTTCCCATGTTCCATTGAATATACTGCAATGGGGGTATGAAGATCCCATGGAGTGGCTGTATAAATTAGGTCAATATCGTCACGCTCACATACTTTTTTCCAGATTTCCTCTGAACCTGAAAAAATTACAGGATCATGCCCTTTACCTTCAAGCAGCTTCTTTGCTGCGTTTGTTTTTTCAGGCAGCTTGTCGCAAAGAGCTTTGATCTCAACGCCTTCAATTTTACTCAACCTGTCAACAGCTCCAATGCCCCTTGCACCAACACCGATAAGGCCGATACGAACGACATCCAATTTTGGTGCAGCATAACCTGACATGTTAAACTTCTGGACATGTGTTTTTTCAGTGAATATTCCTGATGGGTCAGCATTGGTTTTTTTTGTGTTGTAACCAGCCGGTGTAAGAGCTTTTATGACACTGTTTCCAGCCAGTCCAAGACCGGCTAATCCTGTAAACCTGAAAAAATCCCTGCGATTTCTTTTCATTTTAAAAATATTTTTATGTTTTGATATAGAGCTGAATTATTACGTTAATCTGAAGCCAACAATTTACAAAATATAATTATTGAGTGACGCACTCTGTTAAAAAACCTGGTTGATATCCATTATCAACTGCCCATTTTACAGCAGTCATGATCTTTTCCTTATAATCTGGTTGAAAGAGATAATAATCGGGCTGAAAATAGTGTTCATGTATCATCAGATCAACTAAACCTGGATTGGAGATTTTTTTGACATTATCAAGATAAGGTACAATCTCTTCAAGCTTAACAGTATTTACAACAAGAGAAAGTCTGGCGAAGATCAAGCCTTCTTTATTGTCTCTCCATATAAAGCGTTTTTTAATATGTCTTCTTTGATCAACAGTCAGGTAGTATGACACCGGTGATTTATTATCATCAACATTAAAGTAGCCTGCAAGTACTTTATAGCCTGAATCTTTCAAAGCCCTGCAACCTTCTACTGTCGCTTCTCCATAATGCAATGTTGTCTCTTCCGACATCACCTCTTTTCCTGCGAATCTCATGATCTCACCTTTTACAAGATCACAGTCGTGTTTTACCTGATCATATCCCGATTTGATATAAGGCCTGCCTGGTTCATCAGCAAGTGCGGAAAAACTTAGTTCAAGCCAACCTGCATTTTCCTTCCATTCATTCTTATACTTGTCGGGCATCTGCGAAAGATTGAATCCATCAGGAGTCTGGTAAAATATGTTGAGATGTATCTTGGTTCCATAGGTGTCATGCACCTGTTTCATGATTCCAAGATACGGATTGTCAAATATGGAATTATACTTTTCTTTGTTTCTGGCAATATCTCTAAATACCAGGATGTTGGCATTAAATGCAAAGCGATACTTATTAACACAATTCTTAAGCCAGAAAATCTTTATTGATTCTGTAAATCCAAGATTCTTCTCGACCAGTTCAATAATGTTCTCATAGTTTTTAAGGCTAATATCTGCTTCAAAAATACCATCAATCAGTTTTGCCTTAACTCCGTTCACTTTAATTTTACTTCCGGCAGGAGCTTTGATCTTTACTTTTGTAATTAGCTTCCCATTAATAACGGTACCATCATTTTTATTGAGCATATCTCCGTCAATGGGACTTAAAAATTTTATTTCCCGGTCTGTCTGATTTGTTGAAAATAAATCAGAAGTATGTATACTAGCCATCCCTATTCCAATACCAGCAATGCCAGCCATCTTCAGAAAATCCCTGCGGTTTTGATTCATTTAATTGGTTTTTTATCAGTAAAAAGGGTATATTGTTCTCTTATAATGTTTAGCAGTTTAATGATCAGAATTCTATTTAAAGAGAGACTCTTTGAGGAAAGCTGGTTTGTAGCCGTTATCAACAGCCCATTTAACAGCTGTAATTACTTTTTCCCTCCAGTCGGGTTGATACGCAACATAATGAGGATAAAAGTACTGTTCATGAATCATCAGGTCAATGTAATGAGGATCATATGTTTTTCGGACATTATCAAGATAGGGTAGAATCTCATTCAGTTTAACAGTGTTTACAACAAGGGCTATTCTTGCAAATATCAGCCCCTCCTTATTATCTTTCCAGATGAACCTTTTCTTAAGATTCCTTCTTTGATCCTCGGTAAGATAATATGAAACAGGAGCCTGGTTGTCATCAACATTGAAATACCCTGCCAATGCTTTATATCCGGCATCTCTTAATGCCCTGCAGGCTTCCACTGTGCCTTCTCCCCAGTGTAGTGTAGTTTCAGGTCCCATTACTTCTTCTCCTGCAAATCTTTTTATCTGCTCTTTTACCAGGGCACAATCCTTTTGTACCTGGTCATAAGTTGCATTTATATACGGTTTGTCTGGATCATTTGCCAAAGCATGAAAGCTCATTCCAAGCCATACTGCATTTGCTTTCCATTCATTTTTGAATTTATCAGTCATTTGTGAAAGGTTAAAGCCCTTTGTCTGATAATAAATGTTGAGGTGAAATTTTGTTCCATAGGTATCATGTACCTTTTTTATAAATCCCAGATATTCATTATCGAATATTGAATTATAATTATCTGCATTTTCTGAAATATCCTGGAGGAACCAGATATTGTCATCTATTGAAAACCTGTATCTGTTAGTATAGTTTTTGAGCCAGAATACATTTATCCTTTCTTTATAACCGCTTTTTCCGTCAGCAAGCTCAAGAAAATTACTGTAATCTTTCAGCTTTATTTCAGTAATGAAAACACCTTCTGAGTACTTTGATCTGGTACCATTAACACTTATTGTGCTACCTGCAGGAGCTGATATTTTTACATTGATGATCAGGTTCCCGTCAACTACTTTGCCGTCGAATTCATTTAACATATCCCCATCGATGGGGCTTATAAACTTAATTTCTTTATTTCCAATTTGTTCCATATCAGATGCTTTTAATCCAGATGCCGTCATAGCAAGTCCGGCAATACCTGTCATTTTAATAAATTCTCTGCGAGTATTCTTCATATTAATTTAATATTTTCTTCTATTTCAGATAATTATAACAATTTGTGCTGCCTAAATTATCTCATAAAGTATCATTCTTTCTATCCATTGCCAATACTACTGAGCCTTTTTGGGTCATCCGGTAATCAACAATTGTTATTATGAGAGTTGAGATCAGAACAAGTATTCCACCTGCAATGGCAGGGGCGTTAAGTCTTTCTCCCAGCCAGATTGCTGCAACAGGCAGACCCAGAAAGGTAATAAGATAATTGGAGAGTGCAACCTGCATAGCATCAAGGACTTTCAGGGCTTTGAAAAACAGGATCATAGACAGGAAGTTGTGAAAAAAGGTAAGCAAACTCATTCCAATCCATGTTTGTGCAGTAAAAGATAGAATCCTTGCAAAGACATCAGATTCATAGTAAAAAACCAGTGGTGTCAGGAGGATGATCATTACAGAATAAGTATAGAATACCATCTCCATTTCAGTATATCTCTGAGATATTTTTTTACATCCTGTATTGTAATATGAGTTTCCAACAATAGCCATGAAAATAAGTATATTCCCGATAGCATATTTTGATCCAAAATTAAGCTGTTTGATATCTCCTGTGGAACAGAGAATAACTCCAACAATAGCAATAAAGAAACTTACCCAGCGTATTTTGTTCATCTTTTCCTTTAGCATCAGAAAAGCGAATATAGCTGTAATTACAGGCAGGCAGAGTGTAAGTATTGCTGCATTGCTGGCAAGTGAGTATTGTGTACCCCATGTCATCAGAACCTGGGCAGGGAATGCACCAAGCAGAGCAAGCTGCCCGAAGATAAGAAGATCCTTAGGTTGCTTGCCGCTTCTCCTGAAATCTTTCAGAACGAAAGGGGCCAGAAAAATAGTTGCCAACAGCATAGGTGCCCAAACAGTAAAATATGGACCCACCTGATCCTGGGTAAGCTTTATACATGTAAACTGAAGCGACCACATCAGGTTGCATGCAAATAATAACAACCAGGAAACAATTGTTTTTCTCATCTTTTTCGATCGGAGCTAAAAGGATGTCAATAAACAGGGGATGTCTTCAAAGTTTACCGGACATCCCCGGATTATGACTCAATCCTTATTTCTTTTTTCTCATTTCCATAACAGCTTCAATAATATTGTCTGCCATGTATTCAACTTGTTCCTCTGACAATGGATAAAGTGGAAGATGAGTAAATTTATGAAGGAATGCCTCTTCAGCATTAGGGCAGCTTTTCTTCATAGCTGCAGTGTCGTGTCCCAGTTGTTTCAGGTAGGAGAACCTGTATAATGGTGCAAAGTGAGGTATCTGAATTATACCTCTCTCGTTCATTTTCTTTTTAAAATCCTGAATATCTCCATTCAGCTTTTTATGATCGAGTTGAAGCAGATAAAGGTGATAGGCACTCTTAATATCTTTAGTGTCGAGCGGGCACGGAAGTATCTCCTCAATTTTTGCAAATCTCTTATTAAGATATTCAGCATGTTTTTTTCTTGTCTTGATTATTCCGGGGAGTCTTTTGAGCTGGTTTAGCAGAACAACTGCCTGAATTTCTGTAGATGAGTGGTTGCCAGCCATAGAGTAGTGACCACCTTTACCTTTTAAGGCAACAACATCATAAAGCCATTTGTCAATAGGATTGGCAATATCAAATCCACCGAAGCGGCTTTTGGGAAAATCGAGACCGTAGTCTGAATTTGAAATTACTATTCCTCCTTCGCCACATGAAGTAATGTTCTTAACTTCATGAAAACTGAATGAACCAAAGTCACCAATAGCACCAACTGCTTTTCCTTTATAAAAGCTGCCAAACGCATGTGCGCCATCCTCAACAACCATGATATCATGTTCACGGGCAATTTTCATTATAGCATCCATATCGCAAGGATAACCTCCCAGGTGAACGGGCATAATAGCTTTTGTGCGTTTGGTTATCTTTCTTTTTATGTCTTCCGGACTGATATTAAGAGTTACCGGGTCAACATCTGCCAATACAACTTTTGCCCCAATCTGAAGAGGATAGGTTATTGTTGAAAGGAAGGTAATAGCCGGAGCAATAACTTCATCACCAGGTTTAAGACCTGCGAACTTGAGGCCTATTTCAAAACCTGCTGTTGCATTGGTTACAAAACAGGCATGTTTAACGTTCAGGAACTTCCTGGTTGCATCTTCCAGTTTTTTAACATTACTCCCTAAAGAGAGTTTAGTTGCGAAGTTCCCCTTTTTATGAAGTTTTTCAAGTTCTGCTGTAACTTTATCAAGTTGTTTCTGGTATGCTGAATCATCTTTCCCTTCTGGGATAAGAAATTTTATTATTGAAGCAATATCTTCAATATTCATGCTTTCACCTACTGCTGCCCATGGTACTTTGGCTTCGCCCGTATCATACCTGAAGTCGGATTTTGTTTTTTCTTGTTTCTTCATGATAAATTGTATAAAAGTTAACTAATTTTATTGTTTTAAGTTTTTCTTTCTTACTCCTGTTTCCTGTTTCTTCCCCTAATAATCTGAAATCCTTTTTGCCGATGTCATAAAGGCCCTCATATTCTCCTCAGGTACCTGGCGGGGATTCATTTCACCTGTATTGAAAATATAACCGCCTCCTTTCTTACAAATACCCATAATACGTTCAACATCAGCCTTTATAGTATCTGGATTTCCTTGCCATAGAACTGCTATCGGATCGAGGTTTCCGCTTATTGGCAAACGACCTTTGGTTGCTTCTCTCACCTGGCGGATATCAGCAGCAGGGCCAATGCTTTCGAAACTCATTCCCATTGGAAAATGTGAGACAATATGATCGGTTTTTATCTCACTGTTATGCAACCATATCATAATATCGAGTTCTTTTTCACAATAATCTATCAATTCTTTGGTAACAGGCATAATATGCTCAATATACTGAGAAAGAGATACCATGGAGCTGAATGCATTGCAGTCGCCCAGCCAGATGGCATCTGCACCGGCATCCTTCTGCGCTTTTATGTATCTTTTATAAAACTCTTTCCAGTAATCCATTGCATCATATAGAAACTTTGGATCAGTAAGCATCAGCATCATTGATTCTTCGAGGCTGAAGGTAAGGCCCACAGCTGAAAACGGGGCAGCACACGAACCCGTTATCAGAACAGAATCCCCGAAATGATTTTTCAGTTTTCTTATAGCTTTCAGTTTTTCAGGCATCCGGCCATCTTTTTGCGGATCCATTACGGGTAAAACGCTGAGAGTATGCCTGTTAACAGGCAAATATCCATAAGTAGCACGGAGGATATCACCTTCACCCTTAACTTTTACACCAACTGGTTCAAATTCAAAGCAATCGTCTATCTGGACCCATGCCCAGTCATAATCAAAAGCTTCGATAGCAGCTTTATATACCTCAAATATTTTATCACCATCCTGGCAGAATTCCTCATATGAGTATTTGCCGTACCATCTGACATCAAACTCTTCGCTGCAAGCAACTACAGGAACTCTTCTGGGGATTCTGTTCTCCCTGATACTCCGGAAATCTTCTATAACACCATTATATGCCATTATCTCTGTTTGCTGTTTTTATTATATATGAGATCTTCAAATCTTATTCTTGACTCCTTATCATTGTTATGAAATCTGTAATCAACTATTTTTGAATAGATATTTCTCCAGAGTATATAATCTGAATCGAACCTTCCTGTCATAGTACCCATTCTGTAAGGCATATATTCTGAAAGCCAGGCTTTCCTGTATTCTTCTTTTATTTCAGTACACCAATCCATCATGTCTACAGTAAGTCCATGAGTTGAATAATTTATATCATAGTACATGATATAGTCTTTTTTCCCTTTTATTTTTGCATCAAAAATCCAGTTCCAACGGTCAACAATGGTTTTTGCCCAGATGAACCTTGAAGCTGTATAATGTGACATCCGGCTATTGACCAGCATAGATTTGATAAACGAGGAATCGGCAGTTTGATAACTCAGGGCTTCAGTAAAACTCTCCTGTGCTGCTTCTGCAGCAGTTCTTGAATTTTTATAGTCCTCAATATGAGTGGTTGTATTCTTAAGTATATGAGCAGAAAATGGATCTGTAAACATCTCGTTAAGTGTGTGCCTACCCAGACATTTAGCAAGATGTGCTTCAGATTCAGCCATCTTAATGAATCCATTGCTCATCTGTTTGGCAATCCCCGGGTACATAATCTTACAATAATTGTCAATGAAAGCTTCTCTTTCAATGGGTACTTTCTGCCAGGCACCAAGTGATCCATAAGCCATAAACATCCATGTGTTTCGCAAAAGTGGTTGAACAGCATCAGTCCATACAGATGTAATATATCCGATCGCGTTTTCGTCGCGACATAGTTTGAGGCAAATATCAATGTTATCAAAAGTATATTTTGCAGCAGGGTAAAGGTTGCCCCAGCTGTCAACTGCAGATTGTACGAAAAATGGCATTTTCTCTTTATTAATAGGATTGAGCCATTTGGCAAAAGAGGCCGGTTTGTCTGAATATTCCCATATTACAGGTATAACATCACGGGGAAATTCTGACATTATATCGGGATAGTTATTTGAGATATCAGTCCATAACATAACGGTTTTACCATATCCTTTGAGCTCTTTTGAAACAAAATTCAATTGTTCAAGATAAAGTTCCTTTGGCTTTATTGACGGGAACTCCATAGTAAGCCTTTCTGTCTCCCATGTCTCATCAAAACCGACATGTATGAACGGGCTGGGGAAAATATCAGCATACTGTTTAATCCAGTCTTTAAGCAGTACCTTAACTCCCGGGTCACTGGGATCCAGATCATGACCATAATTTCCGATTCCGAGGGAGGCATATTTTTCCAACCTGAGCAATTCATGGAGATGTCCATAAAAATTAACAAAAGGAATAACATCAATATGCCTCTCACGTCCGTAAGAAATTATTCTCCTTATCTGTTCCTGGGAATAAGATGCATTATAATTGATAAGTGAGTATCCTTTCATTTCAATACTTACCTCATTATAGAAATAATATTGATTCATTTTCCAGCGTGATAAAAAATCAATCTGCTTCCTTATCTCTTCTTCAGTAAGTAACCCTCCATGTGAAAGATCCATCATAACACCCCGGTAAGCAAAAGCAGGATAATCTTCAATTTCAACTTCAGGAATAAAGCTGTTCATCCCTGCGTTGACGATAAGCTGGAGTATTGTCTGTAATGCACAAAATAGGCCGGCATCTGATTTGGCTGTAACCTGCATTTTGCTTGCAGTTACGTTAATATTATAAGCCTCCCGTGACTGCGGTCCGGCTTTTTCATTTGGAACGGCTAATACAGGACCTGGCTGATCTGAATTAAGGACAATGAGTGGTACTTTGGGATCTTCCGAATATGTAACTGATAACGACAATCCAGTATTTTGTTTTACTGATGCAATAAATTGAGCTAATGATTTTTGTTCTCTTTGAAATAATTCGGGTGCCAGGAGGATTTTTGCACCTGCAAGATTGAATTTTGCATTACCCCATGTAACCTTTTGAGGAACAGGAAGTAATCCGGGATTCTGTCCATCCAGGTATGTCAGGTTCAGGCAAAATAAAAAAGCAATGTAAATAAAGATAGGTCTTCTCATGATTTTTAAATTATGTCAGCAAATTAGTAATAATTGACGCAAGTTGCTATTTATAAAAAAAACTTCATAAACAGATACTTTTATAGGGTCTATTAAGCAAAATAACATCAATATTTGTTCAATAGATAATACTTTCCAATACATTTGTAATACTTATCTTTATTAATCTAGCAAATATTGGTTGATTTCTTTTGACTTTAATAATATCAGTATCATTTATTATCGGTATCATGAAAATCGCTAAACTAAGGTTACAGAGAGAATCAGATAAATCTTTCATCTTTCATCATGAAAAGTATCCCTTTGCTCCGTGGCATAACCATCCTGAATATGAACTTGTATTATCCTTGAAGGGCAAAGGGAGAAGAATGGTAGGTGATAGTATTGAGAGGTTTGAAGAGAATGAGTTGGTGTTTACCGGTCCCTTCCTTCCACATCAATGGCTCTGTGATATTGATAATACTAATGATAATTCAGAAGAAGCGTATGTTATTCAATTCGTTTATAATTTTTTGGGTGACAACTTTTTCGACATCCCGGAAAATGCCTCGCTGAAAAAATTCCTTTTTGAATCAGTACAGGGATATAAATTTTTTGGAAAGACCAGAGAACGGATAATATCTCTAATGCTAAAAATGGTAGGTATGAGTGATGTTGAAAGGATGTATACTCTGTTTTCTATTTTTGAAATATTTTCCTTTACAAATGAATTCCGTGTTCTATCCAGCCCTGACTCTATTGAGTCTTTCATGCTGAAGGAAAATGAGGCAATGCAAAAAGCGTTACAGTTTATTATGCAGAACTTTCATAAGGAAGTCAGGATTAATGACCTGCTTCAGGTCACCAATATGTCGTATGCGGCATTTTACAAATCCTTTAAAAATACATATAAAGTAGCGTTTAAGGATTATTTATTGGATATCAGAATTGATTATGCATGCAAATTGTTGGTTGATGAGTCACTTAATATTTCAGAGGTTGCTTATAGTTGTGGCTTTGAGAATCTATCCAACTTTAATAGGCAGTTCAGGAGAATTAAAAATATGACACCATCACAATTTCAGAAACAATTATTGGCCAATATGATGATTTATTAAATTCGAAGTATTAGTGTTATTCACCCGATAAAATGAGTTATTTGTTTTTTTTTAACTAATCAAAATCAGGTTAGACAGTTTTATAATGCTGGTTTTGAGCCTCATCGATAAATGCAAGCATATTTTCCAGAGGAACATCGCCCTGTAATTCGTGGGCAGGAGCAAGGATATAACCTCCACCTTTACCCAGAACCTTTATACGTTCTCTAATCTCTCTCCTAACATCATCAGGAGTACCAAATGGCATAGTTTGCTGTGTACTTACTCCGCCCCAAAATGTCAGATATTTACCATATTCATTTTTAAGGAATTTAAAATCCATTGCTTCTGCCTGAAGAGGAGTGATCATATTTACTCCGATTTCGATCAGATCAGGTATTATCTCTGAAATATCACCGCATGAATGTACTGATACAGGTAAGCCTGCATTGTGAACCACATCATACATTCTCCTGAGTCTGGGTTTGAAAATCCTCCGCCAGATATCAGACCCCATAATAAGGCCGTGCTGTTGACCCCAATCATCACCAAAATGGAATGCATCGACCGGGAACCGGCACATTCTATTCGCAATCGAGATGTTAAACTCAATAATTCTATCAAATAATTCTTCAACAAAAGAGGGATTTATTAAAAAGTCCGACAAAATCGGTTCAATCCCTCTCAATATCCAGGCTCTTTCATAGAGGGAAAATCCTATAGCACCAATAATGAATTTATCTTTGTTTTTATCAATATATTCAGGTATTCCATCCAGTTCCATTATTTTTTCCGGATCAGGAAATTCATAACCTTTCAGAGTTGGCTCCTTCAGAGGATTTTCAATTACTGAACCAATATCTTCATTTGGTTTAAGCTCCCAGAGAGCACCGAAAGAGTCCCTGAATTTATTTGCATCCAGGTCTTTCGTTTTAAATATTGAATAGTAACTTGGCTCAACCACCGAAAAATGGTTTCCAATTACCTCACTCAGATCAACCTCCCCAAAGTGTGTCCTTAATTTCTTCTCAGCGGCTGACAGACAATCCATCTGATATGGGATAAAATCAGTTTTCTGATGTTGCATTGCAGCTTTTACTCTCTCCTTCCTATTCATCTCAATTTACATTTAGACTTACAAAAACTCCTCTCTCTTAAAAAGATTTTAATGAATGATCCGTTTGATCTTCAGTATGTTATATTATAAACAATGATTTTTTGGACTACTCATTTTCGGTTCCTTCAGCTTTAATCAACGTTACAGTTTCGGAAATACTTAGCGCCAGAAGTATTATTGCGTTTTCTCCCTTTACATTCACTGCAGATTTAATATTTATCTCTCTTATCTTTTTCCCAAACCTGGGGTTTTGCCATTCATATGAGAAAAATGTAACCTGATCTGAATCTTCTTTGGAGCATTTTACTGCAGTCGCTTCATATGCATATTTCTGACTACTGATCCCCCTCCCTTTTTCAGGTGTCATTATTCTTTGCTGCCACCTCCAGTCTAAAATATTCACTCCATACCTTAATGGGACTGACTCAATAAATCCATCCTCATAGATTACCTCATACCAGCCTAAAAGTTCAGCGGTTTCATCAAAGTTATGTATCATTCCATATGCCTTGGCATTGCGTCCTGCCCTGGCGCATGCATGTAAAAAGATAATACTGTTTACATCTTTATTAATCTCAATACCACTTACTGAATTTGTCCTGGCTGCCTCCGGGCGATTTGTAACAACTATAGCCCTTCCTCTCTTAACAGCAGGAGAAGCCAGATTAAAAATTATATTCTCTTTCCTGACGGGACCAGTAATAATAGCGGTATAGTTTAGACTGTCAATACCGGTTGTAAGTGCAGAATTGAAATGAGATGAAATATCTATTGGTCTCACCTTGCTGCCAAGGTCTGATGGTAACAAGTTACCGCTTAAACTGATCCTGATCCTACTTATCAAAGGTTCGGTTAATGATGCAAGTTCCTCTACTGGAAGATAATGTTTGGACCATAAAAGATTTGCTGTCCCAAGAAAATCGAAGATAAGATCCTTTCCAAAATTCTTTTCTGTGGTTCCAGCCCAGGATGAGGGGGCTCCCCCTAATAATCCTTTTGTTGTTATTCTTTCACTCCAGTTATTAATTTCAGGGGTGAAATTTCCATATACCTGGCTGAATCCAAAATCAGCGACCTGTTTGTCATTATTCTGATTATTCCAAAACCAGTTAAACACTATAATATCTTTAGGAATTAATTTTATTACCTGTTCAGGTGTCAGCGCTCCTGGAATATTATATTTATAGCCAGTTGAGGACTTCCATTCCTGATGCCCCTTTTTTGTAACCGATTCAAGTAAATGATCACCCCATAGTGCAGTTTTAACACCTTTTCCGGCCAGGTAGTCATGAATTTTTATTACATCATCTGCGTAAAGCTGTCCATAATCCTTTCCCCTGCATAATTCACAAAGATTCTTCTCCATTCTCCACTCATCATGGCCAATATGGACTATTGAAGGGTGAATTACATCTATATATTCATCCAGAACATCAAAATAGATTTTATAAATTTCAGGTTTTAAAGGGCAGTATGTATCAGGGAAAGGCTGAGCAAGGTTTTCCGCCAATTCCTTATGACCTGCAAGCAGATAATAAGAGTGCGTTAAAGATGGTAATTCTGGAATAACCTCAATATTGAACTTTCTTATATAGTTTACAATGTCTGCAACTTCTTCTTTTTCCAGTATCCCGCCGTCAGCATTATCCTGATGTGAGGAATTCTGAAATTCCATATGGAGACCGGGAGGTCTGTCTAGCCTGCTGAAATTAAGATATCTGTTAAATTCAACTGCTCCCATATTTAATTCAGGATGTCTCTCCAGTCGCATATTTGCATTCAGTTCAAGAATTATCTTGTTAAATTTATAAAGTGCTGCAAAATCCCTGATAAATCTTTTAAAAAAGGCAATATTCTCTCTTCCGGGCAGGTAAAGTTTAATTCCCCTGAAAGCAAACTGAGGGGAATCCCTGACTATGATCTGAGGAATACTGATACTTCCTTCCTTTTTTACAATCAGCTGCCGGAGAGATTCCAGACCATAGAGGGCTCCCTTTTGACTATTTGCAGCCACAACAACATTATTTCCGGAAACATTAAGAATATATCCTTCATCTCCCAAAGTTTTTAACGGGAGAAGTATTCCGTTCTTGTCACAATAGCTTTGTATTAAAGGATTTGTAATGTCACCGATTAAAATGAATTTATCTTTATCGGTAAAAGATGCTCTCTTCCCAATTTTTATTGGTAGTTCATATTTATCTCTAATCTCATTAGAGATCAAACCTGCTAAAAAGCTGTCTGTATTGCTCTCCTTTTCGGGGAGCATGATAAAAGTGGATTTATCAAGTTTAAATGTTCCATCAATTAACTTTACCTCCATCGGAATTGGAAAAATTCCCGGATTTTCATTACTTGCGGAGTAAACTGTGTTAAAAGGCAGGATTAATAAAGCAGCAAAAAGGTAACTCTGGCAAAGTATTTTTTTATTCATAACAGGATATTTTAGTCAGGTAGTTAACTCTGATAATATAATTTTTTACTTATAATCCTGAAACTAATCGTTTATTTTAAAAAGATCCTGAAACGATGATGGTTGTTTTTTGTTACCATTATAATGGTATTCAACCATTTTAGCAGCCAGCCCCCTCCATAGCAGAAATTCTTCATCAAATCTTCCGTTAATAGTCCCCATGCGGTAAGGTATATTCTCTGAAAGCCAGGCCTGCCTGTATTCTTCCTTTATTTCAGTGCAATAATCCAAGATATCGGATATCAGACCATGAGGGGATTCTTTAACATCATTATAACTAAGCATATACCTGTTTCCGGGAAGCTGAGCAGCATCATTCCACCGGTCAACAATTGTCTTAGCCCACAGGAACCTGGTGGCGGTATAGTGTAGCTGGCGGCTATTCGCAAGAAGTGATTTAATGAATGATGTATCGGATGTTTGGTATTGAAGTGCCTTAATCAGTGATTCCTGTGCAGTTTCAGCAGCAATTCTTGCCTTTTTGTAATCGTCATAATGGTCACTGGTATGTTTAAGACTGTAATCTGAAAACGGATTGGTCCACATCTCTGTCTGGGTATGACGTCGGAGACACTTTTCAAGATATGCCTGTGATTCTGCCATTTTTTGAAATGCTATTATCATCTGATCCGCAATAGCAGGATAAAGAATCCTGGAGTATTTTTCAATGAATTGATCAGGATCTATAGTTGAACCCTGCCATGCCAGTATGCTTCCATATGCCATGAACATCCAGGAATTTCTAAGAAGAGGTTGTACCGCATCGGTCCAAACAGATGTTATGTACCCATCTGCCCTGTTTTTTATCCCTGCTTTAAGACATAAATCAATGTTAACATACGAGTATTTTGTTGGATAAATATGCGCCCATCCATCAACAGCCGGCTGGATAAAAAACGGCATTTTTTCCTTTATTATAGGATCGATCCATCTCTTTATTGATGTTGAATCGGTTGAATAATCCCATACAACAGGGATTACATCCTCTGGAAGGTCAGCAATAACTCCGGGGTAGTTTTTTGACATATCAGTCCATACCATAACTGTTTTTCCGTAACCCTGCAGTGTTTTTGCGGCAAAGTTCAGATGATCAGTAAAAAGCTTCTGAGGTAAAATGGTTGAATCCGAAGAGGAGAGGCGGGCTGTTTCCCATGTCTCATCAAAACCTACATGTATGAAAGGACTTGGGAACAGGTCAGCATATTGTTTTATCCAATCCTTTAACATAGATTGTACTTCAGGATTACGTGGATCAAGATCATGACCATATTTGCCAATACCAAGTCCTGAATATTTTTCGAGCCTCAGTAATTCATGCAGATGTCCATAAAAGTTTACAAAAGGAATGAGATCTATATACCTCTCTCTGGCATAGGAGATGATTCTTTTTATTTGCTCCTGGGAGTATCGGGCATTATAATTGATTAGAGGATATCCTTTCATTTCAATACTTACCTCATTGTAGAAATAGTACTGGTTCATTTTCCAGCGTGCCAGGAAGTCGATCTGCTTTTTAATTTCTTCTTCAGTCAATAATCCGCCGTGTGAAAAATCCATCATTACACCGCGATATGCAAAACTGGGGTAATCTTCTATTTCAACTTCAGGAATATAGGAATCTGGTCCCTCATTCCTGATCAGCTGATGCAGGGTTTGTAACGCATAGAACATGCCTGCATCTGACTTTGCTGTTATCTCGATCCTGTTGACTTTAACACTTATCTTATATGCTTCGCGGGATTGGATCCCGGGTTCTTCATCTTTAACAGGCAGCAGAGGAGCGGAATGGTCGGACGTTAAAAGAATAGCAGGTGTTTTCTGATTTATTTTATTGGAAGTTGAAAGAGTGATACCTGTCAGCTGCCTGACGAACCTGCTGAAATTATCTATATTTTTTATATCTGTTTCAGGCATATTCTTTGTTAAAAGAATCTTTGCCTTCGACAAAATAAATTTATTTGCGCCCCAGGTAATTTTCTGAGGTACAGGCAATAAATCGGGATTCTGGGCATTCAGAATTGGTGCAGCTATTGAAAAAGTGAAAACAAGGAAATATGTAAAAAGTCTTTTCATGGATGGAATAATTAGTTTATAAAGGAAACAATTGGTGAATAGTGATCAGAAAACACAATCACCGATAAATGCTGGTTCATATCCTTTATCGACAGCCCATTTGACCGCAGTCAGGACTTTCTGCCTGTAGTCTGGCTGATATCCTGAGTAGAAAGGATAAAAATATTGTTCATGAATAAGCAGGTCAATATAAGCCGATTTGTGTGGATCTTTTTTGACTTCATTGAGGAACGGAACAATATTTTCAAGTTTATGTGTGTCAATTATTATTGTGCATCTCACAAATATGATTCCTTCTTTGTTATCTCTCCATACCAGCCTTTTATTAATATGTCTTCTTTTTGCAACATCAAGATAGTATGAACATGGTGCAAGATTGTTATCAACATTGAAGTCGCAAGGTAAACAGACAAAACCTGAATCTCTCAGTGCCCGGCATCCTTCAACCGTTGCCTCACCCCAATGTAAAGTTGTTTCAGGTCCTGTTGACTCCTTACCAGCAAATCTTCTGATCTGGTCCATTACCAGGTCACAATCTTTTTTAACTTTTTCATAACCTGCAGTTTTGTATGGATTATCAGGTTTATCTGCAAGAGCATGGAAACTCAACCTTAACCATGATGCATTCTCCTTCCATTCGTTTCTGAATTTATCGGTCAGCTGTGAAAGGTTGAACCCGTCGGTCTCGTAATAGATGTTGATATGGATTTTTGTTCCATAGGTATCATGCACCTGTTTTAAAAATCCCAGGTATGGATTATTAAAAATAGACTTATAGGTTGATGAATTTTGTGAAATATCCCTTAGAAACCAGATATTATCATCAAGGGAGAGCCTGTATCTGTTGACAAAGTTCTTAAGCCAGTATACAACAATACTCTGGTTTTTATTTGTTGTTTTATCAACCACTTCGATTACGTTCCTGTAATCTTTTAACCTGACTTCAGCAATGAAAAATCCATCCTTATCGATGGCCTTTACACCGTTAACAAATATTCTGTGTTCAGGTGGTGCCGATATTTTAACCGGGATAAGTAAGCTGTTGTCAGTAACCACACCATCCAGTTCGTGTAGCATATCTCCGTCAATTGGTGAAACAAAGTTTATTTCATTTATGCCAGTCAAAGGACTCTGAATTATAGAAGGTGTCAATGCAATTCCTAAACCTGAGAGTGCATTTTGCTTTATAAATTTTCTTCTTGAAAAGCTATTTATTGTCATATCACATTTGGTTCATATGGTAACAAAAATACTAATACCTCATTTTTCTTTTTAAACTCTATATCATCTATATTACTAATGTATTATTCCTGTTGTTTGCCCTATTGAGAACCTGCCACTCCAAAGATGGTCAGCTGAACGCTTATCATTCCATTGGGGAGTTGGAGCAAAGAAACTTTTATCAGTAGGGAAGGGGTGTTTTTTAACCTCATCGTCATTTAATTCGATACCTAATCCGGGAGCTGAGGCCGGAACATTTGCAAAACCATGCTCTGCAAGTTTTCTGCCATCAGTGGTTTTTACTAAATTCTCCCACCATGGATTATCCACTGCCTGTGTTGTCATTTCAAGAGCAAGAAAGTTTTGTGTAGCTGCAGCACAATGGACGCTGGCCATAAAACCTACTGGAGTACTGGAACAATGCATAGCCATTGCCACACCTTTTTCTTCAGCATAGTCTCCAATTTTCTTGGTCTCTAAAATTCCACCTGCTGTATGAAGATCTGGATGGATCAGATCAACAGCATGGTTATTGCAAAGCTTGATGAATTCTTCCTTCAGGTAAATATCTTCTCCTGTAATTGTCGGTGTCTCGATTGCTTCTGTTAATACTTTGCACTGATCAGTCATCTCCCAGGAAAGCATATCTTCAAGCCACGCCAGTCTGTACGGATCAAGAGCTTTTCCAACCCTGATACAATTATTTATATCGTAATTTCCGAAACCATCTGCTGACAAAGGAATTTCATATCCTACAACACTGCGTACAAAATCTACATATCTTGCAACTTCATCAAGTCCTTTCTCAGTGATCTGAAGTTGGGTAAATGGTTGTTTAGTCCTGCTATATGATGTTAAATCGGCGTATTTGGGAGCAGACCAGAATTTTGAATTAACTGTTATTCCGGGAATATGACCGATAAATTCGAGGCTTGGATAAAATTTAAGCCAAGTATATCCTTGTATGTCAATGCGCTGTTTAACATCTGCCTTGAATTTTTCTACATCCATGTTAGCCCAGTCATGTACAGGTATATATGAATAGAGTCTCACCTTGTCCCTGTATCTTCCTCCAAGCAGTTGCCAGGTGGGAACATTATAGGCTTTTCCTGCAAGGTCCCACAGAGCCATTTCTACACCACTCACACCGCCTCCCTGTCGTCCATGGGAACCAAACTGTTTGATGATTTTAAATAGCATTTCCACATTGCAAGGATTCTCACCAAGAATACGGCTTTTCAGGAAAAGTGCGTAGCGCTCATCAGCAGAGTCTCTTACTTCGCCCAATCCATAAATCCCCTGATTTGTATCGATGCGGATAATAGGATTGCGGGACCCATCTTTTGCCAGCTCCAGCACACAATAACGCATATCCGTGATCTTTAATTCCGAAGGATTTGATAACCGGCTGACATTAGATGTAACCCTCTCAATTGTCTCTTCGACAGGCGAAAACATAAATGCGCCAAGAGAGATTCCACCACCAAGAGTTAATGTCCTTTTAAGGAATGCCCTACGGTTATCTTTTGAACAATAATTATCACTTGCCTCATTAGTGGCATCCTTAGCAGAAAGTTCCCCTTTTTTGCTTTTCTCAGTGAGTTGGTGCAACATACTTTTCATAGGTCTGTTATTTTAATGTTATATGAGTATATGTATGAATAATAATTGAATTGAAATTAAATCAAAATATCAAAATAGGTGAAGGGGATTCCTTGCTGGTGCCCGGACTGACAATGAAAAGCTGTTTTTTCTATATCATTTAAAATGATGTCATTCCGGGCGTTAGCGAGGAATCCCATAATTATTTTTTTGAGATTATTTTTGATAGCCGATAGTCATATAAAGTTAATGATTTTCCTGATATAATTAATTAATTCCTTGTTTGGCAGAAGCACTCATTTTTAAGGATTCACTTTGAAAGTCTCCTATTCTGCCTGCTCTTTTTCATCCTTCAGGGTTTTTCCCCGCCACCAGTTAGCCAGAATTGAACCTGTAATATTCATCAGGGGTCCGAAAACTGCAGGAGCAAGACCAACAGTAGACACTTTGCCCATTTGAAATGCCAGACCTGATGCCAGTCCCCCGTTTTGCATACCAACTTCAAATGCGATAGTGCGGCGATCTTTCTCAGGCAGCTTTACAATCCATGCAAGTGAATAGCCAAGAGAATAACCGGTAAGATTATGGAGAAGACTTGTAATAAGAAGAAGTACACCCACCTGCAGCAGACTTTCGCGACCTGAAGCAGTTATAATTGTTATAATGGCCGCAATGCCCAACATTGAAACCAGGGATAGTACATTTCCCAGAAAATTGCCTTCACTTTTAATACCCTTTGAAATAATTATTGCTCCAACCATAGGAAGGAAATAGAACCATAGCATCATTTTCACAAAGTGGATCATAAATGCAGAGGAGCTGGCATTTTTTGATTTCATATAGACAAGGGAAGTGAGTAGTATAATAATCATATAGGATATGAGCTGTAAAATCTTTGACCGTAACCCAGCCTGTTTTTTTACGAAGAGATTAAAAATAAATCCTGCAACAATTGGAAGAATAATCATCTTCAGTATATCAAGCATCATACTCCAGAAGTTGACCTCAATATACTCTCCTCCAAGCCATTTCATAAGAGAAGGAGTAACGAATGGTGACAGTATAGTGGAGATAGCTCCTACAGTTATTGCCAGAGCAAGGTTAGCTCTTGCTAAAAATGACATAACATTTGATGCAATCCCGCTGGGTACGCATCCAATTAAAATAATTCCAGCTTTAATTTCCGGAGGAAAATTAAATATATTGGCAATTAGAAATCCTACCAGTGGCATTATTATATAATGGGAAACCACTCCCACAATAACTCCTTTTGGCATCCTTATCACTCCTGTAAAGTCTGTAAAGTTCATCTGGGACCCCATGCCAAACATAATTATCTGCATAAGAGGGACAATAAGTACTTTAAGCTGGAAACTACCCACTGAGGTGAAGTATTGAGGATAGAACATTGCAGCGGTTACCGCAGTAAAAATCCAGATTGTATAAGACAATCCTTTTGTTGAATTATATCCCCTGAATCCGATAGCCAGCAACATAAAAAACAGGATTAGCAAAGGACCCGAACCGGAAACGTTGCCGGTGAAGATCAAAATAAGAGCAATTGTTAAGAATAACAGTGAGAGCATAAGTGTTATTCTCAAGAAATTAGTTTTTTTTATCATTTTACAGTCTTATGCCAGTTTTATCCTCAGGTTACTTAGGTATTGCATTCTTCCTGATATATTCCTCAACAGGAGAGTGTGCATTGGGTACATTATTATCAAATGGGATATCTGTCATATAGTGATAACCTTCAGCCCATTGTAAACCATATTTCTCACCCAGTTTTCTGTTATCGCTAAAAAGAAATGTTTTTATATAATTGAAATTTGCAGTATGATCATCACCTTCAAGAATGGGTAGTTTTTTGCCCTCTCTGGCAAGTCTCTCTCTCAGTTTTACTCCATTATTTCCTGCAGGTCCCTTTGCCTTATTCAGAAGGTTTACTTCTATTTTTTTATCAATGTATTCACTTATATCCACTATCAGGTTGTTAGTCTCTCCCGCTCTTGAATAGTAATACCTTTCTCTGGGAGTATAAGGGCCAAAGCCTGCTGCAAAATGTTCCGGATAATCATTCGATCCGGCAGTCCACCTGGCAGCTTCAGCAGCCAGTCCTGTTATATAGTGATCGGGATTCTCCTCATAGTGTCCCCATGGGTCCATACAAACAATTGTGTCAACTTTCAGGAATCGGATCAGGAAAATAAACCTTTGTTTAAGATCCTGAATCCCAATGCTGTCCATCTGATGATGTGGCATAAGAAATTCAAATGAACCCTTCATACCATAAAATTCTGCAATATTCTGATTATCAATTCTATGTTGTTTATATTCACCTGCACCCCTGGCATCATCTGATACAGAACATAGGTATCCTGTATACCCTTCATCCATAAGCTTTGCAACTAATCCTCCTGCAGAGAGTGGAATATCATCTGAGTGAGGCTGAATTGCCAGCAGTACCTTACCTTTATGTGGCTTTCCCTTTACTCCTCTTTCAATCCGGACTTCTTCATAATCGACATCATATCCTCTGGGAACTTTTTTGTTCTGCTCATTCTGATTTGTATCATCAGATGCTGAACTCCAGGAAGTAGATCCAATCAAAGCACCTGAAACCAGGCTTTTCTGCAGGAATTCTTTTCGTTTCATTTAATAGGTTTTATTACAGGTTAACTCTCGCATTATTGTTAAATTCGCCTTAATATATTACACAAATATATTTAAACAGTTTAAAAAGTCTAATCTAAGACTTTTCTTTTAAAAATATACTAAATCAAGTTATAATTGAAGAGTCCATAAATGATGGTAATCTGCCCGGTTTCATTTAATAATTATTATTAACAGGAACATATAAAATTGGAATAATTTAACCATGCGAATCTTATACATCTGATGTTTATAATTGTTACATTTGTTTAGAGTAAATGATCTATATTACAATCAATATATTAAAGATCAGGTATATATATTGATTGTTATAATTTGTTTTCAATCCTCAATCCATAACAATTATGAAAAAAATCCTTCTGATTCTTTTGATTGCATGGTCGGTAATAATCGTATCGGGACAGCATGTAACTATTAAGGAAGAGTATATTTCCTTTCCGACATATACATTTGGTGATCCTGACCCCGTAGCACGCCCGGGTAAAATTTATCCTTATTTCAGATTTGATGGGTTCTCATCTGTTGCTAAGCCTGAAAAGCATAAAATGGTAGTTATGGAAAATGAGTGGATCAAACTTTGGATTGCTCCTGATATCGGAGGTAAAATATGGGGAGCTCAGGATAAAAAAACAGGGAAGTATTTTATTTATTTTAACAATGTTGTGAAATTCAGAGATATTGCGATGCGTGGTCCATGGACTTCAGGCGGTATTGAATTTAACTTCGGGTCAATAGGACATGCACCAACAACCTCAACTCCGGTTGATTATCAGATACAATATAATCCAGATGGAAGTGCTTCATGCTTTGTTGGTGCACTTGAGCTTACTTCCCGCACAGAATGGCGTGTTGAAATCAGACTTCCAGGGGACAAAGCCTGGTTTGAAACAATATCATACTGGAATAATCCTACTAATATGAAAACCTCTCTCTATCACTGGCAGACTGCTGCTGCCGATGCAGGAAACGATCTTCAGTTTAATTATCCAGGGAATGCCTTTATTGGTCATAGTGGTGATGCATCCCCCTGGCCGCTTATTAAAGGAGGGAGAGACATTTCAATGTACAGGCAGAATGACTATGGATCATCTCACAGTTATCATGTTCTTGGAGAATATACAGACTGGTTCTCCGGATATTATCATGATAGCGATTTTGGTTTTGGACACTGGTCAAGGTATCCTTATAAACCAGGGAAAAAGATATGGATATGGGCCTTGTCCAGGTCAGGTGCAATATGGGAAGATCTTCTTACAGACACAGATAAGGGAAACAGGCAATATGTTGAAATTCAAACAGGTCTTCTTTTCAACCAGGAAGCAGATGAGAGTACTTTCAGCCCATTCAAACATTTGTATTTTCCACCCGGGGCAGTTGAAGAAGTAAAGGAAAGATGGTTCCCAATAAGTGAGACAAAGGGAGTCAATTCAATTTCAGAAGAGGGGATACTTAATGTTGTAAGGTCAGGTAATGGTTTCAGCCTTATATTCCAGGCATTATCCTTTGTAAATGACAATCTGCAGGTTACAGATTCTTCAGGTAAGATTCTTTTTGAATATGAAATCAGAATGACTCCTCAAGAAGTTCTTGTACGGCAGGTTGACCTCAATCCTGAGTCAGTCATTATCAGGCTTAAAGACGGGAATCTCTTCTCAGATCTTTCCGGGAATAAAAGAAATACTCTTGACAGACCTCTTGAGATGCCTGAAAATTTTAACTGGGAAACACCTTATGGTCTTTATACACGAGGAACAGAAAAATCGAGACAGAGACTTTATGATGAAGCTGTATTATATTTTAACAGATGTATTGAAAAAGATCCGAACTTTATGCCGGCATATACCGGACTTGCAGAGATTGATTTCAGACAGATGAGGTATGACGAGGCTGAAAAGAGAGTTCTGAAAGTTATAAGTTTTGATACATATGATCCTGCTGCAAATTTCTTATATGGTAATATACTTACGATTAAGAAAGAATTTAACAAAGCACGTGATGCTTTTGGTGTGACCCTGCGTTCACCGGAATATAAATCCACATCATTAAACCAGCTGGCTGTTATAGCATTAAAAGAACAAAAAACGGAAGAGGCATGGGAGTATATAACTAAGGCAGGACTGTTTAATGGAATGGATCTTAATATCTGTAAAACTGCAGTTATAATTGCCAGGCTGAGAGGTGATCCGGGAAATTACAGTAAATATCTTCAGCACCTCAGAAATATAGATCCTTTAAACCATTTTGCTGATTTTGAAAATTATTATTCAGGTAATGATTCTCTAAGCAAAAGTATTTTTACTTCAGGTATAAACGCTGAACTTAAATATGAGGTATATATTGAACTGGCACTATGGTACTTTAATGTGGGTCTTATAAATGAATCTGTATCTGTTATGGAGCTATGCCCTGAAAATCCGCTCGCCGATTACCTCACAGCATGGCTTTCATCCATGAATAATAATGAAATAAAAAGCAGGTTCTATCTTGAAAGAGCATTAAAGGGAAGTGCTGAACTTGTTTTTCCATTCAGGGATGAATTCGCACCTGTGCTGAAATGGGCTGATCAAAAAGAATCACACTGGAAAACCAAATATTATTCTGCCCTTCTCTATTGGAGTAAGGGTCAGAATAAAGTAGCAGGAACATACTTCAGCGAATGTGGTGACAAGGCTGATCTCTATAGCTTTTATCTTACCCGGGGAAGTTTTTTTAAGCAGACAGGTTCAGGCGGGGAAGAAGCCGAATATCTCAAGGCATTGAAATCTGGTACGGGAAGCTGGAGAGCATATCATACTCTCCATGGATATTATCTTTCAACTTATAAATATGATAAAGCACTCGAAATATCACAGGCGGCAATGAAAACATTTGGCAAGTCATATATAATTAAATTTGATCATGCTTTGTCACTCTTATATACCGGAAAGTATGAAGAATCTGTTAAACTTTTGGAGATGACTCAGATACTTCCTTTTGAAGGAGCAGGTGATGGTCGTACAGCCTGGAGAAATGCAAATATTTTAAATGCTTTGCAATTATTATCAGCGAAAAAGACAGGTAAAGCACTGATTTTTGCAGATAACGCATATAAGTGGCCTGAAAATCTGGGTGTAGGACGCCCATATGAAGTTGATGAAAGAGTGGAAAACTTTGTTAAAGCCATGATTCTCGGGAAACTTGGGAGGACTAAAGATTCTGAAGAGCTTTTTCACAGAGTTGCTGAAAGCAGTACTAATGGAAGAAGAAGCGGCAGTTCTGTAAATTATTTAACAGTACTTGCTTTGAAAAGGTTGGGCAGGATCACAGAATCTCAGGAGTATCTTAACAGATGGCTTACGGTCTTCAGTAATAAAACTGTTTCTGACTGGGCTTTGTTGATGAATGATGGTCAAACGGAAAAAGCCTCCTCCCTTCTGGTAACCGATACATCAGGGGAGGCTGGTATTCCCTGGAATCCTGCGGGGGGTGATGCTGAATTCAGGATAATTCTTGAAATAGCACAGAAGTATGATGATAAAAAATAGATTCTGACTGTGAAATCATCGATTTAATACATATATCAATGAAAAAATTTGAAAACCGCCGGCAGTTTATTCAGAAATTCGGATTAATCTCCCTGGCATCCGGTACAGGAAGTCTATTCCCTGTCAGTTCATTTGGTGAATCATTGGAAGGATTAACTCCTGTTGAAAACAGCAACCTGGTTTCATTATCACCTTCAGCACTTTTTTCTGTTCTTGATCTTGAACTTCCTGAGTTAGCTTCAGTCCGCAAAGCTTATGAAAGAAAAGGACACAATGCTGCACTTACGGAACTTCTAAAATACTATCGTATGCGTTATCCGAAACCTGTAATTTCTGACCGTGCAGTCAATGCAGGGGGAAGCAGGTATATCACACGGGCTGACGACCTTGGTAAACATATATTTCAATGGGGACCATATCCTTCATCAGGTTACGGCAATAACATTGACTGGGCTGCTGATCCTGCTGGAGATATCGAATGGGTGGCAGCTGTTTACCGTTTCTTCTGGGTAAGCGATCTGGGCAATGCTTATAAAGCAACGGGTGATGATCGTTATGCTGCAATTTTTATAGAACTTGTAAAAGATTGGATAAGCAAACATCCACTTGAAAAGAGTGTTGACATTCTGCATCCTGTTTATGGATGGAAAGGTTATCCGTGGCTTGACCTTCAGACGGGGATCAGGGCTACAAATATCTGCAGCAATTTCAGAATTTTTGTTCATGCTAAATCATTTACACCTGATTTTCTGGGCATATTATTAGCCAGCCTTTATGACCACCAGGTTAAAACGGAGAAGATGCCAATGGGAGAAGTTCATAACAAAGCTATTTTTGAGCAGCGGGGCTTCTTTAATGTTATTCATACATTTCCTGAATTCAGGGATAAGAAGCGGTGGTTAGATATTGCAATTGGCATCACCTGCGAAAATCTTCTTGCTCAAACCACTACAGACGGAGTTCAGCGTGAATGGTGCGGAGGGTATCATTTTGGAGTCTACAGTGATGCACTCGAAATTGAAGGCCGGGTTCGTGACCTTGGACTTACAATGCCCGGCTACTTCCATAACCGGGTGAAGTCTATGGCCGATCATATTTTTGCCCTGTCCACACCCGATCTGGGATTCCCTATGTTTGGCGATACAGGTCGTGGTAAGCGCAGTTTGGATGATCGTAAGTCATTGCAACTGTACAATACTTTGATTGAAGCCGGTAAAAAGTTTGAAGATCCAAAATTCGAGGCTTTAGCCAATCTGAATCCTCAATATCTTCCTTCAAATGGAAGTTCTGCTTTTCCTGATGCCGGTCTTTATTCAATGCGCAACAACTGGGGCCCGGGCCAGGTATATATGGCTTTGCATTGCTCTCCTCCTGCAATAAGTACACATGATACTCCTGACAACGGTACATTTGAATTATTTGCATACGGGCGCTGGCTGATGCCGGATACAGGTTTTTATACATATGGACATGACAAGGAGGCAAGAGCCTGGCACAGACAGACTAAAGTGCATCCAACCATGACCCTTAATGGAAAAGATACCAATATCGCCGGACGTCAGTTACTATGGAAATCGACTGAAAATGAAGATGTGTTATGTGTTGAAAACCAGTCGTATCAATACTTTTTACATCGTCGGACTGTTTGGTTTACTGATAAAAATGGTGATTTGCCATTTTTTGTGATTTTGGATGAAGCCAATAGTGATGCAGCAGGTAACCTCGAAATTCATTTTCCTATGGCTCCGGGACTTATAAAAATTGATAATAATAATTCCACTATCATAACAGATTTTGATGATGCCAATCTTCTTATAAAGATAACCGGCAAGTATCCTGTAAAGCTTCAGGAAGTGGAAGGATGGCATGCATGGGAGTATGGCAAGAGAGAAGCCCGAACTTCGGTATCAGCAGGTTATAATGGAGAGGCTCCATTCACGTTTGTATCAATCCTGGTACCATTTAAAGGGAAGAGAATCCCATCCTGCAGGCTGATTACTGATCCAAAATCCTTAATTGCAGGAATGGATCCTTTTGAACTGATTATTGAAGTTGCCGGAAATACTCATGTTTTAAAACGTGATGTTTAAGGGATAAAAAAAAATACTTTACATGAAGAATTATCTTAAATTGTTTCTCCTTTTATTTCTTGTTGGATGTTCCATAAGTCCATTTAATAAAAGGAGCAAATCCGTATCAGTATCATATGTTCAAACTGAATCTCAGATCAGGGAAAACAGCACTAAACCTGCTTTAAAGGGAGCAATATCTGATCCCAATGAGGATATTTTATCTGAAAAAATCTGTGAAAATAATTTGATTGATGCTGTAAATAAATATATTAAACAAAATAAACTCGAGGATTCCACACATACTTATCAGAAGGAGTCTGGTCAGATTCTGATCAGACCAATAATTGCCATTACAAATCCTGAACTGTTGCGTCTTAAAGCTGCATGGTCAACATCAGGGGCAGAACATGATGTGCTGGCAAAGCGTTTTGCAAGGGCAGATGAAGCTATTGATGCAATTTTGACCTTTCCTCCGGAAGGAGGACAACACAATCAATGGTATCAATGTGATTCATGTCAGAGAGGACTCAGAACAATTGATGCCCATAACCATCAATGTCCTTCATGCAAAAAGATTTTCAGTGGTTTCCCTTACGATAATGTCCTTTATAACCGTCAGCACAGTTCTAACATAAGCCGTGCAGAGGATGCCGCATGGGCATGGGCAATAACTGGCAAAAAGAAGTATTCTGATTTTGCGGCTTCGGTACTTGAGGGTTATGCTCAGCGGTACCTGAACTATCCGATGATTTCTGCATCGGTGAATGACAAGAGTATAGACATTGCAGCCGGAAAACATGGTAAGTACAGATCTGCAGGTCATATTAACTCCCAGACACTCGATGAGGCAATGTTACTGATACCTTTAGCAACAGCCTACGACCTGATTTACAACACTCTGTCTGATATACAGAAACAGAATATTGAAGATAAACTTATCAGGGCAATGGCTAATTGTATAAATGTGTATAAATCAGGCAAGTCGAACTGGCAAACGTGGCATAATGGTGCCCTCCTATATGCCGGTGCTGTTCTGGGTGACGGGAATCTGCTGCGTCAGGCTTTGTTGGATGAGAAGAATGGCTTTATTGCTCAGATGAATATCAGTGTTATGCCGGAAGGAATGTGGTACGAAAATTCCTGGGGTTATCATTATTATACCTTATCAGCAATGACCCATATTGCAGAAGGTGCCAGAAGGCTGGGTATAGATATCTATAACTTTCCTCCACTCAGAAAAATGTACTTCATCGCATTCGATTACATGATGTCCGATGGATCGCTGCCAAGATTTGGTGACGCGGTGCAGGACTCTCCTTTTCACCAGGGGGTTAATGAGAAAGCTTTTGCAATCTACAAGGACGATCGGTTGCTTTCCAATCTTCCATCAGAAGTTAACTGGGATGCGATTGTTTTGGGCAGGGATATGTCTGCCAAAGGTCAATATCTCAAGTCAGCAAGTAAACTTATCCCTGGAGCAGGGCATGCCATTTTGGCTACTGACGGACCAGGTAAATTGACAGCAGCGCTTACTTTCGGACCTTTTGGAGGATTTCATGGCCATTACGATAAACTATCATTTGTACTATTTGGATATGGTGAGGAATTTGGTGTTGATCCTGGACGCTCTGCCAGTCAGGCGTACCGGCTCCCTATACACAGGGAATGGTATAAGCCTTCAACAGGACATAATATAGTCCTGGCAGATGGAAAGTCCCAAAAGGAGGCTGATGGTAAATATCTGGCTTTTAATTCAACAGATTCATATGCTGCAGTCACTGCTTCAGCAGGTCCTGCATTTGAAAATGTAACACATAACCGCTTCCTCCTTCTCTCTCCAACCTACCTGATCGTAATTGATGAACTAAAATCTACTGATGGAGTTGAACATACTTTTGATTGGATCTATCATAACAAGGGTCAGTTTGTTACCTGCAACATGTCAGAGACTAATCTGAAACTGGAAAATACTCCTGCCGGGTACGCTTACCTTAAGGATATAAATGCATATAAAAACAAAAAGGAACAGTATATCAGGGCAAAGTTCACTGGTGAGAAAACCACTCTTTATATGATAATGGCTGGAGAAAAAGGAGATGAAATTTTTACCGGAAACGGACCTCTGAAGAGTATTGATGACAGAGTACCTGTTATTATTGTCCGTAGGAAGGGTAAGAGTGTAAGATTCATCACAGTACTCGAACCAGTTCTATCCGGAAGTAAAAACGGAGTGAAAAATATAAATGTTACGCGGGATGCATTATTTGGAACAACTGTAATTCATAAAGATGGTACAGATCATATATCTTTCACGGGAGACAACCTGGAGAAATTCATTGTCAGCAGGGAGACTGGATCCGGATCAAAAATACTCTTGAAATATTAGCTCTGATTTAAATCTCATTCACATTTCAGGAGTTAAGTATTGTTACTCTCAAGTTGCTTTTCTTCAACATCAGGGGGATCGGTTGAAATATAGTATCATATGAGAGGGATTACCTAGATTTTTTCTCTTTTATTTATAGAATTGTTCAATTTAAGTATGTATATCTATCTTGTTAAGGGATTAAAAAACAGGACTAAATCATATCATTATTGGATAATTTTGTATAAATTTATTCCAACCTTAGTTGTAATTTTGATTATTGCAAATTGAATTGTGATAAGTTAAATACATATAATCCTTTAATTATCAGACAATTTTAATTGTAATGCCTATGAAAAATAAATCAGTTTATTATTTGGTTCATCCTTTTCTGGTTATCTGGAATAGTTCCTTAACCTGAATTAAATGAAATCTGGTTAATGACTATTGCGGCTATTTTCTTTTTTTAAACGCATAAAACTTAAATAGTGCAAATATGAAAGAAATCAATTTACAACAGGCTATTCGTACTAGAGTCTGTACAAAAAAAATCCTCAGTATAATTAAATTAATTCTGCTTCTCCTTTTAATAGTTAATTTTAAAGTTTCAGGAGCTTCTGCTGGGGAACTCCAACAAAAAAAAGTAACAGGTATAGTTACAGATTCCAAGACAGGTGATGTACTTCCGGGTGTTAACATCACTGTTCAGGGAACTACAACAGGAACGATTACTGATGTCAATGGTAAATATTCCATTGATGTACCAAATGCGAATTCCGTACTTGTATTTTCCTTCATTAGTTATGTCAATCAAGTTGTAACTGTTGGAAATATGTCAACAGTTGACATTGCTCTCATTGAGGAAGTAATGGCTCTTGACGAAGTAGTAGTAGTAGGTTATGGAACACAGAAAAAAGTCAATCTTACAGGATCTGTCTCTTCAATCTCCTCTGAAAAGCTTTCAGTAGTTCCGGTTGCAAACGTTTCGACTTTACTTTATGGCAATCTGCCTGGATTGATACCACTGCAGAGGAGTGGCCAACCTGGTTTGGATGATGTTTCATTATCAATCAGAGGATTTTCAAATGCATTGGTTGTTGTTGATGGCGTGGTGGGTCGTGATTTTTCCAGGCTTGATCCCAGTGAGATCGAAAGTTTCACTATTCTTAAGGATGCTGCTTCAGCAGCTGTTTATGGTGTAAGCGGGGGAAACGGGGTTATACTTGTAACCACAAAAAAAGGTAAGATAGGGAAACCAATGTTTAATTATACTATGAATTATGGTGTTCAACACGTTACAAAATATCCAAGATTTGTTAATTCTGAGGAATATGCAATTTTAAAGAATGAAGCTGCAATTAATTTAGGTGGTGCTCCGGTATACAGTGCTGCGGATATTGAAAAATTCCGATCGGGGACTGATCCGAATTTTCCGAATTTTGATTATTACGATTATATGGTTCGTGATTATCCTCCACAGATGCAACAGAATATTTCTGTAAGGGGAGGTAGTGAAAAAATCAAATATTTCTTTCTTTTAGGGCAGTTATCACAGGCTTCAATGTGGAAGGGAGGAAATCAAGATTATGCCAAATATAATTTCAGATCAAATGTTGATGCAAGCATTACTGATAATCTGACCCTGTCAGTTGAGTTTGGAGGCAGAGTTGAAGATAGGGACAACCTTATCCAGGATTCTTATCTAATGGCTTCATGGCTTCAATATCAATGGCCAATTTTCGCACCAAAAACACCCGATGGGAAAATAGCATCTACCAATTATGGATTAACTGCATATCTCGACAGAGATCTGACAGGTTATATACGGGATCGGAGGAATGTTTATGAGAGTGCTATAACTATTAATTATAAGATTCCTTTTATTAAAGGATTGAGTGTAAATGTTAAGGCAGCCCGGGATATGTATTTCCGAGATCAGAAACAGTGGCTGAAGAAGTATTATACTTATACATGGAATGAAACCACTAAGACATCCACAAGAGTAGGTTCCCGTGGGACCGATCAATTAGTATTAGATTCATGGAAATCATCGGCAGTGCGTATACAATCAGCAGTTAATTATGACAATATATTTGAAGGTGTTCATCACATAAAAGCTCTGTTATTGTATGAAGTAAGTGAGGATCAGGCATCTAATTTTCAGGCTTCAAGAACTAATTACGTATTGCCAATAGACCAGATATTTGCTGGCCCCGATCTTGGCAAAAGTAACAGTGGTGGAGCTTCTGATAATGGAAGGGAAAGTTATGTAGGACGATTTAACTATGACTACTCGGGTAAATATCTTTTTGAGTATAGTTTCCGCTATGATGGATCTGCTAAATTTCCCCCTGATAAAAGATGGGGTTATTTCTCAGGGATCTCTGCAGGCTGGAGACTTTCCGAAGAGAGTTTTATAAAAGATAATCTGACAATTATTGACAACCTGAAATTAAGAGGATCATGGGGTAATCTGGGTAGTGATAATACTGGTAACTTCCAGTTCCTGACAGGTTATACCTATCCCTCAGGTAATTATATTCTGGGAGGAGGAATTGTAACTGGTGGTATGGTTGATTCAGGTACACCAAATCCAAATATTACGTGGGAAGAGAGTCAGATTTTTGACCTTGGTGTTGACATAAGTCTCTGGAAAAAATTGCTGGAAATTGAAGCTGATATATTTTACCGCAAAAGAGATGGTTTGCTAGCAAGGAGAACCACTCAGCTTCCCAGTACATTTGGTGCCACTTTACCATTTGAAAATCTTAATTCAGATGATGCAAGGGGATTTGAACTTTTTGTTGGCCATTCTAGCAACATAGGTGAAATTAAATATAGACTTTCAACAAACTTATCTTTTGCCAGATTGAAAAACAAGCATCTTGAACAAAGAACTTTTAACAATCAATATGATAATTGGAGAAATAATGGAGAAGACAGGTGGAATAACCTTTATTGGGGTTACAAAACAATAGGGCAATTCCAGTCAATGGAGGATATTTACGCATCTCCAATTCAGGATGCAAGAGCGAATTCCACTTTAAGACCCGGTGATCTTAAATATGATGACTTCAATAAGGATGGGGTTGTTGATGGAAATGACATCCAAATTATTGGGAGAGGTGGAACACCAGAGATCAACTATGGTTTCGGATTAAATGCAATCTGGAAAAAGATTACGTTGGATATGAACTGGCAGGGAGCTTCCCACTTTAATGTTCAGCAACAACATTTTCTGATTCAACCTTTTGCAAACGGGATGAATGCATATGCGTATTTTATGGACAGATGGCGTCATGAAGATCCCTTGGATCCAACTTCAAAATGGATACCTGGTAAATATCCAAGCACAATTAACGATGGAGCACCTAATAATAAATTAAATTCTTCATTTTGGTTATTAGATGCTACTTATCTGAGACTTAAATCGTTAAGTATTAGCTATAATATTGAGAATGACCTGTTTAAAAGATGGGGCTTCCAGTCTCTCGCATTTTCATTAAGCGGGCAGAACTTATTGACATTCTCCAAATTAGGACCAATCGATCCTGAAACTCCAAGTGGAAGGTTATCATACTATCCACAACAGAAAACATACAATATTGGAATCAATATAACATTTTAATTAGCTAATTATGAAAAGCAAAATAGTTATAGTCTTTTTGACAATAATACTTCTGTCTGGTTGTATTAAAGATACATTGGATAGAAAGCCATTAAATATGGTTTCAGATGCGGATGTATGGGTGTCGGAGCAGCTGATTGATATTTACCTCGTGGCATTATATAATGCAATACCCATGGGGTTTACGGGAAACCCACACCTCGCAAATCTCACGGATGAATCTTCATATCATGAGGAGAATCCTCCTGTAAGTAACTACGGTAATCATGCCCATGTACTAAATACAGGCATGTATTCATGGATAAGGAAGGCCAATTATTTTATTCAAAGGATCAAAACAGCAACTATTTCTGAAGAAAAAATTAAGCAATATACAGCTGAATGTCGTTTTATACGTGCTTTCTATTATTTTGATCTGGCAAAAAAATATGGTGGAATGCCAATCATTAACGAGGTTCAGACTTTTGATAACAACCTTGAAGCTTTGCAGGTACCAAGGAACACAGAAGATCAAGTATATGATTTTCTGTTAAAAGAATTGGATGCCGCAATAGCTGATCTTCCTGATACGCGGGATGCAAATAATTCAAACCGTGCCACCAAGATTGTTGCTCAGGCATTAAAATCAAGGGCAATGCTTTTTGCAGGATCAGTTGCAAAATATGGAACTGTACAATTGAACGGACTGGTTGGAATTCCTTCCTCAAAAGCTAACACATATTTTACTGAGTCTCTTAATGCGTCAAAAGCAGTAATGGAGAGCAATAAATATGGTCTTTATGATAAATTGTATAATTCAGTCAGCAAGACAGGGGACCCTGTTTCAAATTACCAGCAGATTTTTATTGATAAAAATAACAAAGAGATTATCTTTCAGAAAGCTTATAGCTTCCCTGATAAACCACATAGCTGGGACAATTTAAATATCCCAGAGGGTTTTACTACCAATCAGGGTAGTGCTATTTGTCCCCTTCTCGAACTGGTGGAATCTTATGAATATACTGATGGAACCCCGGGGATACTGAATGTAGACGGTATAGAGTTTACTTCACCTGATGATCTTTATAAAAATAAAGATCCGCGTTTTGCAGCAAGTATTTTCCGATCAGGAACTCCTTATGTCGGAAGAGCTGTTCAGATATACAGGGGTATTTACGATACAGATGGGAAACTTTATGAAACAGAGAGTGTCCCCTTTCCAAAAGATCCCTCTGTGATACAGGTTGGAATGGATGGTCCTTTCCCCACAGGTAACTATACTAAGACAGGTTTTTATATCAGGAAAATTACCAATCCAAGTAAGGCTGTTGTAGAACCAAACTATTCCGATCAGAATTATATAGAGATCAGATATGCAGAGGTACTTCTAAATTATACTGAAGCTGCCGTGGAGACTGGAACCAATCTCACACAGGCTCTTGATGCAATTAACCAGGTCAGAAATCGTGCAGGTATCAAACCACTTATAGCAGCAGAACTTACCCGAGACAGGTTACGGAACGAAAGAAGAGTTGAACTTGCATTTGAAGATAAGCGATTCTGGGATATCAGACGTTGGAGAATTGGAACGGACCTCTTTAAAAACACATTTATGCATGGGTTATATCCATATCTGAAATATAATGGGTCTACTTATAAATATATTTTCAAAAAGATAAGTGGTTATCCTCTGGATGGAGGATTGTCTCGAATTTTTGAGGAAAAAGATTATTACAGTAATCTTTCAGGCTATATTAGTACTAATAAGAATATTGAAAATAATCCGGGATGGTAATCGGTATTAAAATGAAAATGAATATGAAAAAACTATTATATTTATTAGTGACAATAATATTGATCACAGGTTGTTCGATCGATAATTATGATGCTCCAAATGCCACATTGTCAGGAAGAGTAATTGATAATTTGACAAACGAAATGATTGAAAATGGAGGTGTTAACAGCGGTACTATAATTCAGATTTTCGAGGGTACATCAAAGCAACCAATATTAAGTCAGTCATTTTCTGATGGACACTTTATTAACGCAGCTCTATTTCCCGGTAATTATAGACTTTTTGCTGTCGGAGCTTTTAAAATGGTAACTGATACTATGAGTATTACAATCTCAGCTAAAACAGAGGTTGATATTAAAGTACTTCCAAATGTCAGGCTAAAAGCAACTCTTCAGAGTATTGTTGGTACAACTGCAACTGTTAAAGTTGAATACACCAAAGTACATTCTGAACAGGTATTAAATCAGTTAGCAGTTATATGGAGTACCATTAATAATCCGAATTTATTTACATTCTTCGGAGGAGGTCAAAAGACTGAGACTGTTACTTCTCAAAACCTGACAGCCGGTGAAATGATCTTTACCATTACAGGCTTAACAGCAGGAACAAAATATTACATCAGAGCTGCCGGACGTACAAATGCTGCGGGTAGTTATTATAACTACAGCAAAACAATAACTACCCAATAACCCGGCTGAGTTTTGAAAAAATAAAAGTATAATTGAGGTTGTATAAAAATTTGGTCTACCCAGTCCGATTTGATCCTGACAAATAAGTAATCTATTTCCCTTTTTCAGGGGTAATATTTTCCGGACTTTTAGATTGAATATTTTTACAACCTCATTTTTTAAATGATATATTACCAAACGCATAGAGAAAACTAAGATGAATAAAGCCGTTTATGTAACCGACCTGGCTAAGAATCCATATTATCTGAAAATATACGGGGGAAAAACTATGACCGAGTGGCTCGAACGAAGTCAATGTCCTGATAATGATAAGTTTACCGATCAGGCAGTATGGTTCTATCAGACAATGTTACTTGGTACAAAAACGGATATGGAACAGATTGCTGAAGCTATTCGTAAAATTCAAAAAAATGCAGCAGAATTAGCAAAGTCATAATCTGTATATTTGTATAATGTTAAAGCACATCCATCAAGGGTAATTCCTGAAATGGATGTGTTTTTGTAAAAAATTATAATTTATGTCACGAAATCTTTCCCGTCGAAAATTTCTTGGTGATGTTACCACTGCCGGAGCCGGATTATATTTTGGACTTTCGCAGGTTAATGATGTTTTTGGTAACATTGATAAAACCGAAGATTATATAAACAATTTTGACTGGTCTGACTGGGAAAAATACAGGGAGACAGTAAAACATCCGTGTCTCACCATCAAAGCAACAGACCTGGGTTATGCTCATGAAAATATGAGACGATATGGCTGGGCCAGGGAGTACGCTGCAAGGATTGAAAGGAATATTCAGCATTATTTTCATCTCATGACGCCTGCATTTCTGGAGAGTATGATTGAAGAAACCACGCCGGGTGATCCTCTGTGGACTCCATGCCCTGCCTGTCGTGATAAAGGTAAACCTGTCCATCCGCATGGATTATGGACATGGAAGATAGAGAATCCTGAACAGCTTCTATGTGATATATGTGGTACTGTTTTTCCAAATTCCAGTTATCCGGAAAATATAATATTAAAAACCAAATGGGGAAAAGCCCAGACAATAACCTATTGTGGTGGAGAGCCTTTCGTTATTTTTGGTTATAAGCAAGGCAGGCCATCATTTAGTGCAAATATACGTTCAAGGAAGGTTCAATGGATTGCAAACTATTGTCGTACCCTGGCTGAGGGGTTTCTGCTTACCGGAAATCTTAAATATGCGACTGTCTGCCGGAATATTCTCCTGAGGTTTGCAGATTGTTATCCAACCTGGCTGATTCATGTTGGCTATGGTGAATACGCTGATATGGATCCTCGTATTGCAGCAAGGTACATAACAAATCTTCCTGAACCTGAAATATGCCCTCCACCTAATGAACCTGATAAAAGTTTATGGACCGGATTCTGGAGTGCAGGCCGGGCTACAGGTGTTGGTCTGGAATCAGACTTTATCCGTAAAATGGTTGTTTCTTATGATCTTACCTGTTCTGTAAGAGATGATTCGGGCAATCCCGTTTTTACAGATTCAGTTAGAAAGAAGATAGAAAAGGATCTGTTACTTGAAAGTACAATTCTGCTGGTATGCGATGATAAAATTAATAATAAGTCGGTCAGTAACCGGACAGCTGCAGCTCTTGTAGGGATGTGTGTTGGTCATCCTGGACTGGTACGTTTTGGGCTTGATAGTTTTAACAAAACTGTTGGTGGCTGGTATCTTTCTGACGGAACATCCAGCGAGACACCATTTTATGGATTGATGACGCTGGGTGGCATATGGGATATGGCTCAGGCTGCCAGGGGTTATAGCGATCCGTCTGGTTACAGGGATAATAAAGGTAACAGGATAGATTCTTTGGACCTTTACCATAATACACCATATCATCGGGTATGGGATGCATTTTTCAGAGGTCTTCAGGGTGATCTGAGTTATCCACCGTATGCAGATTCATTCCGAAGGACTAGCCTCGATACATCATATGTTGAACTGATGGTTGCCAATTATCCTGAGCGATTAGATTACCTGGCACTTCTGAAAGATAAATGTGGTCCGGATCTTTCGGATCACAGCGGATCCCTTAATAGCAATAACAGTATTGGTGTAAGTGAAACATATGATGAACCTGTTCTGATTCTTCCTTATGATCTTACAAAACCTGCAGGTTATTCAGCTTTTTCCTTCTATTATCGTAAACCAGGATTGGAAGAGACAACTGCTCCTGCTCTTAAACTTCCTGACTGGGCACCACCCGAGTTAAGAATCGGACATTTGCGTACCGGAAATGATGGCCGGGAGAGCCTGTTATTAATGAGTGCCAGCCACTGGGGAATACATCATGACAGTGACAGCCTTAACCTTTATTACTGGAAAAAGGGTAATGAAATACTATCAGATCTGGGTTATCTCTGGGATCATCCTTTAAAACCACAAACCAAACGTACTTTAGCTCATAACACTGTTTTGATAGATGAAAAGAATCAATCTGATAGTGAGAGGGGCGGCGATCTCCTCATGTTCAAAATATCTGATCATGTCAAAGTGATGGAGATGTCATCTAAAGCATATCCTGACGCAAAATTGTATCGTCGTACTTCAGCGATAATTGATCATGGAGATGGTCGTAATTATGTTGTTGACTTTTTCCGTGTTGAAGGTGGTGGTAAACAGGATTATGTTTTTCATGGTTTTGATACGGAGTGTGATATTCTGGATTTGGAATTACAACCATCAAAAAACTTCAAATTGTACGACTTTAATAATGTTCGTTCAGCAGATGGTGATTTGGTTTGGCGCGCTTCATGGAAGAGTGGTCCCGACATGAAATGTGTAGCATGGTCAGTTGGCCAGAAAGGTGAGAATGTTTATATCGCTGACGGTTGGGGGCAGCGCGACTGGAAAAACTCCGATATTGGAGCAACGATACCATATATAGTCCGCCGTACCGAAGGGGAAGGGGAAAAAATTTTCATATCTCTGTTTGAAGGGTACAATGGCGATGAACCTTTTGTACGTAATGTTAAGCTGATAGACAAAACCGGGGTAATTGAAGTGGAAACGATATTGGGAAAAGACTATATTATGTCAATGCATGACTCCGGAGAGTTTGGTATCGGAAAAGGAAAAGAGAGGAAATTTTTTTCAGGTCATTTTACTGCAGGTTCTTTACAGAAAAATAAAGTAAAATGGATCTTTGAGCAGGGCACTTCAAAATAATTCTGATATATCACAGCTAATTGGATGGACAAAGTTTTTTCCCGCAGGAAGTTTATAGGAAATGTCACCCTTGGAGGTGCAGGTTTGTATTTTGGGCTCTCAAAACCTTCTGCAATGGGAGCGGAGCTGGTTATGCAAAATGATGATGAACCGCTTCTTGACTGGTCTTTATGGGAAAAATATCGTACCACAGTTAAGCATCCATGTCTGACCATTAAAGCCCATGACCTCGATTGTGCTCATGAAAATATGAGACGATATGGCTGGGCAAGAGATTATGCAGCTAGAGTAGAAAGAAATGCACAACGGTATCTCTTATATATTACTCCCGCTTTTTTGGAAAAGATGATAGAAGATACTACTCCTGGACATCCAAGAATGACCCCTTGTCCGGCATGTCGTGCTCAGGGTAAACCTGTTTATCCTCATGGATTATGGACCTGGAAAATAGAGAATCCAGAACAGCTTCTTTGTGACATATGTGGTACTATATTCCCAAATTCAAGTTATCCGGAAAATATTATATTAAAAACTAAATGGGGAAAAGCCCAGACAATAACGTATTGTGGTGGCGAGCCTTTTGTTATTTTCGGCTATAAGGAAGGGAGACCCTCATTTAGTGCTAATATACGATCCAGAAAAGTGCAGTGGATCACTAACTATTCGAGGACACTTGCTGAAGCATATCTTCTCTCATCTGATCCTCAGTACGCTGTTGCCTGCAGGTCAATATTACTGAGGTTAGCTGATTGTTATCCTCATTGGATGATTCATGTCGGTTATGGTGAATATGCCGATATGGATCCTCGTATTGCCGCAAGGTTCATAAACAATCTTCCAGAGCCGGAAATATGCCCTCCTCCTAATGAACCTGATAAAAGCTTATGGACGGGATTCTGGAGTGCAGGCCGGTCAACCGGAACAGGATTGGAATCTGATTTTGTGAGGAAAACTGTTGAGGCTTATGACTTCACCTGTAATGCAAAAGATCTATCCGGTAAGCCAGTTTATACTGATGCTGATATGCTTAAAATTGAAAGGGATCTTCTTCTTGAAAGTACAATACTTCTGGTATGTGACAAAAAAATTAACAATAAGTCTGTTAGCAACCGTACAGCAGTGGCTCTTGTCGGCATGTGTGTTAGTCATCCCTTAATGGTTCGTTTTGGACTTGATAGTTTTAACAGAACTGTTGATGGATGGTTCCTCCCTGACGGAACATCCAGCGAAACTCCATTTTATGGATTGATGACACTTGGAGGAATCTGGGACATGGCCCATGCAGCACGTGGTTATACTGATCCTCCGGGTTATATTGATGGTTCAGGAAATCGGATAGAGTCTCTTGATCTTTACCATAAAACACCATATCAAAGAGTATGGGACGCATTTTTCAGAGGTCTTCAGGGGGATCTTAATTATCCTCCTTATGCCGACTCATTCCGCAGTACAAACCTGAGTATTTCTTATATTGAATTAATGGTTGCCAACTATCCTGAGCAAAAAGAATATCTTGCTTTGCTGAAAGAATTATGCGGAAATGATCTCACTTTAAATAGCGGCTCCCCAGTATTTAACCCTCAGGTACAAGGTCAGAATACTGATGAAGAGCCTGTTCTGGAACTACCATACGATCTGGCCAGGCCTGGAAGGGCAACTTCATTCTCATTCTATTACCGGCAACCAGGCATTGAAAAAGGTAATACCCCATCTTTAGTTTTACCCGACTGGGCACCATCTTCATTACGAATCGGGCATTTGCGTACAGGAAAAGATGGCCGGGAGAGCCTGTTATTAATGAGTGCCAGCCATTGGGGAATACATCATGACAGTGACAGTCTTAACCTTTATTACTGGAAGAAGGGTAACGAAATTCTATCAGATCTGGGTTATCTGTGGGATCATCCCATGAAACCTATGACAAAACGAACCTTAGCTCACAACACTGTTTTGATTGATGAAAGGGATCAGGTTAATAATGATCGGGGTGGAGAGATTCTTCTTTTCAGAACCTCTGATCATGTCAAAGTGATGGAGATGTCATCCAACGCATATCCTGAGGCAAAGTTATATCGTCGTACTTCAGCGATAATTGATCATGGTAGCGGACACAATTATGTTGTAGACTTTTTTCGGGTTGAGGGAGGAATAAAACAGGATTATGTTTTTCACAGTGCAGCCTCAAATTGTGATGTTTATGATTTAAAATTACAACCATTAAAAGATAAAAGCCTGTACGATTTTAAAAATATCCTTTCTTCTGATGATGCACGTGTATGGCGGGCAACATGGAAGAGCGGTTCAGATTTGAATTGTGTTGCATGGTCAGCAGGTCAGCAGGGGGAGCAAGTTTACGTTGCTGATGGCTGGGGTCAGCGCGACTGGAAAAACTCTGATATTGGAACCACAATACCTTATATAGTGCGCCGCACGGAAGGGATAGGGGAAAAGACTTTCATATCACTTTTTGAAGGTTATAATGGAACTGAGCCATTTGTACGAAATGTCAGGCTGATTGACAAAACTGGGGTAATTGAGGTGGAAACGATATCTGGAACTGATTATATTATGTCATCCTCAGGTTATGGGAAGCTTGAAATTGGGAGTGGAAAAGAGAGGAAAAGTTTATCAGGCCATTTTGCTGTAGTTTCATTGCAGAACAAAAAACAGGGCTGGAGTGTTATCATACCTTAGAAAGACTTTTAGTTGGATCCAAAAAACCAGATGACAGGAAATTTGATAATAATTATACAAAAACTAAATATTATTCTGATGAACTCAATTAGAAATTTCATTCTCTGCATCCTATTAATATTACCAGGAATAAGCGATGCTCAATCTTCCTACCAGGTAGGAACTGCTCAGGTCAGCATAGAGCCTGGTAAATCATTAATATCCCTTCATCTCGGGGGTTATGGAGCTCCACGTGACGGACGCTTTTCACTTCAGTGGAAAGAGCTTGAACAACTGTCAGATGTTACTGCCATGGCAGGTGTTGAGGGTAAATTGTTTATTGTCAGTAATTATGACCTGATGTGGAAAAATGTCTCTGACAGCAATTCTTCATGGAAAAAAGCAGGTAAGGCTGAAAATATCAAATCAATAGCCGGATTAAACAATAAACTTTATGCTGTTAATAAGGATGGTGAATTACTTGAAACAAAAGTTTCCGGATCTATTAAATGGAAGAAGATTGGATCAGTAGACAACTCTGTAACAACATTGGCAGCTTCAGGGACCAAACTTTTTACTTCTAATGGAAGTGGATCGATGTGGTCAACTGATATTTCAGAAGGCATAATCCAGTGGTCAAAAATGGAATCCATGAATGGTATAGTAAGTCTTGCAGCTGATAACAGGAAACTATATGCAATGACTAATGAGGGTGTGATGTTTCAATGTGAACCTGCAAAAAAGGATTATTACTGGCTTAGAGCTGCCTATAAAAACGGAGCTTCTGTAAAAGAAGATATTTGTCAGATAACAATAGCTGATAATGCTGTTTATGGTGTAAGTAAGGAGAATATCCTGTACATGGGTGAACATCGCAGTGAAGGAAATCTTTCTGCCAGGGCAATGGCAGTAAGGAATGGTGGTAAAACAGTTGTAATTGTCAATGTTGATGTTTGTGGACTCAATGATACTTTTACAGGTCTGGTGAAGAAGGAGATTTATAATAATCATAAACTGCCCTCTTCAGCAATTTTTATAAATTCTTCACACACACATTTTGCCCCTGTCTCCCAAAACTGGCTCACATGGCAGCAACCAAACCAGCGACCTGACTCTGTTTATCTTTATCAGACAGTAAGAAACGGAATCGTTTCTGCTGTTGATAATGCTATTAAAACACTAGCTCCGGCTGATTTATACTTTGGAAGAGGAACAGTGGATATTGGTTACAACAGGAGTCTGAAAGATCATCCCGAGCTATATGATAGTGCTGTTGATGTCATTAAGGTTGATTATGCAGGCAAAAATAGCGATAACTATCTCTTTTTAGCATCATGCCATCCTGTATTCAGTACAGCAGGCAAACTACATTATACTTTAAGCGCAAATTACCCGGGAATTGCAAGAAAATTGGTTGAAGAGCGGACAGGAACAGCAAATTCATTATTCTTACAAGGTACTGCAGGTGATATCAATCCTAAAGATAATGGTGAATATATTTCAGGCGAGAAACTTGCAAATGAGGTAATTGCAGTTTTAAACAAGCCCATGACAAAAATCGAGGGAGAAATATCCTGTTACCTTGATACAATTAATATCCCTGTTACTCCATGGTCAGATGAAAAAATCCTTGAGTACAGAGCACAAAACAGTGATAAACCAGGGAATATTGATGCTGAAAAAAATGTTAAATGGTGTGATTTGATGCTGAAATATAATAAAGAAGGTACAATGGCTTCAGAATTACCAGTTTATGTAAATACACTTAACATAGGCAATTGGAAACTGGTGGGATTTTCAAGGGAGACTACAACAGGTTATAGTTTCGGAGTTAAAAACCTTTGGCCAGATAAACTTATATCTGTGGCGGGTTATACTAATGACGTCTCGAGTTATCTTCCAACTCATATGCATATTGAAAAAAGAGGCTATGAGGGATTGAATTCATTCTTCTGGTACGGTATGCCAGAAGTCTTTCCAATGACTGTTGATGAGACTATTCTCAATACCATAAAAACTCTTGAACGTTAGCGATAAACATGTTCCAAGAGAAGGCTATTGCTCTAAAGGAATGTTAACAAAATTAAAATGAACGGAATCAGAAAGATATATAAGGATATATCGAGTCCGATTATAATAATAGGGGCGCTTTTTTTTGTATTTGGTTTCGTAACATGGTTAAGTGCGGTATTGGTTCCTTATCTCAAGATAGCGTGCGAATTGAATAATTTTCAATCATACCTTGTCGCATTTTCATTTTATATTGCATACTTTTTTACATCAGTACCCTCAGGCTGGTTCCTCGAATATACAGGATACAAAAAGGGTATGACTGCAGGGTTGGTAATAATGGCGTTGGGTACAATTATCTTTGTTCCGGCTGCCTTGACCAGGACCTATGGTTTGTTTCTCACCGGATTGTTTATTCAGGGTGCAGGCATGGCCCTGTTGCAGACAGCTTCTAATCCCTACGTGACAATAATAGGACCCATAGAAAGTGCAGCAAGACGAATCAGCATTATGGGCATATGCAATGGTGTGGCAGGTGTTCTGGCACCTGCAATTCTTGGTTTCATTACTTTAAAGGGTGCTGATGAGATAGTACAGAAAATAACATCAATGACACCTGTACAAAAAAATGTTGAGTTGGATGCCCTTGCTTCCCGGGTAATTGTACCCTATATTCTGATAATGATTGCATTGCTTCTGTTGGCTGTGTTCATGTATTTTTCAAATCTACCGGATATTGATACTGAAGAGGAAAATGCGATGGTCGATTCAGGCGGATCCGACAAAACAAGTATTTTCCAGTTTCCACATCTGTTATTAGGCGTTTTTACAATCTTTCTATATACAGGTGTCGAAGTTATAGCCGGTAATACTATTATAAGTTATGGAGTCTTCCTTAATATACCGATAGCCACAGCAAAATTCTTTTCATCTTTTACGATATTCGCTATGCTTGTTGGATATGTTATAGGAATCATAGCAATTCCTAAATATCTCAAACAAAACAGTGCATTGATTTTATCTTCACTTCTGGGATTGGTGTTTGTTTTAATGGCATTGCTTACTAACGGATTTCTTTCAGTGATGTTCATCGCATTGCTCGGTTTGGCAAATTCATTAATGTGGCCCTCTATATGGCCATTAGCAATTAATGAGCTTGGTCGCTTTACGAAGATTGGATCGTCAATGATGGTTATGGCTATTTCAGGTGCAGCTGTAATCCCCCTAATCTATGGCTGGTTCGCAGATAAAAGTACTCCTCATACTGCTTATCTCATAGTCATCCCGATATACCTGTTTGTGCTCTATTATGCAACCTATGGACACAAAGTCAGGAAACAGAGTGTACCCATATTAATAAAAACAGGGATATCTTAAGCTTCGGTTAAAACATATTTGCAGCTTACACCTCTCACTATTCCAATACAGATCTCTGTATTTTTATTATCGCCTCTGCAAATTTTTTCATATCTTCTTTTGATCCAAACATTGCATTCTGCATAATCCATACTGCCTCTTCATAACATGCATATTCAGTTACCGGGCAAATCACATTTGTATAGTCTACCTCCTCGGGAATAGCATAGCACAAAAAATTCTTTTTTTGAAAAAGAGGTTGTTTGTAAAGTGGCTGAGGGTATCCCATAAAACATGGAATGCCTTCTGCTGCAAGCATTTGAGAGAATTTAACCTTAGAAAGGTTATTAAATTTAGTTTTATCGTACCTGAAGATATAGATGTGATAACTATGTATAGTCTCTCCAAGTCCTCTGACCAGAGGTTTTATTCCATCAATATTCTCCAGTAATGAGTTAAGGTAAGTACCATTATCATGCCGGATTTTTGTCTGTTCTTTAAGTCTTTGCAACTGTTTTGATAGAAGTACGACCTGTAATTGTGTGATACGGTAATTACATCCGAGGTTATGGTGCTCATACCATTGCCCGCCTGCTACCCTTCCGACATTTCGGAGTGAATTCATCATATCATATAATTTCACATCATTGGTAATTACAATGCCTCCCTCTCCGCTGGTCAGATTTTTGGATGACTGGAAACTAAAGCATCCGGCATCACCGATACTGCCAAGTTTTTTTCCTTTGTATTCTGCTCCATGGCCATGACATGCATCTTCGATAACCCTGAGACTGTGTTTTTTTGCAATTGCCATTATTTTATCCATATCGCAGGATTGTCCTGCAAAATGTACCGGAATAATGGCTTTAGTCCTTTTAGTGATTGCATTTTCAATCTTTGACGGATCGATGTTATATGTGTCTGGGTCAATGTCGACAAATACAGGAACACAATTAGCTTCGAGGACAACTGATGCAGTCGCGATGAATGTGTAAGGTGGAACGATAACTTCATCACCTGGCTTAACACCGCAGGCAATGAGCGCAAGTCTTATGGCTACAGATCCGTTTACACATGAAAGAGCATATTTAGTTCCGCAAAAAGATGCAAACTCATTCTCGAAAGCTTTTACAAGGTCACCGCAATCGGGATTACCCCATTTACCACTTCTGACAACTTCTGAGACTGCATTAATATCTGATTCATCATATATAGGCCATGCAAAGTTCTTCTCAATAGTTTTCGGCCCACCGTTGATAGCTAAATTTTTATTCATTCTTTTATAAGATTATAAATGTTTATAACACAGTTTTACGGATTGAAGTGATGAATCCGGCATACATTGTGATGGCTTAGTATGGTTTTTCAGGCATTCTGCAAAATAAACGATCTCATTGAAATAACCGGCACCTGCATCACCTGCAGGTAATTCTCTCACACTGTTGTCATCAGCTATCTGAATGACATCTCCTTTTAATGAGGTATATAGAATACTGGCTTTTTCAAATTGAGCCATATAGCCCGCCTGAAAGGGAAAATTCATATGAAATGTATTTCCACCTTCAATTTTAACATGAACATTTTTAGTTTTATAGTTCCACATGGCACTTATATAATCATATTTGCTTAATGCACCAGGGAGGTAGCTGCTTATGATTTCATCAGGAATTCCAACTGCATAAGAGGCAAAGTCTATATCATGAATAACCAGGTCGAAAAGCGCACCCCCTGAACTGGCTGTGATTTTTTTCTCTTTCCATTGCCCCCATCCGGGAAGACCAGAAAACCTTGAAAGCGAGAGAAATTTCAACTCTCCAAACTCTTTAGAATCAATCCACATCTTTAGCTTCTGATATGGAGGCATAAATCTGACAACATGGCCCACCATCAGTATCTTTTTTTTCTGTTCCGCCAGATCAATTAATTCTTCAGCCTTATTAATATCAAGGCAAAATGGTTTTTCCAGAAAGACATGCTTCTCATGCAATAATGCTTTTTTTGTCATTGAATAATGAAGATCAGTATGGACACATATATGCACTGCATCGAGATTTTCAGATTGTAGACATGTTTCAAAGTCAGAGTACTGATGTATATTTACTATGTCTTCAGTTCGAATATTCCCTGTAGAAAAGTTTCCGGTTTTTGCTTCCAGATTTTTTTTAATTAACTCAGGACTTGTATCAATAATCGCTGCTAAAACAAGGTCTTTATTCTTAAGAATATTCAAAGCATGTGTCATTCCCATGAATCCAAAACCAAGAACTGCAATTTTTTTCATATCCAAGATTTGTTTTCAGTAAATGTTTGTGATTATTCTTTGATACATTAACATTATTTAATAATCAAAAATATGATAATCAAATGAGTAATTATGATATAAAATTGTCAGACAATAGTATGATTTTGACGAATTTTGATCTCAATTTTTCAAAAACAAGAAAGCCATGCAGACCTGGTTTTAATAATCTGAATGATTCCAGGTGAAAACACCTGTTAACTGGTAAAATTAAGTCCGGTATTAGTTATTTACTGTACTTCCGGAGCATATCGATGATCTCATCTGAGAGGCTGTTATAGGCAAAAAGGCAAAATCCATGGTAACCCTTCTGCCTTACAAGAAGCAGCTCTTTTTCTACAATATCTGCACCAAGTGACATAACAACCTTATCTTTAACAATATATAACTGTAAACCAGGAAAGACAGAATTTTGTTTCCCTTGAGGTATATAGTTTCCCTGTTCTTCAAGCATATCTTCCAGCTCAGTTGGATCAGGAGTGTAATTCATGGGGAACAGTGCGTCGTTAATATTCTCCGTCAGCCAGTGGGCTCCATCACGATATGTGCCATTTAACTGCTGAGGACCGACTCCGGCAGAAGAGGTAACCAGGAGGTTTGGATTCTTTTCCTTTGCTGCCTTATTGAAATCACGTACCAGGCTTGTTACATGGCTTTCCCTCCAGTTAATCCACTGATTGCGTTTTTCACCAAGAATATCTGTTCCCTTTACACCAGCTTCTGCCCTGAACCAATCTATGATATTTCTTAATAGTAAAATAACTGGATCAGCATTACTTTCCATTGCCCTGAATCCTATCACCATAACCTTACCTTTTCCAACTTTATTGATTGTGATAGCTGGTTCACCTGTATTTAGTCTGGCTATAATATGTGCATCAACAGGTATAGGCATGCTCCCGGAGGTATTCAAGATATTCGATGGAATCATCTGACCAACCGGATGGTCTCCTTCCTTTTTAAAGGATACCCGACTCTGAGGAAGCCATTTTGCCCCTTTGAGTCCGGTGATATTCTGAAGTTCCGGACTTTTTGACAAGGTGGTGTTTGTTGCTTCAATCCATAGAAGATCTCCACCACGATCAACATACTTTTTAATTGCAATTGCCATTTTAGGGTTTACATCAGTATAATGACTTATGATCAGTAATCCTGGTATGTGGAGGTCATCAATATTTTTAGGGTTTTCGGAAACAAAGGCGAATCCTGCCCCTGTGCGGTTCATGTTACGTTCTACAGCCCCTATTTCCCACACCTTTTTAATTTGTGTTTCAGGATGTAGTACCCGTACAGGAAAATTATCATTTTCAGCAGGTACAATTAGTTCAGGATGATCCAGAAAATTAAGGGGATCGAATCCTAATTCAGACTTGCATCTGTTTCTCGCTCCATCAGAATAATCAAATGCAGCATTGCAATAACGTGAGTAATCCAGGTGTATCCCATCTATATCGTATTTTAACAGATCTTTAAGTACTGAAAGGAGGTAAGGATTTACATCCGGATGTGCGGGGGACAGGAAGATTTGTTCCTGTGGATTGCGGTCAAATGATTGACTTACCCATTCCGGGTTTCTCGGAGTCCCTCTTCCCTCATAGTAAACACAGCTCCATGCTTGTATTTTTATACCGGCAGCATGAGCTTTTTTTACCATATAAGCCAGAGGATCAAAATCATTGTCAGCCGATACCTTGCCTAGAAAATGGGATGATTTAAAATAAACAGTTCCATGAACCATGATATCAGGTAGAATTGTATTAATTCCGGCACGCCGGCATCTGGATATCATCTGATCTACAGCTTCAGCTGTTCCAAATCCGCTTGGATCAACCCAGAGAGCCCTGACTTTGAATACTGGTGATTGACTGGCCGTGGTATTATTAACAAAAAGAGTCAGTATTAAAATTAGTGCCGGAAATGCCCCCCCTTTTATAATAACTGGTTTTACCAAATCAGATAACCTGTCAATTAATTGTTGTATAATCACCTTTATTGTATTCATAGTTGACTATTTTGTTTATTTTCAATTTAGGTTTGCTGTCCCTGGTTACATTAACCTGTAGTTTTACATAATAATCCGATAAGTTCTTATGATTTCGATCCAAAAACCGAGTCAAAATTACTAATATCAAAATAATGTAAATGGTATGGAATTGTCAGAAATTAATATTATTTTGTCGAAGGTTTTAAGCTAATAGTATTTTTTATTACAAAAAGGTATTATTTATGAGAGCTCAATATCAGAAAATAATAATTAATGAAGGATTCTCATTCATTGCAAAAGAGCTGAAGCTTCCTCATTTTGACAGTGAATTTCATTTTCATCCTGAATATGAATTAAAATATGTAATCCAGAGCAAGGGAAAGCGTTTTGTAGGTGACAGTGTTGAGAATTTTCAGGAGGGAGACCTCGTGCTGTTAGGTCCTAATATTCCCCATTATTGGAATAATGATCAGGAATACTACGAATCTGATGAATTGAGAGCTTATGCTTTTCTTATAATGTTTTCGGAAGAGTTTCTTGGAGAGCACTTTTTTTCATTACCGGAAATGCTGCCGATTAAGGAACTTCTTTTTAAGGCCAAGGGTGGGATCTGCTTTCCTGGTGCAAACAGAAGTTGCATTCCGGGAAAAATGAATCTCCTTATATCGTGTGAAGGACCTCTCAGAATCATGCTGATGCTGGAGATACTTTATGAGCTGTCGAAATCAGAAAACCATCCTCTTTTAACAGAAGCATTTATTTCCGATCTGCCAATATTAAATCATACTGATCGCTCAATAGGGCGTCTGAAGAAAGTCCACGGATATGTAATTGCTAATTTTCAAAATAAAATTCATATTCAGGATGTGGCAGACATGGCCAATATGACAACTCATGCATTCTGTAAATACTTTAAGAAGAGCACAAAAAAAACTTTCATGACTTTCCTTACGGAATTGCGCGTTTGTCATGCCAAAAAGCTATTGATCGAGAATGGAAACTCTATCTCAGATATCTGTTATTCGTCGGGATTTGATAATCTTTCCAATTTCAACCGTAAGTTTAAAGCTGTAACCCAAATGACCCCAAAGGAGTTCAGGAGCCTCTATGTAAATTGATTAGTTCTAACTGAATAATGTATATTAATGAAAGCAAGTGTTGACAGGGGAACCGGAATAATATTTGATAAATCGCGTCCCTGGCTGGGAGGAAATATATTTGGAGGAGATCCCAGATGTTTTGACAAAGGAGTATTTGATTTTCTAATACAGAAGTATAAACCTGAATCAATTTTCGATGTGGGATGTGGCGAAGGTCACCTTATGGATTACTTTCATAAGAATGGGATTAAGGTTTATGGTTCAGATGGTCTGGAGGATAATAAAGAGAACGCTGTCCCGACGATAAAATCAGAAATAGTTATTCACGATTATGTTAAAGGACCATTACAACCTGTTCCTGTTGATATGGTTTTGTCCTGTGAATTTGTTGAGCATGTTCATCAGATATTTATTGCTAATTTTTTACCACAGTTTATTGCATGCAAGGTACTCGTTTTTACTCATGCTGTTCCTGATCAGCCAGGCCACCATCATGTTAATTGTCAAAGTGATGAGTATTGGATAGATCTTCTTGCAAAATCAGGTATGGTTTGGCTTAAAGAAGAAACCGATTATGCAAGGTCTTTGGTTAAGAGTTCTTTCTGGGGAACTTTGCTGATATTCAAACCCCACAAGGTATGAAGAATCAGGTTGTATGGATTTATACCCTCTGTTTTAACGAAAGTCATTTTGTTAAAAATTTTCTTACAGCATATAAGGATGCTGAGAGGATCATCATAAACGATAACATGAGTACAGACAATTCTGTTGATTTGCTTAGACAAGATCCTCGTGTTGAGATAAGAACTTATGATTCAGATGGTCAGATACGGGATGATATGTATCTCAATATTAAAAATAATGTATGGAAAGAAGCCAGAGGATATGCTGACTGGGTTATTGTTTTAGATTTTGACGAGATATTTGCACATGTTTTAAAAACAGAAAAGGAAATAGTATTTGATCTGAACTTTTCAGATCCATATAAGCGGGGATTTAATGTAATAAAGTCATATGGTTATAATATGGTTTCCTTAAATGCTCCTTTATTTTCAGATAAGCATCCTTTTGAACTCTCAACAAAAGGGGATTATCATAAACCATCGGAAAAGATGTGTTGTTTTCGTCCAGACCAGATTTCTGAGATTAATTTTCAGGCAGGTTGTCATGTGGCTGATCCATTAGATATGAATGGGAGGAAAGATAATATCAGGATTTTATTTCATCCTGACTATAAACTCCTCCACTATAAATTCTGGAACCTGGATCTTTACATGGAAAGAATGAGATTGTACCAGCAGCGTATGTCCACTGTGAATAAAAAAAAAGGTTGGGGATTTCACTATATGGTACCTTTAAAAGATCATTATAAAAAATATTTAAGTGAGTGTGAGACTTGCAGGGATCTGTTTGATATAATGTCACCTGATGAGAGCTAATATTGAATTTTAATAGCTATCACAGGACAAACTTCCTCACTCTGAAGTCAAATTAATTGCTTATCGAAGAACCAGTGGCTTCAAAAGATCTGGTTCTGATATGTTGCAAATTTTATATTTGCTAACAAAAAAAATATGCATAATTCCTCTATTATCCTTTAATTCCTACCTTAGATCAAAAAATATTATGGAAGGTATATGACAATCCAAAGTTTAAGGATCGACAATGGTGTGTTAAGGAATATTAACGGGGCAGCTGCATTTGGACCTCCACGCAAACTTCTCTCTCAATTCGAGTTTATCACAACTCTTTAACAGTAATCCCACGCATGAGACTAAACATTGTGTCCGGGGAAAAGTAATAGTTTGCAATAAAGTATTTAAAAAATAAATGGATGTTTTAATCCCTTTTATTTACCTTGTAACAGATTAGAAATATGATTTTAAATCGATATCCAATACTTGAATTTGTTTACTATAATTAATTATCAGGAGGAATATTACTATGACGATCCGACACAACATTAACCGCCGCAGGTTCCTGGGGAGTGTGGCAGCTGCTTCAGGAGGACTTCTACTCCCGGTCAACCATATACTGGGCTCGGATCTGCTTGCCACTTCCGAAGATTTCCCTTCGACTAATCATTTTTGGTACCGCAAGCCTCAGGACAATGTATACATTGACTCACAGCGGGGCAAAATGGCATTCGGTTTTTCAGAGCATTCGATCTGTCTTTCCAAAGACAACAGCCGAACATGGCCTCACCGCACAGAATTTCCTGAAGCTCAGAAGATAACGTTCAGTCACATTTTTGGAAATGGCAATATTCTTTTCGCTACTCAGGCGAAAATATATATTAGTTCGGACAACCTAAGATCTTACAAGGAAATTACCGTTAAACAACCTGATGGCTCTGATTATATACTACATACGCCACAGAATCCTGAAAACCCGGGTTGGTATTTTCACACCCTGACAGGCGTGGACTCATGGCGTATAGGAGGTAAGGAAATGCTCGTATGGGGCAATTATTGCAATGTTATAGGTGGTGCTTCCCCGGCTAACATCTATTATTCCCCCGACAATGGAAAGACTGTGAAGATAGCTTATTCATTTGGGCAGAACCCCTATTTTCGCGATAACGGTTCAGCGGGTGGAGGTTCATCAGGTACTCTGCTGGGTAATCCGGATAACCAGCTTTTTTGTCGTCATGTACATTCTGTTGCATATAACCCTGCCGAGAATGCATTTTATGCCTGCACAGGCGATGGTGACCGACCCAAAGGTATGGAATGCCATTGGTTAAGGGGTACTTACAATGCTTCAAAAGACTCCTGGAACTGGAAGGTCATCATAACTGAAAAACTTAATTCAAGGTATAAGGCCGGTGGCATAAACTTCGTGGATGGAAAGCTCTACTGGATTAGTGATGCGAATGGTCCCGAACCTTGGGATCGGGGTATTTTCTGTTGCGATCCGGCTAATATTGCCAATCCTGAAAAACATACAATGCTTTTCAATCCTAAATATGAATCCGGGATGATGATCATACAGGATGGTATGATACTTGCAACACATATTGCAGTTGCATCGCCATTTACCCTGGGGATCATAATTTCTCCCGATATGGGAAAAACATGGTTTGAATATGATCTCAAAGAGTTTGGCCCACGGTCACCATCCAGGATTCACGCGAAGAACAAAGAGGGCTGGTTCCGGCTTGATTTGCGAACAGGCTGGATCACACGGACCGATATGATGTTCATCAAACCGAAATAGTACACCACATAAATATAGCCCCCTAAGGATAATATTATCAATTCCAGATAAACTCCATATGGAATTAATGACTAAAATAAATACCATTATTACAATTATTAAGTCAGATTATCATGGTGTGAATTTGTGAAGCAAAACTAATTTACAGGAGAAGTATTAAGATGACTATCCGACACTACATCAAAGTCGAAAGTTTTTCAACCTTACAATAATTGTTGTTGGTGGACATATGCTACTATTCAAAAAGACTTAGTATTTATTAATAAGTCACCTTACGATGATTATGCTTCACTGTGAAGCTATTTATGGAAATTTATGAGGATTTAATCAGGTAATATTTTTCAGAAATTGTGTATTCCTGTTCTTCAACCTGTATCATAATAACCTCTTTAATTATTTTTAACATTAGGCTTTGTAATGTATCTTATTTTATTGTGCTAACTTGTTACCATATATTGAATCACTGGAACATTATCATAAAATAAATTTGATTGCAGCATTAGTTTTAAAATATATAAAATGACAAAACGAAGAGAATTTATCAAGAAGAGTGTGTTAGGCACTGCAGGAATAACTATAGGGGGTATGGGTTTAAGGCCAAGTTCATATTCGTCTGTTATTGGTGCTAATGACCGGATTAACTTTGCAGTAATTGGACTTGGAGGAAGAAGTACAGCTCATATTGCTGACTTATGTAAACTGAAAGAGATTCGTAATGTTCGTATCGTCACTATCTGTGATACCGATGAGAAGATTTTTCCTGAGAGGACAAAATCAGTCGTTGAAAAGTCAGGTGTTAAACCAGCTCTTGAGTGGGACATGCAAAAGATTTTCAGTAATCCTGATATTCATGCGGTGACCTTTGCCACACCCAACCACTGGCATGCATTAGGCACTATATGGGCTTGCCAGGCAGGAAAGCATGTATATGTTGAAAAACCTTGCAGTCATAATATCTTCGAAGGAAGGAAAATGATCGAGGCTGCCCGAAAATATAATGTACGTGTGCAGGTTGGATTTCAGAACCGCTCAGGTAAAAATCTGAATGAAGCTATGAAATTCCTTCATGATGGAGGAATTGGGGATATTTATATGGCACGAGGTTTATGTATCAAACCCCGTGACTCATTCGGTATAGCGAAGGATACTCCTCCTCCTGATTCACTCCATTATGACATGTGGTTAGGCCCTGCGCCATGGCGCCAGTATAACGAGAAGCGTGGCCATTACAACTGGCACTGGTTCTGGGATACCGGTAATGGTGATACAGGAAACCAGGGTCCACATGAGTTCGATGTTGCCAGGTGGGGGATGAATAAAAATGAACATCCAGTATCTGTATATTCTACAGGAGGAATATATGGTATCGATCCTAAAGAGTGTGCCCAGCAAACTCCTAATACTCAAACTTCAGTTCTAAAATACAGAGATGGAAAAATAATTGAGTTTGAAACCAGAGGCCGTTATTCTAATGATGAGTCAAGTATTGGTATACGTATTGGCAATATTTTTTACGGTACTGAGGGATATCTTGAATTATATGGCGAATCAGCAACTCCCTGGAAAGCTTTCCGGAAAAGAGAAAAAGTACCTTTTGCAGGGTCAAAAGAGGGCCAAAGCGAACCTGTTGACCCGACTTTTATGGCAGCGCCTCCGGGATCAGAACATTTTGTGAATTTTATTGATGCTATACGCTCTGAAAAAGATGAATCTCTTACCTGTGACATCATGGAAGGCCATTACTCATCAGCACTTCCTCATTTAGCCAATATTTCTTATCGATTGGGTCGTGAATTGAAGTTTATGGGTGATTATGAAAAATTCGCAAACGATCCTGAAGCTGATGCCATGTTAAAGAGAGAATACAGGAAGCCATATGTGGTTCCTGATGAGGTTTAGGTTAACATTATTATTTTTACTTTAAAGAATATCTTTATTATGAAAACAACTTTAACTTTTCTATTGACTTTTTTACTTTTAGTTTCAAACACTAATGCACAAAAACAGAATGACCTTGACGTAATCAAAAATTACTGGCTTAAGTATAGTGATGCCTCCAACTCATTGTATCATTATCTGACAGGAGAAGCTTTTAGAATGCTTGAGACCAGATCTGCAGATTTAACCAAGATAAATAGTTTGGATGAATGGAGAAAAAGACAGGCAGATGTAAGGCAAACTCTATGGAATATTATTGGACCATTTCCTGAAAAAACAGATTTAAAGCCAAAGGTTACCGGAACTTTGAAGAAGAACGGTTATAAGGTTGAAAACATTATTTATGAATCTCAGCCGGGGTTTTTTGTCACGGCTTCTCTCTTTATTCCGGATAATGTTAAAAAACCTGCACCGGCTATTCTTTTCTGCAGTGGTCATAGTACTGGTGTGTATAGACTGGAATCTTACCAACTCCCTCTTCTTAATCTTGTTAAAAAAGGATTTATAGTCCTTGCAATTGATCCGATTGGCCAGGGTGAAAGGTTGCAATACCTTGATCCTGAAAAAGGTGCATCAATAATAGGAAGTTCCACTCTTGAGCATTCCTATCCGTCTGTTCAGGTTTTCCTTATAGCGAAGTCCGTGGCAAGATACTTTCTTTGGGATGGTATTAGGGGGATTGATTACCTTGTTAGCCGGAAGGAAGTGGATCCTAAACGAATAGGTGTCCATGGTCTTTCAGGAGGAGGTACTCAGACAGCATACATCTCAGCACTTGATGACCGTGTTGTTGCATCAGCCCCTGCAGGATATATCACAAGCTATCGTCGTTTGCTGGAATCTATAGGGGTTCAGGACGGGGAGCAGAATTTTTATCATGAGACAGCAAATGGAATTGACCATGCCGATTTTATTGAGGTAAGGGCACCAAAACCAACCCTTATAATTGCTACTACAAGAGACTTTTTTAGTATCCAGGGATCCCGTGAAACTTTTGCTGACTTGAAGCGTGTATATTCAATTTTTGGCAAACCTGATAATATCGAAATTACGGAAGACGATTACGGTCATGGCTATACTAAAAAGAATCGTGAAGCCATGTATGCTTTCTTCCAGAAACATCTTCAGTTGCCAGGTTCACCGGTGGAGGACACTGTCGATTTTGCTTCTGCGAAGGAGTTACAGAAAACTTCCACAGGACAACTCTCAACTTCACTTGCAGGAGAGACAGTTTTCAGTCTGAACAGGAAAGAGGCACAAAAGTTAATAGATCAGTTACAGGTTTCAAGATCAAATTCCCCGGGCTATCTTACTGGGATCGTCAACTCAGCTAAAAAGCTTTCTGGATACATTGCACCCTCTGAAGTTAAGGAACCCGTTTTCACAGGACGTTTTCAGAGGGATGGGTATGTTGTTGAGAAGTATTTTGTTTATGGAGAAGGTGATTATGTAATTCCTTACCTGTTAATGATACCTGATAAGCCCAATAATAAATCTCTGATTTATCTTCATTCCTCAGACAAGTCTGCTGAGGCTTTAGAGGGAGGGGAGATGGAATGGTTTGTTAAAGGTGGGTTTACAGTGTTAGCTCCTGATTTAATAGGTATGGGAGAAATGGGTTCTGGCTCTTTTAAAGGAGATGCGGTAATTGGTGGAATCTCATTTAATACCTGGTATACTTCCATTATAATAAACAGAAGTATTGCAGGTATACGTGCCGGCGATATTGTAAGGCTCTCAATGTTGCTGAAGAAAAGAAGTGGAGTAAGTGAGATTTTTGGTCTGGCAAGAAAGGAAATGGCACCAGTTATGCTTCATGCCGCAGCTTTTAATACTGATATCACCAGGGTCGCGCTTGTAGATTCTTATTCTTCTTACCAGAGTATTGTTATGAATCGTTTCTATTTTCCAGGTTTTGTTCAAAACCTTGTACCGGGCGCCCTTACTGCTTATGATATCCCAGACCTTGCAGCATCTCTTGCTCCGAGGAAACTCATGATGATTGGAACAACAGATGGAAATGAGGGAAGAACGGATTTGGAAAGTATCAATAATGATCTGGCAATAATCAAATCTGCGTATCATGCTAAGAATGTCAATAACCAGCTCATAATTGCATCACCTGAATCAAAAGAGAAACCATATGCACTATATATGGAATGGATAAAATAAGAGCTGGATTAGACAGAACCTGATATTTACTTATAATTACACAAATTCAATCAAAATGACAAAAAGAAGAGAATTTATCAAGAAGAGTGCTCTTGGAACCGTGGGTATATCCATTGGTGGCTTGGGCTTCAGCTCAAGGAGCTACAATTCAATTATTGGCTCCAATGAACGGATAAATGTAGCCATTATTGGATGCAGGAACCAGGGTACCGTCCACATTAATAACTGGTGCAACATTAAGGAGAGTCATAACGTGCAGATCAAAACACTGTGTGATACCGATGAAAACCTGTGGGCTCAGAAATCAAAAATTGTCGAGGACAAAACAGGAATTAAGCCAAAAACCGAATGGGATCTTAGGAAAGTCTATGATGACAAGGAGATACATGCTGTTTCTATAGTCACTCCAAATCACTGGCATGCTCTTGCTACAATTTGGGCTGCCCAGGCAGGAAAGCATATCTATGTTGAAAAGCCTGTAAGTCATAATATTTTTGAAGGTCGTAAAATGGTTGAGGCGGGACAGAAATACAAGGTTCATATTCAGCAGGGATCATCCATTGCCAGTGGTGAAGCTCAGGATTTCCTTCATAATGGCGGTATTGGAGATATTTACATGGCAAGGGTGCTGATACTTCATTCTCGTGATTCTTACGGCATGGGCCCCGATAGTGAGCCTCCTGCCGGGTTCCACTATGATCAGTGGCTCGGCCCTGCCCCTTACAAATCGTACAATGTAAAAAGGAGTCATTATTGCTGGCACTGGTTCTGGGATACAGGTAACGGCGATACAGGAAATACAGGTCCGCATGCAATTCAACATGGACGTGTAGGTATAAAGAAAGAAGAACATCCTGTTTCAGTTTGCTCGTATGGTGGAATTTATGGTTTCACAAAGGAAAATAAAACTGCAGGTAAAATGGGGTATGGAGGAGTTGAAACTTATGGTAATGACCGCAATTTCCAGGAGACCCCCAACACACAGACTACTGTATTTAAATACAAAGACGGGACTATACTTGAGATAGAAACCCGTAACTGGTACACCAATGCGGAAGGTTCCAATAATATCACAGATGGTAACCTGTTTTATGGTACTGAAGGCTATATGGAATATACGGGCGGATGGAAAGCTTTCCGGAGAAGGGAAAAACTTCCTTTTGCCGGGGCAGGTATCGGTGATAGTAAATCCACAGGAGGTAGAGGAGGGGACAGAATCAGTCATGCTGCCAACCTCTGTGATGTGATACGTTCCGGAAGGGACCAGGATCTTGTTAATCCTATCATTGGAGGACATTATACCGCTGCACTTATTCACCTTGCAAATATATCCTACCGTTTGGGAGGGCGTAATCTGCAATTTAACGGGGATACAGAAAAGTTTGTTAACGATGCTGAAGCAGACAAATTCCTGACTAGAGATTACCGCAAACCTTTTGTCGTTCCTGAAAAAGTTTAATTATTGACGTAAATTTCTTGTCTCATAATTATGGTCTGAATCAGGTACTATTTGTTGTCTCGATAAGCTGGCTATTTGTCTCTTGACACTTATTACAAAGTGGAAACCCGGAGGTAAAGCACAGGAAAAACCGGGGGAACTGAAAGTAAAATAACAGATGACATAAATGATATATTTTAACCATAGCAAAGGTTTACTGATTATTATACTATTATTCTTATCCATATTTCCTTTAACCAGTCAGATAAGAGAGGGGCCCGTTGTTGCTTCCAAAGTTGCATCAATTATTAAAATTCCGGTAGTTTCAGGTCCTCTTACCATTGATGGTAAAATGGATGATATAGCATGGAAATCTGCCCTTTCTTTATCATTTGATAAGAGTGATGACAATTTTGCTGGACCAGGTGGTGAAACATGGTTAGTTGTTAATGGTAACTATTTATGTCTTGGTGCAAGAATTCCTGAGCCAGGCATGTTAATCGCCCGCTCTACCGGCATTAATCCGAAGTGGTGGCGCGAAGATATGATAATTTGGATGCTTCGTTATCAACCGCCATCTTCCCAGGGTAAAATCGCAGCATTATTTGTGGTAAATCCTTTGGGAGCATACACTCTTGGTTCAATAAAAGATATTTACAATATTTCCAGGAACGATATTTTTACTTCAGCGTCAATTGAATGGTCAGATGAAATACTTGTTGCTTCTGGAATTGATCATAATGAGTGGAGAATTGAAGCGGCTCTACCACTGGAGAGGTTAGGCAAAGTAGGTTTTTTTTCTGTCGAACGAATAAGGGTACCCAGAGTAAACACTCCTGAAAATATCTGGCATTGGCCTGCACCAAATGAACAGGTTCCTTATAAACTGGAGGCAGGTAAGCCGGAACTCTCCCCCTTGTTTAAGCCATCAGCCTTGCCCTGTAATGATATAACTTCAGCTTCGTTGATTCCAATCAATAAGCTTGCCGCTGAGGTGAAAGCTCTTCCCCGGCAAGTATGGTCACCTGAACAACAAGATTCCCTTGGGGTAAAAAAGATGCTTGAGAACTCAATAAAAAAACGTATGGCAATGTATGCCGACCTTGAGAAAAATTCATGGAAGCAAATAAATTCAGTTGAAGATTGGGAGAAGTTCCGTAATAAGAGTCTGTTAGCACTGTTTAATTCACTTGGTCCGTTGCCTGAACGTACACCACTAAATCCTATAGTTACCCGCCGTATTGATAAAGGTGACGGATTTGTTATTGAGAACATAGTTTTTGAAAGTCGGCCAAATCTGATTGTGACTGCAAACCTCTACTTACCAGATAAATTTACAGGGCGGATACCAGCGATAATTGTTGTGCACAGCCAGCATGCACCAAAGACCCAATCAGAGCTGCAGGACATGGGAATGACGTGGGCCCGCTCCGGAACTGCAGTGTTTATTATGGACCAACTTTGTGCAGGGGAACGCACTCAGACGCAACCGTGGTCGAGAGAAAGTTATTACGGCAGATATAGTTTGGGAAACCAGCTCTATCTCACAGGTGAGAGTCTTATAAAGTGGATGGCATGGGATATTATTCGCGGTATTGACCTGTTGGTTGAAAGGAATTATATCGATCCAAAGCGTATCGTATTATTGGGAGCGGTTGCCGGAGGAGGTGATCCTGCTGCACTAACTGCTAATCTTGATCCAAGGATTGCGGCAGTTATCCCTTTTAACTTTGGAGAAGCTGGTCCGGAAGAACATTACACTGAGGGTCCACGCTGGTATGATTCTGAGACTGCTGATCCGGGATGGGCTTTCTGGGAAACAACTCGTAACCTTCCTAAAAGTGTATCCGGACAGTTTTTCCCCTGGTTCATTTGTGCTGCAGGAGCACCGCGTTATTTTATATATTCCTTTGAACTCGGCTGGCCCCGGACTGTTGAAGAAGAACCAGCATGGTCAAGATATAAAAAGGTCTACAACTTATATGGTTCAAGGGATCATCTTGCTTCAGTTGATGGTTTTGGGCCTTTCCCCGGTCCGGGAGAGTGTACAAATGTCGGATCTTATCTGAGAAAAAGAATTTACCCGATACTTGGAAGCTGGCTCGATATTCCGGTTCCTGAGACAGAGTATCACAATGTAATCCCTGAATATGAACTGATGTGCCTTAATAATTCATCATTGGTATCCCGGAAACTTCAACCAGCTTCCTTAATATCACTGGAGATTGTCAGAAAACGGTCATATGAATCCAAAACAAAACGTTCAGAATTAAATGCTAAAGATCGGACCATAATTTTGAGAAACAAACTTGAGGAAAAACTTGGTGATATTGTTCCTGAGGATTCTCCAGGAGTAAGTAAGCTCTGGCAAAAAATATCCTCAACATTTTCAATTGAAGCATTTTCCATAGATACGGAAAAGGGTATCTCCATACCTTTCTTTTTGTTGACACCAAATAATAGTTCAAATAATCATCCAGCTGTAATAGCTGTTGCTGAAGGGGGAAAAGAACTCTTTCTTGCATCTCGTTCAGATGAAATTGCCGTTTTATTAAGTAAAGGAATATCTGTATGCCTGACTGATGTCAGAGGTTGTGGTGAAATAGCAGGTTATAACTCTCGAGGACCAGGTGCTATGAGTTTGGCCGCAAATGAATTGATGTTGGGAAGAACGCTGACAGGATCGCGTTTAAAAGATGTTAGGACAGTTTTTCGATGGCTGTCGGTACATTCAGGAATAGATCCAAATCTCATTGGATTGTGGGGCGATTCCTTTTCTGAGCCAAATGCACCCGATTTCAGGTTTTATCAAAGCCCCGGACAACAACAGGGTCCGGTACAACAGCGACAAGCTGAACCACTTGGGCCTTTTCTGGTTTTGTTAACTGCTTTGTATGAAGAAAATGTTAAAGCAATCGCTACCAGAGGGGGGCTTATCTCTTTTGCCTCTGCATTGGAAAACAGTTTTTGTCAAATACCTCAGGATGTAATTGTACCTGGTTTTCTTGAAGTGACAGATATCGGAGAAATGGTCAATACGATTGCTCCTCGTCCGATACTCCTGGCTGGATTGGTAAATGGACTTAACAAAAAAGTCAATCTTAGCATAATGAAAAAAGAGTATGGCAGTAATCTACCTGGTATTAAACTGAGCATTGATTCAGAAAATCAGTTACTGGCAAATTGGATTGCTGAACATTTTCTGAAAAAGTAACCTGCTAATGACCGAACAAACTGGGAGTAAAGGATCATCATACTATAATTTTCGCATTGTTAAGAACCTTTATAAGCCTGAATATTAATAATAATAAAAATGACAAAACGAAGAGATTTTATTAAAAAGAGCACTTTTGGCTCTGCAGGTATTGCCATTGGTGGAATGGGGTTGAGTGCTAAATCTTACGGTCTGGTGGATGGCGCAAATGAACGGCTAAATGTGGCCGTTATCGGTACAGGTGGACGCGGTGGCGCTCATGTTCGGAGTTGGTGTTCACTTAAAGATAGCAAAAATGTGAACTTAAGAACTGTATGTGATGTTGATGAACTGCTTTGTAACCAGAAAGCAGCTCTCACTGAAAAGTTAATAAAACTTAAACCTCTCACAGAATCGGATATGCGAAGGGTATTTGATGACAAAGATATTCATGCTGTATCTTTTGCAACTCCTAACCATTGGCATGCTCTTGGAACTATATGGGCCTGTCAGGCAGGTAAACATGTTTACGTTGAGAAGCCAGCTTCTCATAATATCTTTGAAGGACGAAAAATGGTTGAGGCTGCCAATAAATATAATGTCAGGGTTCAGGCTGGTTTTCAGGCCCGGTCCTACAAAAACATAAATGATGCTATTAGATTTCTCCACGAGGGTGGTATTGGAGAAGTATATATGGCACGTGGCCAGTGCTATAAACCACGCGACTCCTTTGGAATTGTCAAAAATATGCCTCCTCCTGTTACTCTTCATTATGAGAAATGGCTGGGACCTGCACCATACCGACAGTATAATGAAAAACGCCTGCACTACAACTGGCACTGGTTTTGGGATACCGGAAATGGAGATTCTGGAAATCAGGGAGTACACGAATTTGATATTGCACGATGGGGTCTGAATAAAAACGAACATCCTGTTTCAGTTTATTCTACAGGTGGTATTTATGGTATTAATCCTGCAGAGTGTGCTCAGGAAACTCCTAATACTCAAGCTTCCGTATTTAAGTATAAGGATGGGAAAATAATTGAATTTGAGACCAGAGGAAGATATACAAACTTTGAATCAAACATGAGTATCGATATAGGTGTATTGTTTTATGGTACAGAAGGATATCTTGAACTTAAAGCATGGGATGAGTCAGGTGATAAATGGAAAGCTTACCGCAGAAGAGAGAAGGAACCATTTGCCGGGTCTGAATCAGTAGCTTCAAAAGATGCACCCTCCCTCACAGGTTCTGATTCTTCAGAGCATTTTATAAATTTTATTGATTCAATCAGGTCAGGGAAAAGTGAGGATCTTCATTGCGAAATTAATGAAGGTCACTTTTCAACAGTTTTGTCTCACCTGGCAAATATATCGTTTCGGTTGGGGCGTGAATTGAAGTTTATGGGTGATTATGAAAAGTTTGCTAACGATTCGGAAGCTGATACAATGTTGAGCAGAGATTACAGAAAACCTTATGTGGTTCCGGAGATCGTATAAGGAATACTTTAGTAAGTCTTGAGCAATTTAAGCTGGATTAGTTTTACTTCAGTATTAACATTCTGATTTTAAGCTTCATTCAGATTAGATGTATTAGAACAAATTTTAATATTTTGATATTGTTCTGCTCTTTGCTAAGATTGTAAAAATTATGCAGATACGGTAAAACTGAAAATCTGTTTTAATCAGCTTATTATTTTCTTTGACAGGGGTAAAGGAGTTTATTCAAGAAGGGGAAACCCACGGGATCCTTTAAAGATTAATATACTCAGATCAGCATATTTCAATAACTTAATATATTATATATGAAACAGCTCTGTAATTTAGATAACAGTTATCCAAAACCTGGTACGCCTAACTCATTCATTTTATCTTTATCTTTTCTGTTTCTTTTCAATAGTCATCTTTCCGGAACTGCTGAACAGGATGTGCCTTTTCTTACACCACTTCGCGCCAGGGGATTTAGTTTGATCCCTGCACCACAACAGGTAGAGTTAGGTATGAAGGATATTATAATTGATGATTCCTGGTCATTGGAGTCGGAAATTGGAACAGAAGAGATCGCTGTCAAACGACTTGTCAGCGGAGCTGAAGAACTTCATGGTTTGAAATTTAACAACAATGGATTAAGTAAGATAGTTTTATCTGTTAAAGCAGGCACCGTAAATGGAACCAGGGATCCGGCTTTAAATGAACAGGGTTATCTTCTTAAGGTTACACCTGGAAAGATAGAGATCACAGGTAATAGCAAAACAGGCCTTTTTTACGGAGTACAGAGTCTTCTGCAACTCCTTCGCTTTGACTTTGCCGGACGCCTGGTTCTTCCGGAGTGCATAATTCGTGACTGGCCTTCACTGCAGCTGAGGTTTGTCCATTGGGATACCAAGCACCATCAGAAACGTATCGAGACTTTAAAGCGCCTGATTGACTGGCATGCTTTCTTCAAGGTTAACATGATTGCTTTTGAGATTGAGGACAAGTATGAATATCCACGACATCCTGTAATTGGAGCTCCAGGTGCCTATACAAAGTCTGAGATCCAGGAGCTTACCAGGTATGCCCTTGAACAACATATCCAGATTGTACCAGATATCCAGGCTCCCGCTCACATGGCATATGTTCTTAAACATAACGAATTTAAGCATCTACAAGCCGATTCAGCATGTAATTACCAGGTCTGTATGTGTGATCCCCGAGCAATAAATCTGATTTTCGACATGTATCAGGATATGATTGATGCAACCCCGGGAGTAGACTATTTTCTGGTTTCAACAGACGAGATTTATTATGCAGGAATATGCAATAAGTGTAAGAGACCATTCAACTCTGAAAACCGCAGCCTGGCATGGGCTGAGTACGCAGTCAATGCCAATGACTGGCTTTCAAAACGTGGTCGCCGGATGATAGCCTGGGTCGAATATCCTCTGCTGTCAAAGGATATTTCACTCTTACCCGGAAGTATTATAAATGGAGTTATGGGAAACAGTAAGTCATTTCTTGATATGCAGCAGAAGGTTGGTATCCGTCAGCTCGCTTATAGTTCAATTCAGGGAAGTGAGCGTCTTTTCTCAAATTATTTCTCTGACAACTACTTCAGTATTTGCCGAACTGTGCGTAATGGTATCACATCAGGTGCAAATCCCATCGGTAGTTTTGCTGCAGCATGGGATGATTCGGGTTTGCATGAGGAGGTTTTTCACCTCGGTTGGGCAACTGTAACACAATATGCATGGAACACAACTGGTCCGACAACTGAACAAACAGTAGCTGATTTCATGGATGTGTTTTATGGACAACGAAGCCCAGATATGACTTCCGTGTATAAACTCCTGATCGAAGGTGCTCAATTTTATGGTAGAGGTTGGGATCAGATAACCAGTAAGGAAAGGGGTCCGGGATATGGTAACAGTAACGGAAAGGGATTAGGGACACGCCGGATTGATGAAATACTTGTTATGCCTGAGATTCCTGAAGCAGCATCCTTAATGATCACTACTAAGTTCAGTGAGAAATATAGTGAGCTTATTTCAAAGGCTGAAGGTTTGAAAGTTAAAAATGATGATCTTGTAAATCGTCTGACAAGTTATGTTGGTAAAGTAGACCGGAATAGATATAATCTTGAGGTCTATCTCTCAATCGCCTATCTTGAACGCTATTTTATTAATACAATTCTGGTGCTACGTGATGCTGAATCCCTTTTTGCAAATGCCCGAATTGCTGCCACAAAAGGTAAACCGGCAGACGCAGTTGCGTACCTTGTAGAAGCCAGTAACCTCACAGGGTCGGTAATTGCATGGAGTAACTGGATGTGGGATAACCTGACACTGACATGGGAGAAGAGTCGTTACGAAAAAGGAAGAAGTGTTGGTGGACGAGATTTTGTTCATGAATTGGATGATGTGAAAGACCATTGGGCTGACCGTCGCAAAGGCTTAGACTATCTTATTGCACCATTTCAGAGGATGGATCTCCCTGGATGGCGTAACCAGCTGAATAACAGGATAAATAAGTATGCCAGCGAACACAATGTGCCGGTTAGAGGTCTTGAAGAGATACGCCTTGAAGATTAAAATATAATTATTGTACTCTAATTGAAGATTCCATTAAGCTATTTATATAGACTTCAATATTTGTATATCCCAGGGCACTTAGATTTTTCAGGTTGCCATCTGAACTATTATTTTTATCAAGACCATGTTTGATTTCCCATTTATCTGGCATTCCGTCATGATCTGAATCAGCAGGTGGAGTTCCTGA
>CAZXFB010000012.1:0-96062 GCA_964639725.1 uncultured Rikenellaceae bacterium
TGAGATTACTCGCTCTCACTCGCAATCTCACTCTTTTTTAGTACCCGGAGCCGGGATCGAACCGGCACAGCATTGCTGCCACTGGTGTTTGAGACCAGCGCGTCTACCAATTCCGCCATCCGGGCGGTAAAAAAATAAAAGAACACTGCCTTTTGTGTGGGATGGCGGAATTGGCCACCCCTTCATTCTGGCTGCTCGCTATCCCGACATAACATGTCGGCACTTAACGCTCGCCCCTGCCAAAAAACAATTAACACAGGGTGTGCGAAAATAGAAAAAAAAATTCACTTTCGCCTTTTATCTTTTATCTTTTATCTTCCCGAACCTTATCCTCTCTCACTTCTTTCACTAACATCTCCCGTATAGCTATCTCTATTCCTTCAGCATCAAACCCACACTCTGTGATTAGTTCCTCCTGCGTTCCATGTTCAACAAAATAATCGGGAATTCCCAACCGTCTGACATCAGCTTTGTAGCCGTTATCACTCATGAATTCTATTATTGCACTTCCGAATCCCCCCTTTAAAAATCCATCTTCAACTGTGATTATACGGTCAAATCTGTGAAAAACAGAGTTCAGAGTATCCTTATCAAGTGGAGCAACAAAACGCATATCCCAATGCGAGATACTTATCCTTTCTTTTTCAAACTTTTTTACAACTGCAGCTACATCATTCCCGGGATGGCCAATACTCAGTATTGCAATATCACTGCTGCCGTCGCTTATCTGTCTGGCGTTACCCGGTACTATCTCTTCAAATGGTTGCCTCCAGTTGGAGATCATGCTGCAGCCCCTTGGATAACGGATTGAGAAGGGTCCTTTATTTTTTTCAAGCTGAGCAGTAAACATCATATTTCTTAGTTCACTAGCATCCATCGGAGCGCTTACGATCATATTTGGAATACTTCGCATGAATGCCATGTCGAAAAATCCATGATGTGTTGCCCCGTCAGGACCTACAAGTCCTGCCCTGTCGATGCAGAAAACAACGTGAAGCTTCTGAAGAGCAACATCGTGGATAACCTGATCATAAGCCCTTTGTAAAAATGATGAATAGATATTGCAGAAAGGGATCAATCCCTGTGTTGCCATACCGGCAGCAAATGTAACAGCATGCTGTTCGGCAATTCCTACATCGAATGCTCTTTCAGGCATCTCCTTCATCATAATTGATAATGAGCAACCGGAAGGCATAGCAGGAGTTATCCCGGTTATTTTGTCATTTAATTCAGCAAGTTCAAGGATAGTTCTTCCGAATACTTCCTGGTAAGTAGCAGGAGTATCACCGTGTGAAGGATTAAGAATCTCACCTGTATTTTTATCAAATTTCCCGGGTGCATGGAAAGTGGTCTGGTTCTCTTCAGCCTGTTTGAATCCTTTGCCCTTTACGGTAAGGCAGTGAAGAAGTTTGGGTCCGGGGATCCTTTTTAGATCTTCAAGGATTCTTACCAGATGCGATACATCGTGTCCGTCAATAGGTCCGAAATACGTGAAATTCATTCCTTCAAAAAGATTACTTCTGTCAAGCAGAGTGCTTTTAAAACCTGCTTCAAGTTGTGCGGCAAGTGTGCGGGCATCAGGTCCGAGCTTACCGAAAAGCCCAAGCATATTCCACACTTTGTCTTTGAATTTATTGTAAGTTTTACTTGTTGTTATATCAAGCAGATACTCTTTCAGGGCACCAACATTTGGATCAATTGCAATGTTATTATCGTTGAGGATCACAAGAATATCTGATTTCGATATACCGGCATTGTTAAGTCCTTCAAATGCCTCTCCTGCAGTCATTGCTCCATCACCGATAACGGCAACAACATGACGTCTCTCTCCTTTTTGTTTAGCAGCTACTGCCATTCCAAGTGCAGCTGAGATAGATGTTGAGGAGTGTCCTGTACCAAATGAATCATATTCACTTTCATCCATCTTTGGGAAGCCACTTATACCTTTGAATTTCCTGTTTGTATAAAAAACATCTCTTCTGCCGGTAAGAATTTTATGTCCGTAAGCCTGGTGGCCAACATCCCAAATTATTTTATCGTAAGGTGTATTGAATACATAGTGAAGGGCAACAGTGAGTTCAACCACACCAAGGCTGGCTCCGAAGTGACCGGGATTATTGCTTACTACATCAATAATGAACTGACGAAGTTCGTTGCTTACCTTCATAAGCTCAGAAGGATCAAGTTTCCTGAGATCTTCAGGAGTTGAAATATTAAAAAGTAGACTCTCCTCCGTATCCATTGGGATTAATGAATAATTGACCTGCAAATATAGCAATTATTATTCCCTGTTGTTTGGGGATGCTTCGCCGGGATTTTCTTATTTTTACTGCGTCATTTGTGCTTCATTGTACAATATTAAGTTAGAGAAAGTTGTTATATAATAAATTAATTGAAATCATGAAGAAGTCAGTAGTTTTGATTCTTACGGCAGTTGTAGTGACAATTTCATTTGTTTCGTGTGTTCCGGGTAAAAAATATAAGGGGCTTCAGGATACCAGCAGGCAATTTATGAATGAGAGAGATGAATTCAAGACGGATAACATAGCTCTGGAAATGAAGAATAAGGAACTTGAGGCAAAAATGGATTTGCTTGGGAAAGAGATGGGGATTGTAAAACAGGATATTACAAAAGCTACAAGTGAACGGGACAGAGCCGTTGAGGATTTTAACAAGATTTCGTCCAAATATAATGAACTTCAAAATGCCCAGGAAGACCTGATAAGGGGTAATGTGAAGGAGACTCAAAAGCTTCTTTCTGAATTGCAGGCAGCTCAGGAGAATCTTCAGAAGAAAGAGGATCTTCTCCGTCAGCTTGAACAAAACCTCGATACTAAAAAAGCATCTCTTGATGAGCTTACTTTTGAACTTGAAAAAAGGAATGCAAGAATGCTCGAACTTGAAAAGATACTTGAGGGTCAGAAAAAGATTGTACAAGACCTTAAAAATAAGGTTTCAGAAGCTCTGCTGGGATTTGAGAACAATGGACTTACCGTTACAATGAAAAACGGGAAAGTTTATGTTTCTCTGGATGAGAAACTTCTTTTTAAATCAGGTAGTTATGATATTGATGCCAATGGTAAAAATGCACTTAAGAAACTGGCAGGGGTATTGGAGCGCAATCCTGATATTCAGATCACAATAGAGGGGCATACCGATAATGTTCCATACAATCCGGGGAGCGGCCAGCTTAAGGATAACTGGGATCTGAGTGTTAAACGTGCCACCACAGTTGTCAGAGTTCTTATTGAGGGGTCAAAGATTGATCCTAAAAGGCTCACAGCAGCAGGGAGAAGTGAATATCTGCCTGTTGATGCACGTAATACAACAGATGCCCGGTTGAAGAACAGGAGGACAGACATTGTCTTAACACCTGACCTTACAGAATTATATCAGATGATTGATAAATATTGAATCACGGGGCTGAGAATTCCTGCTGACGCACTTTCATATTTGTAAGTGCCTTAAGCAGGTTATCCTCAGGTTTCAGAAAGTCCTGATTCTCCCAAAATTCGGGATCATAATTTGTTATTGTCTTAGAAAATATTGCGTGAACAGGAGCAAGCTCCTCCCTTTCAAATCTTGTAACATTGTTAATGTTAATGCCGGTAATTGCTAGTTCGAAAAAAACCTTGAATTGAGTATTGAAAAGTTTTTTCTTTTGCTTTGAGATGAATAAAAGGTCACCTCTTACATGAGACAGAAAGTATCTGCCATTTAACTTGCGGTAGCTTACCGAATATTTTACTGATACGGGCCAGGTATTGAATTTATTTGTTGAGCTTGAGATGAAAGAGTCTTTTATCTTCTGGATATATTTCTGGTTAATTTCAAAATCAGCCTGAAGAATTGCATAATCAGAAGTATTAATATATACTACTCCCTTAAAGAGTGGCTGATCAACTCCATCTTTCTGTTCAAACTCAACAGCAAAAGCAGCATCTTCATCAAAAGAGACTATATCAGTCATACGGTAATTGTACTCAGGCAGGCTCATTAATTCGATGAAATCAAATCTGTTTTTTACGCCATCGAGTTCCAGACATGTATTTAAACCGGCTTTCAATCTGATTGCAAGTGTGTCACTCAGATCACTGTTTTCAATTTTTCTGCTTTTGAAAATTTTAATCTGATCACCAAAAATCGAACCGGTATATGCGCTTTTATAGATGTCAATAACTGCTTCAGAATAACTTTGGAGTTCATCTTTTTTCATAACCCCTTCCCGGTAAAAACCAGTCAGCGATGAAGGAGTATTTCCATAATTCCGCGAAATTGATGCAAGAGTTTTATGAATAATCTCCTGAGGGATCTGGGTCCTGATAATAATTTCAGGGATTGAGATATACTCTCTCTTCATAACAATAGTGAAATTATTCCCCAGAGAATTTAATACAGGGATCTCTCTGCCAACGTATCCGAGATATGATATGTAAAGAGTATCATTGATGCAATCAGGTGTTATCTTTAATATGAATTCGCCATTATTATTTGACACTGTACCTTTCCCGTTGTTCTTTAATCCAACTGAGGCAAAAGGCAATGGGTCATAAGTCTCATTATCGGTAATATGTCCTGTGATATATCTGACATTCCATTCAGGGATTGAGTCTGCAGGTGCTAATACAGGAGCAATCTTTGATGAGATTATGATGAACTTATCAATTACAGAATAAACCAGTCTGTCATTTTGAAACAAGCTGTCAAGGAGTCTGCTTAATTTAATTTCCGAGAAAGACAATTTTACCTTGCTGTCAGTATTAATGATGCGGGTATCATATGTAAATTTATAACCTGTCTCGCGGCTTATAATATTAAGGGCATTGCTTGTTTTTACTGTTCCTGCACTGAAGGTGAATGTTGAGTCGAGTATGCCTACCTGGCATTCTGCTCCCTGTGACAGGATCAGAAAAAAAAGCAATGTTGCAGCCGGATGTTTAATACAAATTAAGTCATTGACCGACAACATCTTTCATGTTATTTTTTCCCAAGATGGTATACATCACCATCCTTCTTATAACTGAGATTAAAGGTAGTACAAATTATGCGGATTATTGTTTCATGGGGTTCATTATTGAAACTGGTTGTTATAGGTTGATTAAGAATTAATGGATCAGAAGTATGGATGTTGATATTATACATTCTCTTTAAATCATGGAAGACAACATCAAGTGTCTCTCCTTCATATATGAGTTGTCTGGTATTCCATGAAAGATAATTCGGATTTTTATTTTCTCTTTTTTCAGAGAGTTTCGGATCCATGGTTCCAACAAACCCCGGATCAAGAATGAGGTTACGAATTCCTGAATTATCAGAAAGCAGGACTTTGCCGGTTTTTACAAAAACTTCAACGGCAGAATCGTTATTTTTTGATATAACATTGAATGAAGTTCCAAGTACCTTGATTGAAGCCTCTCCTGCGTCGACTGTAAAGGGTCTTGTTGCATCAGGTGTGATTTCAAAAAATGCTTCTCCCTTGAGGATTACATGCCTGTCAAATTTTCCGGCAGCTGCTTTATAGGATAAGCTGGTATTACGGTTCAGGAAGATATTGCTTCCATCAGGAAGAAGTACCTGGCGGTTCATCTGGTATGAGTTTGTAGCAATAGTTATCTTATTGCCTGAAGTACCTGTTCTAAAAAGATATAATCCTGCTGATCCAAGACCAATTACTATCAGAAGTGTTGCAGCGATTCTTAAAAATGTTCCATTTAATAATCTGAACCTGCCTGTAAAAATGTTTGCACTTTTACCACTCTCTTTAACCCTTGAATAAATATTTTCCCAGGCTTTATCAACGTTAATTTCTTTATTGTCATTCATTTTTTTCAGCTCTTTCCACTTACCAGTTGTATTATAGCTATCTTCCTCTGTAAACCTCATAAGCAGGTCTCTCTCTCCTTTGGATTCATCTGAAAGCAGGGCGGCAAGTTCTTCCCATTCCTTATCAGTATAATTCTCTATATTCTTCATTGTTTTCATTGTTCTGTTAATGCTTTTCTGAATTCTTTTAAGGCTTTCCCCATGTTAGCTTCGACAGTTTTAACCGAGAGTGATAATTTTTCTGCGATTTCCGAATATTTAAGACCTTCGAACCTGTTCAGGTAAAAAATTCTTCCACACCTTTCGGGAAGCCGGTCGAGTATTCCTGCCACCCTTGCCTCTAATTCCTTGTAGTTTAGAATATCAGTTGGGTTTTCGTGGTTTTCATTAAGTTGAAATTCCATCTCTTTCTCATGCCGTTCAACTACTTTTTCATGTTTGATCCAGTGAAGGCATTTGTTGTGGACCGACCTGAACAGATAGCCATTTAAAGAACTCTCAATTTTTATTTTCTTTTTATCCTGCCAGAGTCTGAAAAACAGATCCTGTACGATTTCTTCTGCAGTATCATGATCCTTGACTATATTACTGGCATATCGTACCAGAGAAACATAAGAGGATCTGAAAAGTGATTCAAACTCTCCAATATCACCTTGCCTGATCCTCTCTATGATCTCCTTTTCTCTGGTCATTTACCTGCAACTGGTTATTTCTCTTCTTCCCTGTCGGTGAACTTTAATTTTCTGCTTAACCGGCGAATTGCGGATTCAATACTCTGATCGGGTTCAATTACATTATAGTCCCCCCAGAATTCCGGATCTTTAAATGCACCTACTTTTTCTGAAAATACATCTGTATACCTTATTTTTTCTTTTCCTGTAAATTTAATAACTTCCTGGTCAGTACGATCAGTAATTGCAATCTCCGACATTGTTGTATAATAAGTGTTGAAGAGTTTTTTCTTCCAGTCTACTTTGAATTTCACTTCAGCCCTTGAGTAAGCAAAGTGCCATTTCCCATTCTGTTCGCGATATTTAGTCCTGTATGTGGCTAATTCCGGAGTTACTTCCATCCCAAAGGGTTTCTTCCTTATAAAGATTGATGAGACAGCAGCTTTGTCAGAGAGATTAAACCCAAACTCAACTTCAGTAATTGCGTATGAATCAGCATCAATATAGAGGCTTCCCATAAACAATGGCATCTCAACTGACGGTTTCTGCTTAAAGTCAATTACATAATGAGCTTTATTATCTATTTCGATCACTCCTGATAAGGCATAATCGTAATATTTCATTGCTTCTCTGGTCAGAATTGATTCGGCATTTTTGACAATGTCAAGTTCCAGGACACTTACCGGGCCACCCTGCAGTTTAAATAATACGGTATCCATCTTTTCGACATCAGTGCTTTTCCTTCCTTTATATATTCTGGCTCCGTCAAAACGCATATCATTACTATAAGGCGCTTTAAAAATCTCCACAACAGCTTCCCCGATTGAAACATAGGTGCGATTTTTACGTATTGTTTCACGATAGAATGCCGTCATAAGGTTGGGTACAGATTCATAGTTATCATTTATCCTGTCAATAGCTTTCAGAACAGTACCTTCCGGATCAAGAGGCTTTACAATGATCTCTTTTATGGGGATAGGTGCAGTCTCCATCGAGATAACATTTTTATACCCATTATCTCTCATCTGACTTATCGGAATAACTTTGTTCTTATATCCCAGATAAGTTACCTGCAGATTTTTGGAGATCACAGCTTCCCCTATCTTGAGTGTGAATTCTCCATCAATATTTGTAACAATCGCAACATTTGTTTCAGCAACTGCTACTGTTGCAAACACAAGTGGAGAACCAGTTTCAGCATCAATCACCTTACCTTTTAATGTAATGTAGTTTTGCTGGTTGCTTCCCTTCTTACCTGAAGAATCTTTCGCATTGACAGCACCACCTGTCAAAGTCAGGAGTAATACTGCTAAAGCGAATGAAAAATGTTTAAAAGTTTTCATGGCACTGAAATATTAAGTTAAAGTTTCAAATTCTTTGTCCATTGATAACATATATCTTTGTTTTCAATCATATGACCTCCTTCCTAACCTTTTACCCTATCCTTCTGAAAAAATATTTTCTTATCTTACCCACCATATTGAATTCAATGATGGTTATAACACTGGCAAAACCTTTAAACCTTTTTCTTGCAGAATATTCATATCTGAAAAGTACTTTTTCAGGAAATGTTTCTGTATATGGAATGCCGGTATCTCTGGGTGTTGAACTGACAAATCATTGTAACCTTCAATGCGCTGAATGTGCTTCCGGATCAGGAGTGTTGACAAGGAAAAGAGGATTTATGGAAATTGGATTATTTGATAAACTGATTGCGGAACTAAGGCCATACCTTTATAATATTAATCTCTATTTTCAGGGTGAATCAATGTTGCACCCGGAGTTCTTTACATTCTTAGGCAAAAGTGTAAAAACTCATACAACTGTCTCTACCAATGGCCATTATCTTTCTCTGGAAAATTCAAAAGAGCTTGTAAAGTCAGGGCTTAACAAACTGACTGTTTCTGTTGATGGAATGAATCAGATAACATACGAATCGTATCGCAAGAATGGCAGTCTTGAAACAGTGATGACAGGAATAAGAAATATTGCAGATGCAAAAAGGAAGTACAGATCTCCGCTTCATATTGAGATTCAGTTTCTCGTGAATCGTGTTAATGAATCTCAGATCCCTGATATCCGCCACTTTGCAAAGGAGGTAAAAGCTACCCTGAAACTGAAATCCATGCAGATCATCAATCAGGAAGATATGCCCAGGTGGCTCCCTTCAAGATCAAAATTCAGGAGGTACGAAAAGAGATATGAAGAGTATGAGATTAAGAGTTCACTTCCTGACAAATGTATGAGACTATGGTTTAATCCTGTTGTTACATGGGATGGGAAAGTTGTTCCCTGCTGTTTCGATAAGGATGCTGATCATATCATGGGGGACGTAACAAGGGATTCATTCAGGGACATATGGGATGGACCGGAATTCAGAACTTTCAGAAAGAGTATTCTTTCAGGACGTCACATGGTCAAAATATGCAGAAATTGTACATCAGGCCTGAAAGGTGCCAGAATATGATAATTTAGCTAAAATTGGATATTGAACATAAATTAAATTACAACATATGAAAGTTATTAAGATCATCACTCTTTCCTTTTCTGGACTGTTAATTATTGCAGTTATTGCAGGCTTGATTCTGGTAACAGGTATTAAGAATGGGGCTGTGCCAGAGTATAACGGTGAACTCGTTTTAAAAGGACTATCTGCTGAAGTAACTGTTTACAGGGATGAAAGAGGAATTCCTCATATTTATGCAGATAACGAACGGGATCTTTATTATGCAACCGGATATGTAATGGCACAGGAGAGATTATGGCAGATGGATCTTATCCGCCGGGCTACAACAGGAAGGCTTTCAGAAATTTTTGGTAAAGATTATGTCCAGACTGATCTTTTCCTGAGAGGCCTCGATATGACTACAAAATCGAAAATGGTTCTGGGCAATGAAGATCCGGAAGTTCTTAATTATATGCAGTCATATACCGATGGTGTGAATGACTACATTATTAAAGCAGGTAAAAAACTTCCTCCGGAATTCAGAATATTAGGTTATAAACCTGATCCCTGGAAACTTGAAGACATAGCTAATATTATTGGTTATATGGGATGGGATCTTGCTTCAGGAAATTTAGCAGACGATATTTTTATCTACAGACTAATTAAGAAATTAGGATTAGCTAAAGCCGGTGAACTTATCCCTGATTTTAAAGCTGTCAGCTCATTTGTCTTTCCTGATTTCAGTCTTGATGAGGAGAAAATGAAAGAAGCCCTGACATTTATCGGTTCAATGGATAAACTTAAAGCTCTTGGGATCGAGTCATTCTCGGGGAGCAATAACTGGGCTGTGAGTGGCAGGAGAACTGAAACCGGGATGCCGGTTTTATCAAACGATATGCACTTAGGATTAAATTCTCCTGGGATATGGATACAGATTCATCAGGTTATCCCGGGAAAACTGAATGTAACAGGAGTTGCAGTTCCCGGTCAGCCATTTATAGTCGCAGGGCATAATGAAAAAATTGCATGGGGATTGACCAACCTTATGGTTGATGATATTGACCTTTTTGCTGAAAAAGTAAATCCTGAAAATGATAATCAGTACTTCTTCAATGGAGAATGGAAAAACATGCTGGTGAGAAAAGAGATAATCAGGATAAAAGGGGGTGGGGCAGATACTCTCATAATTAAATGCACACACAGAGGGCCGGTTGTATCAGCATTAAGGGAGGTAAATGATGCGGTTCTCAGCATGAGATGGTCAGGATATGATAAAAGTGATGAGTTAAGGGCCGTTTCCTGCCTTAACAGAGCATCAGACTGGGATGAGTTCAGATCAGCCCTTAAATTCTTCAATTCAATTAGCCAGAATTTTGCTTATGCAGATGTTAATGGTAACATCGGGATTAATACCGGTGGAGGTATTCCTGTACGAAAGGGCTATGGAGCAATAATAAGGAAAGGAGAAACTGAAGAGTTTGACTGGAAGGGGTATGTCCCTTTTGAACAGCTTCCATCAAGTTTCAATCCGGAATCAGGATATGTTTCATCGGCCAATAATAAGACAGTAAGCGATGATTACCCGTATTTTATTTCTTTCAGATTCTATGTTCCATACAGGATAAACAGGATTAGAGAGATGCTGAATGAAAAGAAAACTTTCAATACAGACGATTTTAAGAGAATGATAACCGATCAGCATTCAAATTATGCTGCAACTCTTACTCCGTTTATCCTCAGACTTAAAGAAAAACAATCTGAAATGAGCACATTGGAAGCGGAAGTATTTAGTAAGCTTACAGGATGGGATTATGATATGAATAAAGACCTGATTGCCTCAACTGTGTTCGATTTTTTTAGTGTAAGTTTTTCAAAAAATCTTCTTGGTGATGAGCTTGGTGAGTTGTATAGCCAGATACCAGTTTCCATCAAGGACTATTATATATACAGGATTCTTACAACAGGTGCTGATGATTGGGTTGATGATGTTACTACGCCGGGGAAAGAGACTCTTGAAGATATTATTCTCAGGAGTTTTAAGGATGAAGTAAAGACTCTTTCAGAGAATTATGGAACTGATATAAATGGTTGGACCTGGGGAGATATTCATACAATTACTTTCGAACATCCATTGGGCAAAGTGAAAATTCTTGACCGTATTTTTAATCTTAACTCAGAAAAATATCGGGTCGGTGGGAGTAGCCATACAGTCAGTCCTTATACTTACAAAGCAGGATTTGCTGCATCTAACGGAGCCTCTGAAAGGCATATATTCAACACAGCTGACTGGGATGAGTCATTAACGGTTATTCCAACTGGTACCTCAGGTATACCTGCAAGTGAATTTTATCTCTCCCAAAGCAAAGCTTATATTGAAGGGAAGTTTTATAAAGATGCTTTTTCAGAAAAAGCGGTTAAAGCTGCAGCAAAATATACAATTAAATTCCTGCCAGAGAAGTAGAAATTATATTTAAAAAGCCCGGATAAAAGAGGGAATAGGGGATACTTAAACTGTCATTACGTCTTTCTCCTTGGCTGCCATCACCTTGTCTATCTTTGTGTTGAAATCGTGGGTCATTACCTGTACTGTTTCAACAGCATCTTTTTCAATATCTTCGGGAAGCCCTTCTTTGAGAGATTGCTTAAGTTCATCGTTTGCCCATTTACGTGCAGAGCGTATACTGATTTTAGCTGTTTCCCCTTCATTCCTTACCTGTTTTACAAGCTGATGTCGTCTCTCCTCAGTCAGCGGAGGGATATTTATCCTGATTACTTCACCATTGTTTACAGGAGTAAGGCCGATATTTGCAGCCATAATGGCTTTATCTATTGTTCCCAGCATGGTTTTTTCCCAGGGCTGGATCAGAATAGTTTTTGGATCGGGAGTATTAATATTCGAAACCTGCGCGAGAGGTGAATTAACTCCGTAATAGTCAACAGTGATCCCGTCAAGGAGAGCCGGGTTGGCCCTGCCGGCACGAAGTCTGGCAAGTTCATGTTCGAGATGCTCAAGGGCTTTTTCCATTCTGTCCCTTGTCTCTTCTATTATCAGTTCAACATCTTCATTCATATGGATAAGGATAACTCAAATTATTCTTTTCTTTATAAAAACTGGACCTAAACGTAACAGGCAAAACAAAAATAATAAAATAGACGGAATTGCAAACTCTTTCAATTACAAATAAGAGTTCCGGTTTTTATTCCGCTGATCAGTTTCATAAGATTTCCGGTTTCATTCATGTCAAAAACAATAATTGTCATGTTATTGTCCCTGCACATTGTGAAAGCAGTTGAGTCCATAACTTTGAGATCTCTCTCAATAACTTCACTGAATGAGATCTTTTCAAATTTTTTTGCTCCCGGATCCTTCTCCGGATCTGAAGTATATACTCCATCAACTCTTGTACCTTTTAACAGGACATCAGCTCCAATCTCCACTGCTCTTAAAGCTGCAGCTGTATCTGTAGTGAAGAAAGGATTGCCTGTTCCTCCTGAAAGGATACATACTGAACCGCTTTTAAGAGCTTCTGAAACCTTGTCACGGTTATAGAGCTCTCCAACCGGCTCCATCCTTATTGAGGTGAAAACAGTTGCTTTCCCGCCAAGTCTGGTAATACAACTTTCGAGGGCAAGGCTGTTGATAATTGTTGCAAGCATTCCCATCTGGTCGCCCTTTACACGGTCGAATCCTGACCTGGTGCCGCTGAGTCCGCGGAAAATGTTTCCTCCACCTATTACAATTGCAACCTCGCAACCTTTTTTAACTACTTCAATTACCTGTTTAGCATATTCTTCAAGAACAATTTCATTTATTCCGTGGGTTCCTTTTCCTGCCAGCGCTTCACCGCTTAACTTAAGTAAGATTCTGGAGTATTTCATATATGATATTTCTTCAAATTATGTTTATACAAATATTTCTGCTCCTTTGATACGGATATGAGAAACGAAATTAATAAAAAAGCGCCTTATTCAGGCGCCCTAATATTGAAATATGAACTTACGTTTAAAGATTAAGTGTAAATCGTTTGAAAGAGGTAACTGTTAACTTCTTATCAGCTGACTGGAGATACTGTTTGATGGACATCTTGTTGTCCTTGACAAAGTCCTGGTTTAAAAGTGTACTCTCTTTAAAGAACTTTGACAGTTTTCCCTGAGCAATTTTTTCAAGCATTTCTTCAGGTTTTCCATCGCGTCTGGCTTGTTCTTTTCCAATCTCGATTTCCTGGGCAATTGTTTCCTGTTTTACATCGTCTTTATCCACTGCAACAGGATTCATTGCTGCTATCTGCATTGCCACATCTTTGTAAATCTGAATATCCAGACCACCCACTGTAAAGCCTGCCAATGTGGCAAGTCGGTTTCCCGGATGTATATATGCCTGAACATGAGCAGCTTCGATCTTTTCATAATATGATAGTTCAAGCTTTTCTCCGATAATACCTATATACTCTACAACTTTATCACCAATCTTGCCTCCATCCATTTGAAGTGATTTAAGCTCCTCAAGATTTGCAGGGGCTTTAGTGATGGCGATATCAAGGATTTTATTTGCTATCTCAAGAAAGGATGCATTTTTTGCAACAAAGTCAGTTTCGCTGTTCAGAACAATTATTGCTCCTGTTTTATGATTATCCGTGGCTTTAGCAAGGACAACTCCTTCCGAAGCCTCTTTGTCAGCACGTTTATTTGCTACAGCCTGTCCTTTTTTACGTATGATTTCAATTGCTTTATCAAAGTTGCCTTCTGATTCTTCGAGAGCCTTTTTGCAATCCATCATACCGGCTAAAGTCACTCTTCTCAGTTTTGCAACATCTGCTGCACTAATTGTAGCCATTTTAAATTTGTTATAATAATTAAAAACTATAATACATCCTCTTCTTTATCGTCAATCTCAGCAGTGATATCATCATCTTCATCCCCTTCTTCAACGACAACTTCATCATCATCAACTTCAACTTCCTCCTCTTCAGCAACTATTGCTTCAATCAATGCATGAGGAAGATCCTTTGTCTCAAGTTCTTTTCTGATTATTTTTTTATCTTTTGTTCCTGGTTCTTTGTCTTTTTCAAGTTTTCTGTCATTAAGACCCTCATCGATAGCCTGGCACAATACATCAACAATCAGAGAAATTGACTTTGATGCATCATCATTTGCCGGGATTGGAAATTCTATATCCGAAGGATCAGAATTAGTATCAACCATAGCAAAAACAGGAATACCAAGTCGTTTGGCTTCTCTTACTGCAATATGTTCTTTGCAGACATCAACAATAAAAAGTGCTGATGGAAGTCTTGTAAGGTCAATAATACTGCCAAGGTTTTTTTCAAGTTTCGCTCTTTGCCTGGTTACCTGTAATCTCTCTCTTTTTGAAAGGTTCAGGAATGTTCCGTCAACTGCCATTTTGTCGATGGATCCCATCTTTTTTACAGCCTTACGTATTGTAGGGAAGTTAGTAAGCATTCCTCCGGGCCAGCGCTCTGTAACGTATGGCATATTGACCAGTTTTACTCTTTCAGCAACGATCTCTTTTGCCTGTTTCTTGGTAGCTACAAATAAAATTTTCTTTCCCGATTTGGCTATGTGCTTCATTGCTGAAGCCGCTTCATCTAGCTTTACAATTGTTTTTTCAAGATCAATGATATGAATACCATTGCGCTCCATGAAAATATAAGGAGCCATAGCTGGATTCCACTTTCTTTTTAAGTGTCCGAAATGAACACCGGCATCAAGTAATTCTTTAAAATTTGTTCTCGGCATTTTATTAATTTTTAAGTTTACATTCTTCCAATCAATTGCAAAGTAGCTCCTGTAGGGGAAGTCTCTGCAATTTAGATACTAAACTTGCATCTATTATGACTGACTTATTAGTTCCTAACGTTTACTGAACTGGAATCTCTTACGTGCTTTTGGCTGACCTGGTTTTTTCCTTTCAACCTCACGTGGATCACGGGTAACGAATCCGCTTGCCTTAAGTTTGGATTTGTTTTCGGCATCAATCAATACAAGAGCTCTTGTGATACCAAGTCGCAGAGCCTCTGCCTGTCCTTTTACACCACCACCATCAAGGTTTACATTGATATCATACTTATCAGCAGAATTCAACAGATGCAGCGGTTGGGTAACAACATATTGAAGTGTTTCAGCTCCGAAATATTCTTTATAGTCCCTGCCATTAACAGTTATTTTTCCTTTACCATCGCTTAAATATACCCTGGCAACGGCTGCTTTCCTTCTTCCGATAGCATTGATAGTTTCCATATATGTTCCTTAATTGTTTTTAAATTCAATTTTTTTTGGTTTTTGTGCTTCATGAGGATGCGATGTCCCGGCATAAACATGCATATTCTTGAAGAGTGCTTTCCCAAGCCTGTTCTTAGGTAACATTCCTGTTACTGCCTTTTCAATCAGACTGATAGGGTTCTTCTTCAACATTGCTTCAGCAGTAGTGAATTTTTGACCTCCTGGATATCCAGTATGCCTTACATATTCTTTATCAGACCATTTTTCGCCTGTCAGAACTACCTTCCCGGCATTAATAACCACCACATAATCACCACAATCAACATGAGGAGTAAAGTCAGTTTTATGCTTTCCCCTTAACATATTGGCAATCAGAGTTGCAACACGTCCAAGAACTGCGCCTTCTGCATCAATTATTACCCACTCTTTATTAACAGTCGTCTTGTTTGCCGATACTGTTTTATAGCTTAAGGTGTTCACTTGTCTACTATTTTTAAATTGATATACTTGTACTTAATGTAAAAACCCTTCATTTTCGGGATTGCAAAAATACAACATATTTCCTAAAAAAAAAGAATTCTTAATAGAAATTATTTATGATCCACAAATCTCAACTATTTTTACATATGATTAGGTATAACTTATTTTAGATTTTATAAACATGGAGATTGACAGATCATTTCTAAAAAAAGCTATTGATATTGCTGTGGATGGTGTTGAAAAAGGTGGAGGACCCTTTGGTGCTGTGATAACAAAAGACGGGCAAATAGTTGCTGAAGCTTTTAACAGGGTTGTGCTTCTTAATGACCCTACAGCCCATGCAGAGATCCTTGCAATAAGGCAGGCTTCCTTATTCCTTAAAACACACGATCTGGGGAATTGTATTATTTATTCATCCTGTGAACCCTGCCCTATGTGTCTTGGAGCAATATACTGGGCCGGGATCAAAAAAGTTGTCTATTCATCAGATAGAGAAGATGCTGCCAAAGCCGGTTTTAATGACAGCTTTATTTATAACGAAATTTTGATCAAGCCTTCAGAGAGAAAGATATTATTTCTTCATATTTCTGATAACGGCAGTAAAGAATTATTCAGAAAATGGGAAAATTTTGAGGAAAAGATCCCTTACTAAAACCTAATTATGATGCAGCGGTTATCAGCTGACTTTTACACCAGAGATGTTCTTGTGGTTGCTCCGGAAATGTTAGGTAAAACACTGGTAACCAGGTTTAAAAATGGAGCTTACGGCCGATTTATTGTTACAGATGTAGAAGCATACAGAGGTACAGAAGATAAAGCATGCCATGCTTCAAAGGGAAAAACAGCCAGGACAGAAGTAATGTTTAGTAAAGGGGGTTATCTTTACTTGTATCTTGTTTATGGTATCTATTGGATGCTTAACATTGTAACAGGTATGGAAAATGATCCCCAGGCAGTTCTTATCAGAGGTGTCAGGGATTGTAATGGTCCCGGAAGAGTTACGAGGCTGCTAGGTATCGACGGCTCATATTATGGTGAAGATTTGTCAATCTCTGAGAGACTATGGTTTGAAGACGGGATAATTGTTCCTGACTTTAAAACTTCCTGCAGGATTGGTATAGATTATGCCGGGGATTACTGGAGAACAAGGCCATGGAGATATTATCTGGATGGGATCATCCCTGAGAATAAAAACATAAATCTGATCCCAGGTTAAAACAAAGTTAAATAGTGGAATGAATGACGGCAAATAATTATTTTTTGCGTTCTTTGTTCTCGTTAAAATAAAATTAGTTCATTATGAATTCATTCTGGGGTAATTACCGGCGCCTGAATACGATTACAGGTTGGCTGATTTTTATTATTTCAGCAACTGTTTATATATTAACTCTTGAGCCGACAGTTAGTTTTTGGGATTGTGGTGAGTTTATCCTTTCCGCATTCAGGCTTCAGGTCGGACATCCTCCTGGTGCTCCCCTGTTTATTATGGTAGGAAGGATTGCAACACTTTTTGCAGGTGGAGATACTTCAAAAGTAGCTCTAATGGTTAATATTCTTTCAGCAATCTGCAGCGCTTTTGCAATAATGTTCCTTTTCTGGACAATTACCCATTTGGTTCGCAGGGTATTATTAATTAAGAACAATATTGAATCAAAACATTTTCCTGCAATAATTGGAAGCGGGGTGATAGGTGCTCTTGCCTACACATTCTCTGATACTTTCTGGTTTTCTGCAGTTGAAGGAGAACTCTATTCTATCTCATCTCTTGTTACAGCACTTGTTTTCTGGGCTATGTTAAAATGGGAGGAGGAATCTGATCAGAAGTATTCAGGCCGTTGGATAATTCTTATCGCATATATTATGGGGCTTGGTCTTGGTATCCATCGGCTTAATCTGGTGGTTCTCCCGGCTCTTGTGTTTGTGTTTTATTTTAAGAAATATGAATATTCAACAAAAGGATTGATAAAAACTATTTTTGCCGCAATTCTTTTGTTATGGTTCCTGGTTTTTGTTCTGTTACCCGGAGTCCCAAAGGTTGCAGGATGGTTTGAATTGCTGTTTGTAAATGTTTTCGGGCTGCCATTTAACAGCGGACTTATCTTTTTTGTAATTGTTGTTTTTACAGTACTCTTACTGGGTTTAAGATATACACTTAGCAGTAACAGGGTAATTCTAAACTATATCTTAACATGTCTTGCAGTTATAATGATCGGATATTCCTCATATGCAATGATTATGATCAGGTCATCTGCCAGACCCCCTATGAACCAGAATAATCCGTCAGATATATTTGCACTTTCATATTATATAAATATGGAGCAATATGGAAGTTCCCCGAAGTTTTATGGGAACTATTACAGTGCTCCCGTAACTGAAGTAATGAAAGTTTTGGCAGGATATAATAAGATTGATGGTAAGTATAAGCCTTATTTCAGGCCGGAATATTCATACAATAAGCAATTTGAAACTATTTTCCCCAGGATGTACAGCCCTGATCCCGAACACGAAACTGCCTATAAATACTGGGGCAAAATAGTCGGGCGCAGATATTCTGTCAGTGGTGGCTCAGGAAAGGAAACTATTGTTTGTCCTACATTCGGGGAAAATCTAAGATATTTTTTCCGCTATCAGGTAGGTTTTATGTATTTGAGGTATTTTATGTGGAACTTCGCCGGAAGGCAGAATGATGTTCAGGGGAACGGCAATCCTATTCATGGGAACTGGATAAGCGGAATAAAATTTATAGATGAAGCCAGACTCGGTAACCTTGACCTGCTCCCTGATGATCTAAAAAATAATCCCGGCAGAAACAAGTATTTTTTACTTCCCCTGATTATCGGTTTTGCAGGAATGTTCTGGCAGTTTAAAACCAACAAAAATGGTTTCTGGCTGGTTTTAACTTTTTTCGTTATGACAGGAATTGCAATTATATTTTTCCTGAATCAATATCCAAATCAGCCAAGAGAGAGAGATTATGCATATGCCGGGTCATTCTACGCCTTTGCAATATGGATAGGAATGGGTTTCATGTTCTTCTATGAAGTTCTTCAGAAATACATTGGTTTGAAAGTTTCAGCTATTGTTACATTTTTGATCCTGTTGACTGCATCGCCTCTTTTGATGGCTTTTCAGAACTGGGATGATCATGACCGGTCCGGGCGTTATACAGCCAGGGACATCGGAGCAAACTACCTCAAATCATGTGCCCCAAACAGTGTCCTGTTTACTTATGGTGATAACGACTCTTTTCCGGTATGGTATGTTCAGGATGTTGAACAGGTAAGAACTGATATCCGGGTGGCAAACCTGAGTTATATACAGGCAGGATGGTATATTAATATGATGCGTCAGAAAGCTTTCGAATCTGATCCGTTGCCATTTACACTTGGACCGGATAAGTATATTGAAGGAGTCAGGAACCAGCTTCCTGTAAGCAATAAAATTGACAAACCGGTTGATATAAATGAGGTTGTCCGTTTTGCCGGGTTTGACGATAAAAGATATATGATTGATCTGACAGGTAGGGGTGATTTTCTCAATTATCTTCCTTCCAACAAATTTCTGATCGAAGTTGATTCAGCTATTGTATGTAACAATGGTACAGTGAAAGAGTATTTTAAAGATAGACTTGTTTCACCTATGATTTGGGAATACACTGAATCTGATGCATTAAAAGGGGATCTGGCTATGATGGACCTGCTTGGTACAAATAAGTGGAAGAGACCTGTTTATATTTCAACCACAGTTCCTTCAGCTCAATATAAAGGACTTCAGAAGTTTTTTATTCAGGAAGGACTCTCATACAGAATAGCTCCTGTAAAGACTGATGATCCGGAACAGGGGGAGTTTGGGATGATTGACCATCTAGTGATGTACGATAATGTTATGAATAAATTCTCTTGGGGAAATGCTGCTGATCCATCTGTTTATCTCGATGAAAATAATAAGCGAATGCTCAGTAATTTCAGAAGGATTTTTGGCAATCTGGGAAAAGTATTGCTTGAAAAGGGTGACACTATAAAGGCTCTTGAAGTTGCTCACAGAGGGCTCCAGATTGTTCCGGCTTCAAAAATGCCAAATGATTTCTTCACACTGGGCCTTGCTGAAGTATTGATAAGAGGAGGTCAGAAGCAGGAAGGTGAGAAGATAATCAATGAAGTAATAAATTATTCAAAGGAGTACCTTGAATATGCTATGACTTTAGAATCTATCGATCGTTTTGGACTTGATTATCCTATCGGAATTAATATGCAGGCATTACTGGATGTTTATAATATGTCACTGGGTCTCAAAATGGATTCACTTACTAAAACTGTTGAACAGGATATAAATAAGTATTACGGAAGATTCTATTCAGTAAAATAGTTTTTATGAGGCTTTTCCGGCCAGGCTTTTATGCAGGTTGGTTTTATCCTGAAGTCCTCTTCCGGATAAAAACAGATGAAATGACTCTTTGCCTTACTTTTGACGATGGTCCTGATCCCGTTTCAACACCTCAAATTCTTGAAATACTTGCCAGGCATAAGACTAAAGCAATATTTTTTTGTAACGGGAAAGACGCGGAAAAATATCCTGAGATTGTTAATGCAATAGCTTCTGATGGTCATGTAATTGGCAATCACGGGTATGACCATCCGGATGGATGGTCCACTTCTTTAAAAGGTTACCTTGAAAATATTGCTAAGGCAGCCCCTTTTACTTCTGATAAGCTTTTTCGTCCACCTTACGGGCATTTAAGACTTAATCAATACAGAAAACTGAAAAATATCTATAAGATAGTTTTATGGGATATCATGCCTTACGATTTTGATAATAAATTCGGTAAGGAAAAAGCCCTTTCTCTCATTAAGAAGAGAATAAGACCTGGTTCAGTTATTGTACTTCATGATACTCAAAACTCTTCAGCCATTTCCATCCTCGATTCTTTTATTGAATATTCACTTAAACGGGGATACAGGTTCATCCTTCCTGAGTTTGTTTAACATGATTTTAGGAAAGCAGGATACCCCAGGCGGAACAGGATTATTTAAGAAAAGCAGTTGCCTGTAAAAAGAGACGATCAAAACAGTTATCAACTTCCTGGCTTAAGGACGAATTGAAAACCGGGAATGGATTTTCATGGCAATACGAATAGGGGAAATCCCAAACTTCCACTGAATCACGCAATTCCCGGGTCCAACTGCTTAGTGTATTAACTACACCTGTTGACGGAATAACGGTATCTTTTAATAGAGTTACCGAGTGGATTTGTCCTTTTAATTTTCTTAAAATACTTTCCCGGAATGCTTTTAACCTGTCAATATCGATCATCGATCTGAAAGCAAGCCCAACCTGGGTTAATCGCAGGAAGTTTACCAGTGGACTAATTCCGTGCAAAGACTTTTCAAAATCATTAAGATAAAAGCTGTAAATCTTTTCAAACGCCAGCTTATCCATGATAAGCTTCGAAGTACCATGCATATTGCTGAAGACTGAACCACCGGAAAAAATAAATAGTTTTGATTTTGTCAGCAGATTCTCAGGATTACCCATTAATATAATTTCTGCCAGAAAAGCTCCTATAGAATATGCAAAGAAATTAAAATTGCAGGTTGGAGGTATCACCGGGTGTTCCCCATTTCTTATTGAGGTGAGTAACTTAACAATATCTCTCATTGTCTGATAGCCTGAATTAAAAAATCTCATTGGATCTTCAGTGAGTCTGCTGCTTAATGCGATATTTGCAAAGCTTGACTTATCAATGTTACCAAGATGAGAATTCCGGTCCTGCAGGAAATTGATCATAGCCCTTGGATCTTTCCATTGTTCCGGAGAACGGTTAATATGAAATGATATAGGGAACAGAATAACATAACTTCCCGTACTTTGAGCCAGCCTGAAAGCCCATGCCAGATATTTTACCCAACTCCTTTCATTGAGACCGTGAAGCAGTAGAATTACCTTGTCACTATCCTTATTTTCAGGTGTGAATACCGGATATGTAAAAGATAAATTCTCATTGATAAATGTGTCTTTTTTATTTGAAAATCCTCTTAAGGAACTATCGGAGAGAAATTCAATATTATAAATTTTTATGTCAGAATCCGGCAACACTATTTTTTTCTGATCGGAATTGAATATCGTTTTAAGCTCATTATATTTTCTCGTGTACTCCATAAAGATAGTTCCGGCAATTCTTATCTGTAAAGGAAAAAGAGTAATCCGGAACAAGCAAATGAAAAGGGCCGGGTTGAAAGTTACAGGGATTGAATTTAACAGAGAGTGACAAATTGTAATATTCAGGGATGAAATTCAGTTATGATTTTCAATCATGAAATTCAAATGAAGCAGGGAAAAATAAAAAAGCTAATTTTGTAAACAAGAATACTTATTATCATGATCGATCTGAATAAACCGATACCATCATACCTCAATGAGAAGAGGAATATATTCAGACTTATCCTGTTTACATCATTATTTGCACTGATCTTTATTAATATTTATTCCCCGTTCGGCCTTGGAAGATGGTTTAACCTTACAAAGCTTGAATATTTTACTTATTCCAGTCTTGTTATACTTAACGGTGTTCTTGTTGTGGTTATCAGCCGTATCATTATGTATCATTATGGAAAGAAGAATATTTTAAACCTTTGGCAGTATCTTTTTTGGATTTTAGCGGAAATTCTTTTTATGGCCTTATTCTATGCACTCTTTGATAAAATCATATTAAAAGATAACAGAGTATTTTATGAACTCGTCAAATTATCTGCTAAGAATACCGCACTCGTTCTTTTGATACCATATTCCGTATTATGGCTTTATTTCTCTTGGTATGATAAAAAGGAGCAGATTGAACGTATGGCAGACATTCAGTCTTTTTCAGGTAATACAAGAGATATGGTTGCGTTCTATGATGAAAAATCTATATTGAGGTTTTCTGTGAAAAGAGATAACTTACTTTACATTGAATCATCTGAAAATTATGTAAGTATTTGCTATATAAATAAAGGTAAGGTGTCAAAATATCTTTTAAGAGACACTTTGAAAAAAATGGAAGAGCTCTTTGCCGGAACAAATATTATAAGGAGTCACAGGTCGTTTATGGTAAATTTTGAAAAAGTCAAGGTGATGCGAAAAGATAAGGATGGCCTTATTCTGGAACTTGAGAGCCCGGTTGCCATCGATATACCTGTATCTAAAAGCTACATTGATTCGGTAATGCAGACTTTTTCGAAATACTGTCATACAACAGTTATTGGTTAATCTATATTGCAAGTCCGCGATTTTATTTGTCGGTTTGAAATATTACATTTGAATAAATAAATTATTCACTAAATGATGAATATTCTTATACTTGGATCAGGAGGAAGGGAGCATGCCCTTGCCTGGAAACTAGCCCGGAGCAGTAAAGTAGATAAAATATTTATAGGTCCCGGAAATCCAGGTACTTCTGAGGTTGGAATAAATCTAAAGATTGACCCTGAAGATTTTTCTGCTGTGAGGGAAGCTGTTATCACAAATAATATCAACATAGTTATTGTCGGACCTGAAGCTCCGCTGGTAGCCGGAATTCATGATTTTTTTCTTGAAGATGAAACTCTTAAAAACATTCCTGTCATTGGCCCTGATAAATCTGCTGCCAGGCTTGAGGGTAGTAAAGAGTTTGCAAAAACATTTCTGACGCGTTATAATATTCCTACTGCTGCCTATAAAAGTTTTGATAAGACAACAGTGGGGGGGGTCCATAATTTTCTGAAAACACTTGACCCACCATACGTTATTAAGGCTGATGGTCTGGCCGCAGGTAAAGGAGTCCTTATCATTGAAGATATTTATAAGGCTGAAGAAGAGGTAGTAGCAATTCTTAACGGAAAATTCGGACCTGCCGGCAATAAGGTTGTTGTTGAACAGTTCCTGAGGGGAATAGAACTTTCTGTCTTTATAATTACAGATGGAATATCCTACAAATTATTGCCGGAAGCAAAGGATTACAAGAGAATAGGGGAGAAAGATACCGGACTGAACACGGGTGGTATGGGAGCTGTTTCTCCGGTTCCTTTTGCTGATCAAAATTTTATGGAAAAAGTGAACAAAAGGATTATTGAACCAACAATGAGGGGATTATCTGAAGAAGGGATTATTTACAAAGGATTTATTTTCTTCGGGCTCATAAATGTTAACGGTGACCCTTTTGTAATAGAATACAATGCGAGACTTGGCGATCCTGAATCGGAAGTTATTATACCAAGAATCAAGTCCGATCTTTTTGATCTGATAGAAGGTGTTGCAAATTGTAATCTGGCGGAAAAATACATTGAGACTGATGACAGGTTTGTTACAACTGTAATGCTTGTTTCAGAAGGTTACCCGGGTCATTATGAAAAGGGAAGGATAATATCAGGACTTGAAAAGACAGTTGATTGTATTGCATTTCATGCCGGCACAAATAAATCGGATAATAATATTGTAACATCCGGCGGACGTGTGATTGCTGTAAGCGCTTGGGGAAGCACAATGAAAGAAGCGCTCAGTTATTCATACAAAAATGCAGGTTTAATTTCATTCAAGGGTGTTTATTACAGGAAAGATATTGGTTTTGATTTATAGAGCGTATGCTGTTAAAGCTGTATAAGGGAACTGGACCCCGGGTAATTTTTATGATAATTATTACTCTTTTTGCTGTATGGGCTACTGCTTTTTTAAAACTTAATAGTCACACTCCTTTATATTTTGATATTGATCCAATGCCTCTTTTTGGCATTCTTTCAATAATAGTCGGAAATACTCCTCTTACCGGTGTAATTTTTACATTTTTGCTTCTTTCACTGATTGCCTTTCTCCTGGTAAACCTGAACACATCCCTTTTTTTCATAAATGAAAGAACTTTTCTACCTGCTGTAATATACATATTGCTAACCGGATTATTCCCGCAACATCAGGTACTTAATCCAGTTCTTCCCGCAGCTGTTTTTCTTATGCTGGCAATCAGAAGAATAATGGATGCATACAGGATTATGGGACTGGCATATAACTTTTTTGATGCTGGTATACTAATAAGTATGGGAAGCCTGTTTTATGCAAATCTGATCTGGTTTGGCATTTTGGTAATTATAGGTGTTGCTTTGCTCAGGACAGGGGACATAAAAGAACTTTCTATTTCTTTTATGGGACTGATAATACCATATTTGTTGACTTTTGGGGTATACTATGTTCTGGGGAAAGACTTAAATACTTTATTGTCATTGATAAACTACAATCTTTTTGGGAAAACAATCCTATTCTCTTTTTCCCGATTGACAATTGTTGTTCTGATTTTCACAGGAGTTTTAACGCTTTTAAGTTTATTTTATCTCTTTACTGTGATAAATTCCAAAAAGATAAAGTCGCGTAAGACATTTTATTTGTTTCTCTGGACATTTGTAATTTCAATATCCATCTTTCTTGTTCTTCCAACTGTATCTGTTGAAATAGTATGGATTACAGGAATACCTGTCAGCTATTTTCTGACACATTATTTTGTATTTGTCAGAAAAAGACAGATATCAGAAATATTCTTCTATCTGTTAATATTTCTGATAGCCCTGATACAGATAATGTATCTTATATGAAGGATTATTTTACCATCGAGACAACTCCGACACCTGATCCCTGCTGCCCGTTAATAAAGTCATAATTAAGCTGATAAATCCCACTTTTATTGCAGATAAAATCTACATAAGGATATGTTTTCCCGGATTTTTGATCGAAAGAAGAGAGGACAACCTTATTAGCGTCATCTTTAATACTGAGGATAAGATTACCCTTGGAGTCATCAGAATTGCATAACGAGAAGCGGTACTTTGTGTTTTTCCAGAGTGACATGTTGGCCTTGAACCTTAAATCGGTCTGTGATACTGCTTTCCCAAGCTGAACCCTGAAGTCTTTAAGGTATTTGGTATTTGGTCCGGCGTTATTTACACAATTGCTAACAAGTTTATCTGTTGTCTGGCCAGATGCAATTATTACAAAAGCAAATAAAAACAAAACTGAGATAAGATACTTTTTCATACTAATTACTTAAAATTAGTTTTTCTCTGATATTTCTGATAACCTCAATAATCCCGGCAAGATGCTCATCAGTCATTTCAACAACACTTGATTCGGTTTGAGTAATAACCAGGCCACCATCCTTTTCAACACTAACTGGATCGCCTAATGTATAAGTAATACGGATCTCCTTATATTTATCTTTGACATCCTGAAGATTTCTGCAAAGGTCGTTAAATTTGGAATCATGGCTGCAATAAGGTGATGCCAGCAATATCAGATCATTCAGGATAATCTTCTGTTCTCCAATACGATCCTTCAGCTTAGTGTCGGGATATTTTTTTACCACCTGTGTAGCCAGGTATTGACATTCTATCCATACTCCGATTATCATCAAAGCAGAAAGCTGCCCCCGGTTATTATCTCTGAGATACCTGTCAATCTGAGTGTAAGAGTCAATAGAAAGGAACAGCAGGGAATCCAGATTAGATTTATTAAGAGATAATCTTTTAATTGTTTCGAAATCGAAAAATTGTCCGACCTTGATTCCTTCAGAAAGCTTTCTGATCGAGGAAAGTATATCAATAGATGAACCTGTCTTTTCATACATATTTAAGTAGCCAAGGTCAGCACCAAGAATTCCAAGTGTCAGAGCCTTATCAAATGCAGTGATCTGTTTGTTAGGATCTAAAGTTGAAGCAATGTACTCAGGGGAAAATGGCACCTCCATCAATTGAAGGAGATTAGCAATCTCAACAGGAGATGTAATATTTTTGGAAATCTCTGCAATTGCTTCACTACTAAGCTTCTCAGCTTCACTTAATGGAATAGAGTCAGCTTCAGGGAAAACGAACTCACTTTTTTTGCTTGACGAATTTCTGCATGAAAAACATACAAACACAAACAGAAGGGATAAACAAACTATTCTTCCTTTCATTGAGGAGATTGCATATATTAATACAAAAATATAAAAAAACAGATTACTAAGTGGTTAAATATTTTTTTTTTGAAATTTAAATTTCTCAAAGAACCGGACACTTTTCCCAAGAACCTCATAATAAAGTGCCACGTAAAGGAGAAAAGTGCTGAACAGTACGAGAGCAATATTGAAATCAAATGTTTCGAGTTTAAAGCCGAAAAAGAATTTTGAAGGAGCAAAAAAATGAGTTCTGAAACTCAGCAATCCTTTTTTTTCCGGGTCAAGATATATCGGATCGGTATTCTGAACCAGGGTGTTATTATAAAGAAGGATCTTCTTCCTTTCGTAATACTTTGTAACTATTTCCTCCAGTTTATAATTGTAATAATCGTTCTGTTTTTTATTCAGTGCAATATCATTCAGGTTGTAAAACCTGTCTCTGGTATCACTTGCAGAATTTGATATTTCGCTGAAATAATTACTCATTTCCTTAAGATATTTAGAAAGAGAATCAGCGATCCCGATGTTAAACTCATAAGGAGTCAGATCATCTATGTACCTGAATTCCCTGATATTATATTTTTTCGAAATTTTTGTCAGTTCATTCTTAAGTAGAATAAGTTTGCTAAACTGTCTTCTGCTTTTTCCGATATGCAAATCCTGCATATTGCCAAGATTTTTAGGATTGCTCCTGAATTCAAAAAGAGTTGTTTCAAGCGCCTTACTGATTTCAGGGATGAGATATACTTTATTGAAGTCAGCTTCACTTATCTTCTTTTGAAGCTGGAAGTAGGTCTCTCCTTCTTTAGTGTATTTAACCTTGCAATAATTGTTATCCTTAAACTGGGTTACCATAAGAGCTTCATAAGTCCACCGTGTAGGCATAAGTTCCGCAATAACAGGAACCTTTTCAACATTGCCAATTACCCTGTTAAGTTTATCAAAAGGAAACATAGCACCACTGAGTACCATCATAGGGATTATTAAAAGAGGGATAACAATATAAATAGTTATTGCTGAGTTAAAGGAAGCGGAAATATTCAACCCCAGCATATTAGCGCAGAAAGAAGTTGTAAAGAGCGCAAGCCAGTAGTGGAAATAGAGTCCATTAATACCAAGTATAGGATTTGCGATAATGATAAACATGAGTGCCTGTATTGCAGAGATAGCTGCAAGAATTGCAACCTTGGCAGACAAATAACTTGTTCTGCTCAGATTAAGAAAATGTTCCCTTTTAAGTATTTTCCTGTCGCGGAAAATCTCTTCGGCGCTTATTGTCAATCCAAGAAAGAGCGACACTATGAGGCTCATGAAAATGTAAATAGGGATATTTTCGTTTTCTGAGAAAATATAAATATCTGAATCAGGATCTGGAATATATCTGATAATATAAGAAAGTATAAAACCAAGTATGGGAGCTTCCAGAAGGGTTAGTGTAACATATTGATTGTTAGCAATTTTGCTTTTAAAATCCCTTTCAAGGTAGATTTTAAACTGTTTGAATACTCCAGGGCGCTGCAGATTTTTATGTGGAGGTTCTTTCACCTCAGGCACTTTTGTGAAAGGGTGCCTCGAATTAAATATCCCTGCCCATTCTTTAGGTTTTACTTTACGTTTTTCAGTATACTTTCCAAACTCATCAACAACTTGGGTTTCAATAATATTGAATATTGTTTCAGGATTAACATTGCCGCATGACGGACACTCCCCCTGAAGGGCATTTATCTGTACATCAAGAGTCTTAAAGTAAATCACCGAATCAACAGGATTCCCGTAATATGCCATGCAACCACCCTGATCGAGAATAATGACTTTATCAAACATCTTGAATATTTCAGATGAGGGCTGGTGAATTACTGTGAATATTAGTTTCCCTTTTAAAGTAAGGACTCTGAGAAGGTCCATCAGGTTTTCAGAATCCCGCGATGAAAGACCTGATGTCGGTTCATCAAGAAACAGGACAGAAGGTTCCCTTATGAGTTCAAGCGCAATATTAAGTCGTTTCCTCTGGCCTCCGCTGATAACCTTATTTAAAGGAGAACCAATCTTTAAGTCTCTTTTTTCGAAAATTCCAAGGTTAATAAGTGTATGATCGACCAAAGTTGAAATTTCTTCTTTTGTTTTGTCTTTAAAGCATTGGCATGCAGCAAAATACAAGTTTTCAAATACTGTCAGATCTTCAATAAGGAGATCATCCTGAGGAACATACCCCAATACTCCCTCAATAGTATTATAATCCTTATTGATTTCAATTCCATTAATCAGGACTTTACCTGCTGTTGGCTTTTGAATACCACTCATCAGGTTTAGCAAAGTGGTTTTACCTGAGCCGCTTGCCCCAAGTATGCCGATGAGTTTTCCCTCTTCAATTGAGAAATTTATATTATCAACTGCGGTTTGACCCTCATTGAAATTATATGTGAGATTCTCAACTGTAAAAGATAGTTTATGGATAATTAAATCGGAAAGAAAGCTTGAACTTATATCGCTGTAATATATTGCATGACCTTGCTGTGATTTCACCGAACCTCCTTTTGCAAAGGAATAGACAAGGCCTGCACTTATTGGAAGTCCATTGAGGTATAACTGGTCTTCTGAAAAGTATTTAATAAAGTAGAGGTCAACACTTGGTACTCTTAATACGATGATTAATGTATTCTGGTATCCAGTTTGCATCCTGTTACATAAATCGCATTTTTCAATGCCCGGGCTCAAAACAAGGATTGCAGAATTTGTAAGATTTTCAGGATTATCATTCTTTACGAATTGTTCAATTGCTTCAAATTCATCTGTAGAAATCTTAAATACTTCCGCAACAGTATTTATGATGTTCATCCTCTGGAGAGTAAACTGGCGGTCTGCATTAATAAGTTCATAGAGGCGCATCAGAACAACTACTTTTTGTTCCTGATTAAGAGTTCGGTTAATTTTTTTACAGATGCCCAGGATCTTAACGGAGTCTCTGACAGATGGAGCTTTGGACTCTTTTATTAACTGCTTTTCCATTAATGGTCCCGCATGTTCAATGAAAAGAGCAAAGAATTCATTCACAGTCTCTTTTGTCAGCTGTTTATTCAGAAAACTGAAAACATACTCTCTCTCATTTGCAAGGATCCCCCCATCCTGTTTAACAACAAGCGCAAATAGTTCCATTAAAGCTTTGAGAATCTCTTCACTCATATACCGGGAATCTTAACCTGGTCTCCAAAGAACCTAAGGTAGGAAAAATCTATTTCTCTTTTTATTATTAATTGGTTTAATAAATTTTATTCAGACAGTTAGTAATAAGGTTTCTGTGATATCAATGAGAGAATAACCTTTTTATTTCACTTAAAGAACATTTTTGGGTCCATGGACACCTTTATTGACCAAATCAACAGGTATCAGGGCTGCAAATTAATTTCTGATAATCCTCTGTAAAGAGTCAAAGTAAGGTGTCTGACTTATAATAATCTGTATCAATGGTCCCTGGTCTCTGACAAAGATAACGAAAAGTTTGTTTACTGAAATATATGTATTAAGTATGGCCGTCACACAAAAAAATATGAAACAGTCCCTGTTTTTTCTGAATCAAAATTAATAAAGCATGCCTTATAATTAGAAATAGGATACTTCTAAAGAGAGTTATAAAAGTACATTCTTAACTATTTATCTCCAATTCTGTACAAAAAATCATCTATTCTCAAAATTGCCGAGTTTCTCAGAAAAGCAGGGGTTGCCCATATCTCAGGGTCCATCTGATTAGTGGCAACAATCTCATATTTCCGGCCGGCCTTAATTACCAGAATCTCTCCTTTTACGGAGAAAAACCAAATATTCCCATTTAAGTAGACTGGTGAGGCATTGAAGTTAGATTTTAATCGGTCAGACCAAACCTCTTCTCCTGTTGCTGCATCGATGCACATTAGTCTATTTTTTGTATCAACAGTGTATATAAGACCATCTTTAATAACCGGTGTCAGTAATTGTAAAGGTTCAGCTTTTTTTTTCCACAGGATATTTGTTTCCGTTATATCTCCTTTTCCTTCGGGATTAACAGCCAGTATCTCTGTAAACTTACTTCCCTCAGCTGTAAACATGTACCCAGTATACCAAAATATAACCCCGTTTTCTGTAAAGGGCTGAGCAATAGCTGCTTCGGCTCCATCCACCACTCTCCAGATCTCCTTTCCGGTATTGGGGTCATATGCACTGCAAACAGCTGAGCCTGCTGAAATCAGCATATCACGTCCTTTTACGTTTATTATTATTGGCGTAGAATATGATTTCCTGCTGCTTTCCTTAACGGGTTCATATGGTTCAGATGGCCTGTCACTTCTCCAGACAAGTTTCCCGTTCAATTTATTTAGTGCTACAATGTATCTTGAATCTGTACCTTCGAAATGCAGAATTATAAGGTTCTTATAGATTACAGGAGAGGCTCCAGGACCCTGTATATGATTGCATTTTAAGTCAGAGCGTTTCCAGACAATTGAACCATTTGCAGTATTTATGCAAGCTGTTCCCATGCTGCCGTAATGAACATATACAAATCCTTTTTCAATACATGGAGTAGGTGTCGCATAAGTATTAATTGTGTGTTTCCCATAAACTTCATCGGGAGTAAAAACTAAAATATCAAATAGTATTTTGCCGTTTTCAAAATCAGTGCATACTGCGTATAGCTCCTTACCATCCTGTCTTGCAGTAGTAACCCAAACCTGATTATTATAAATAACAGGTGATGACAATCCTTTATCGTGTATTTTTGTTTTCCACCTTATATGTTGAGCATCCCATTTTAATGGGACATTATCAGTCAGAGCTATTCCGTCAAGTCTGTTTCCTCTGAAATGAGTCCAGTTCTTATCCTGCGAACTGGCACTGTAAGCACTTAAAAGAAATGCTATAAAGAAAAGGATGAAGAGGTACGGATTATAACATTTCATATCAGGCTGATATATATGATTTATAAGTTAATATCAAATTTATGAATATTTATAAGTGCAAATTATACCTGTCAGGTTTCTGGGTTTTACCATGATGTTTTCTGGAGTGTTATACAATTTTGGAACCTCTGTTACTTCTTCTTTTTTTTCTTTTTTCTTGAAGCCTCAAAGGCTTCATGTTCGTCGATTAATGCCTTCCAGTCATGTGGGCTGGCCTCGGAATTATCGATGGTTGCCTCATACTCCTCTTTATTAATTGCCATTAAGGCAACAGGTCTATTTAAAAAACCTTCAATTTCAGAAAGTATATCTTTCTCAGTGGAACTGCAAAATGAAATAGCTATTCCCCTTTTGTCCCCTCTTCCTGTACGACCTACTCTGTGAACGTAATTCTCTGCAACGTCCGGCAAATCATAATTTATTACAAACTCAACATCAGGAATGTCAATCCCCCTGGCACTTACATCAGTAGCAATCAATATCTTATTTGTTCCTTCCTTAAACTGGTTCATAACACTGGTACGCTCTTTCTGATCCTTGCTTCCGTGAATAGTCTGACTTGTTAATCCTACCCTTTTGAGAGCCTCTGCCACCCTTTCAGCCCTGACCTTGGTACGAACAAATACAAGCATTTTGCTATCCGGATGCTCATTAATAAAATGTTCCAGGAAAAATCGCTTATCATCCATCTCCACAAATGCGACCGAATGGTCAATATTTTTTGATACCGGATCTTTCGGGGAAATATGAATACGAACGGCATGACGTACCAGCCCATATGCTAAATCTTTGATATGTTCGTTTATTGTTGCTGAGAAAAATAATGTTTGCCGGCCTTTTGGGATTCTCTTAATCAACTGTTGCATATCATTTATAAAACCTAATTCTAACATATGATCTGCTTCATCCAGAATCAATATCTCAACCTGATTAAAAAACAGAAAACCCTGACTGGCCAGGTCGAACATCCTTCCTGGTGTGGCCACAATAACGTCTATCCCTTTCTTTAACCGCTGAATCTGATACTCCTGGTCCACTCCTCCAAACAATGCTAATACGTTAATATCCAAATCTTCACTCAGTTTATTAAACACTTCAGCAACCTGAATAGCTAACTCATGGGTCGGTACCATTATAACACAACGGACCGCATATTTTTCAACCCTTAAGTGCTGAGTGTTCAAAAGTTGAATAACAGGAATGGCATAAGCAGCAGTTTTGCCTGTTCCGGTCTGTGCTATGGCTAAAACATCTTCACCTTTTAGAATTGGAGGTATAGATTTATACTGTATATCAGTAGGTCTTTTAAAACCCAGCTTTTCAAGGTTACGCTTTAACTCAGGGGTGATATTATACTGTTCAAATTTCAAAATAAATATTGTTAGAATTATTTGGAAAGGTAAAGATACAAATCTTCCACCTTTTTTCTGGCCCAGGGTGTTTTGCGCAAAAACTTAAGGCTTGATTGCATACTGGGATTATTTGTAAAACATTTTATTTTTATTTTTTCACCAAGTTGTTCCCATCCGTAAAAATCAACTAAAGCCTGAACAATGGATTCCAGCGTTTTGCCATGCAAAGGGTCATTACTTTGTTGTCCGCTCATAAGGTAGTTTAAGGCAGTAGTTTGCAGGAACCAAGATTTTAATTTTTTGTCTGCCAGTATTAATTGTTTTCGACAGGCATATCTGATCTGCTTGACCAATCTTCCATTGAGCCATCATAAACATAGGGATCGTACCCTGCTATTATAGCCGCAACATAATCTATACAGGCTAAGTTTCCAGTCTGGCAATAGAACACAGGTCTTGTTCCCTCAGGAATTTCCAGATTTTCAAAAAGTTCTTTTATTCTCACGGCAGGAGAAAAGTGAAAAGTTTTACCATTGTACATTTCAGTTGCAGGCAGGTTTTTTGCTCCCGGAATATGTCCCGGCCGACCTGTACCTGCTGTACCTTCATATGATGTTTTTGCCCTGGCATCAATGAGGAAATATTCTTTGTTTGTGAAGTTTTTTGCCATCCAGTCTCCGTTTTTAAGAATACCTGATTTTGTTGTTGAGAGTTTTCCTTCCTTTACTTCAGTCCTTTCAGAAGATATTTTCCTTCCTGAAGATTTCCAATCCTCAAATCCACCATCAAGAATTGATATCCTGCCAGCAAGCCCGATATCACAGAGAGTTACAAATATTCTGCATACTACAACAAGGTTTCCGTTACAACCGTATAGAACAATGTGTGAATTGTTACTGACCCCCAGTCTTTTAAGTACTCTTTCCATCTCGTTAGGGTCTGCAGGAACTGTACTCTCCTTTTCTGTCGATATGGCAACCCATCCCGGCCACAGGAAACTTGCCCCCGGAATATGACCGTTATCATAATCCCTTATTATGGATGAGATATGCAGGATGACGATATCGCTATTATTTTTATTCTCTTCAAGCCATTGACTGCTGACCAGAAGCGGGACAGGGGAAGGGTTAACATCTGAACGGCCGGTTATTGGAAGTGATAAAATCACAAAAGTCCATACAATAAGAACAATTCTTTTTGTTTTTCGATATTCAGGGCGATAAAATTTCTTCATACAATCATGTTATTGGAGTTGTTAAAAGCTCTTTCATAATTTTTCCGAAATTAACTTTTCTTTTCCAAAAAATGACATGAATATTCTGTTCTTCCATAAATAGAAAAGACGCCCTCTAAAGCGTCTTTGCCTATTAACCCGGTTTGCTGCTGAATTACATTCAAAGCAGTATTTAATTCAGCATCCCATCTATTCATGACGGGAGCTGTTTCTAAATACCAGGACCTGATTCAAGAAACTTCTTTTGCTCATCTGTCAGCAGATCCAACATTTCCATTTTGTGAGTGGTTCTTAAACCTTTACTCTTTTCTGCAATCTCTGCACTGAGCTTTTTCATCTCTTCCTTCTGTTTCTGATTGAGATCCGCTATCTGAGTCTTCTGTATAACTGTCAGACCGGGGATGTTTTCCAAACGGATCTTATTATTACCCATCCTTTCATTTCCCCTCCACCCCTCCATTCGGATTCTTTCATTAAAGCCTTTAGCTCTTATCCTTTGCTCTACCATAGGACAAATTCCAGTCACCGGTCTATGAGCCATCTCTTTTCTCATTCTGTTAAAAGGCGGATGCCTAAATGTGTCACGCATATTCATCTCTCTGGATGGCCTGATCAGTTTTGCAGTATCGGCAGTGCTTCTCATACCTCGTTGGGCACTGGCAGATAAGTTGTATGCTATGAAAAGCATTAACAACATTCCTAAAGTTTTTACTGTTCTTTTCATTTTATTATTTATTAATTTAACAATTATAAGCAGATGCCATTTAGGACATCTTAACAAAAGCTCCCCGGATTTGTTACTCAATTGGATTGCTTTAAATGTTAGACAATCATAATAATCAAATCATTCTTCAATTGATTTACATTAACAAATCATTAACCCAGGCAAGGAGGATTTAAAAAAAGAAGCAGAAGAAAGGGAGAAAGATTATAGAACTTATAAGAGAGAGGTTTAAAATTGCAAACAGCGGCTTCATGTGATCTCTCCCCCTGAAATATTATTCTCGGTGATCTTTTGTTTTCCATCGGAATGATATTTAAATTATTAGGGAACCGCAGGCATAATAGAAACCTTTAATTAATATAATTTTGTCATCTGTAATATATGGTAAGTCAGGCAAAACCTCATTTTTATCATAAATATGTTTTTAAGTAATTATTAAGCGTAACTTTGCATCGTTTTTTTATAATACAAACCAATTACTATCAGAATGAAAGGTAAGTTGATCTTAGCAGTTTTGTTGGTCCTTTTTACAATCTCATGTGCAAAGGAAGAGATCCCTTTAGTGAGTTTAGAGCTTTCGTCAAAATCAGTTTATCTGAAGGTTGGTGAGTCAGTATCTCTTACTACAAGTATTGAACCGATAAATGCAACCAATGCGAATCTTACCTGGGTTACAAGGAATGAATCAGTTGCATCTGTAAATGCAAAGGGAAGTATAACTGGTATTGCATTTGGAAATACATATATTATTGTTTCATCATCCGGGAGCAAGGTTGACAGCTGTGAGGTTTTTGTAAATGGTACTCTGACAGGTGTTTCAGGAACAGAGACAATAACAATGAGTAACGCATATGCAAATGATGTTTATTACAGTATGACAAATGGAGTTGTGGCTACAGTTTCAAGAGCAAACTGGGATATTGCTTTCGAGACCAGTTCAAGGTCTTCCACAATAATAATCAATGCCGGGACAGGGATAAAGCTTTTTACATATCCTCACGGAACCACTTCTGTATGGAATAGTGTGAATACAACTGGGATCGCAAACTGGAAGTCACTGAATAATTCCGATACTACATGGTTACTTGGAGCTTTTGAAAGAAATACTCTCGGACATCCAGATTACGGATGGGGTATTTACAACTCGGTTACCCACGATGTAGTGGGTGATTCATTGTTTGTGATTCAACTTAAGGATCAGTCTTACAGGAAACTATGGATAACTAAAAAAGCATCAAATGATAATAAGTACATATTCCAGTTTGCCAATATCGATGGATCTGGTCAGGTAGTCGATACAGTTGACTGTAAGCCTTATACAGATAGGAATTTTATCTATTACTCGTTCACTACCAAAGATGTTATTAATCGTGAACCAGTTAAAGATTCTTGGGATTTTGTTGTAACCAAATATACTGAGATGATTCCTGACGGAACCGGAAAAAAAGTTCCATACCCGGTAATAGGTATCCTTACAAATTATGGTGTTAAATCAGCGACTCTTGATAATGTCTTAATTACATCAAATGATTACTCATCAGCCAATTTTGTAACAAGCATCTCCGAGATTGGATCAGACTGGAAATTGTTCGATATGAATCTTAATCAATGGAACTTAAAAAGTAAGAGGGTATATTTTGTCAAAAATACCGGCCTGTCAGTATTCAAAGTTGTATTTACAGGTTTTGAAGGCTCGGCAACCGGGGTAATTAAATTTGACAAATCAAAATTGAATTAAGGCCTCTGAAGGCTGGAAAAGTGTCATCATACTTAATTTCAATTTAATTGGTTTATTATTGATGGAAATCATAAAATATTTTCTTCCTGTATTTATATTTCTGCTTTCATTCCCTTTAAAAGCTCAGAACCAGACCCTTCAGGTCTTGGATAAAGAGACAGGAGAGCCTGTTCCCCATGCATATGTCTGTGTAGAGAGTCTGGATAAAAAGGTTAGATCAAACACTATTACTGATGTAACCGGCAAAGTGGCAATAAATATTGTCAATCGGTCGGAGATTGCTATTTCTTCAATTGGTTATACTACTCTGATAGATACAGTTAATCCCGGATCTTTGTTGAAATTTTACCTGGTTCAATCACCGACTGGTCTTAGCGAGGTTGTTGTTACTGCCCAGTTTACTCCTCAGCGTGTTGATAAGTCCATATACAAAGTAAATGTTATTTCTTCACTTCAGATTGAAGAAAAAGCTGCTCAGAACCTTCAGGAACTTCTTTCAACGCAATTAAATATCCGCAGCACCCAGGATAATGTACTTGGAGCTGGATTATCAATCCAGGGCTTGTCGGGTGAGAATATCAAGATACTTATTGACGGGGTGCCTGTAATAGGACGTCAGAATGGGATAATCGATATGAGTCAGATAAATCTTTCAAATGTTGATCATGTTGAGATTGTAGAGGGTCCAATGTCGGTAATATATGGTTCAAACGCACTTGCAGGAGCTGTTAACGTTATCACAAAAGAAAACACCAGGTCTCGTTTTCTTGGGCGTTTGAATACTTATTATGAAACTGTTGGGGTATATAATGCAGATGCCGGCATTTCACTCCGCAAAGGCAAAAATGTCTTTTCCTTCAACGGCAGCCGCAATTTTTTTGGAGGTTTTTCAGTTGATACTTCCAGGAGGTCCATTCTCTGGAAACCTAAGGAACAGTACAATGCAGGAGCGTCATATCAGGTCAGTCACAAAAATCTGAAAGTGAAAGTAGAAGGGACCCTTTTCAGGGAAGAGTTGCGCAGTTCGGGAGATCTGGCACAGGATTTCAATTTTGAAAAAGCATTTGATGAATATCATTTTACAAGGAGATATGAAATAAAGTCGGATGGTTCATTTAAGCGTTCCAAAACTAGCGGATCGGTTAATTACCTTATAGCTTATTCTGCATATCAGAAGATTAAGAGAACATATCTGAAAGACCTTGTAACTCTTACAAAAGTTCTGGCTGCTGATGAGGGTAAGCATGATACAGCAAGTATAAATGCGGTTCTTTTGCGAGGCTATTACAGCAGTGCCCCCGGGCATAAAATAATTTACCAGGCCGGATATGATATTAACATGGAGATGGGAACAGGGAAACGCATGAATGGCGATAAATCAATTTATGATTACGCCGCATTTCTAAGTATGCGTTATGATCCATTAACTAATATTTCGATTCAACCGGGAATAAGATTAATCTACAACACAAAGTATCGATCACCGATGGTATGGTCATTAAATCTGAAATGGGACCCGGTCAGAAAAATCCAGTTACGTGCTTCTGCAGGACAAGGATTCAGATCTCCATCGTTGAAAGAGTTATACCTCGAATTCAAAGATTCAAATCATAATGTTCTTGGGAATGAAGATTTGAAATCAGAGCAGTCGTTAAATCTTAATAGTTCAGCAACATATATTCTGGAATTTGCAAAAAACTCATTTACATTTGAAACAAAAGCATACTACAACAAAATAAGGAATAAGATAGATCTTTTATTTGACCCGGTTGATCCTACAGGTGCCAGGTATATGAATATCCCCGGAAATAATTTTGTTACCAAGGGAGCCAGTATGGATATACAGTACAGACTTCATCCGCGGTTTACACTAAGTAATGGTTTTACTGTTAATGGCAGATCGAGGCTTGATAATATGTCAAAATTTTCCTGGGCCAATAGTTTTGTTTCAGGGTTTAACTACAAGAATCTTAAATACAAATTCAATTTGTCACTATATTATAAATATACAGGCATTTATAAAGATTATCGGGGTGAATTTGACCTGAATAACCAGATAGGGGAAATTAAGGAAGAATACATGAGTGATTACAGCATAATGGATTTAACTCTTAGCAGACCTTTCTTTAACAATACACTAAACATTGCAACAGGTGTTAAAAACATATTTGATGTAACAAATGTTTTTGCCATCGGAGGAGGGTCATCAGTACATGGTTCGGGCAGTTCAACAGAATCTTCTGTCGGGTGGGGTCGGACATTCTTTATCAGGTTAAGTTATCTTTTTAATAAATATTAGGGCATCGCTTAAAAATACAATGTATAAAATACTGACAATATTATTAATTGTACTGTTTCTGCCTTCCTGTTTCAAAGAGGATGATCCTGTAAAACCTAATAGCGGAGAGCTAAATACGGTTTCTGAATCAATTTATACTCATGAATCTTTTTTTGATCTTGCAACAAACAGTATAGTTTCGGTAACTCCTATTGATGCATGGGATCTTGGTTTTGAGTCTTCCGCAACAGGCTGGCATATAATTATTAATTCAGGTAAATACCTAGGTATTTATGCTTCAGGAGTAACAGATTTTAACGGAATTACATCAGTTCCAAATTCGGCTGAATGGAAGTACGATAAGTCGGATGGGAATCCCGACTCGACTGCTATCGGTAGCTGGATCACATCACAATCCACTCCCACAGGTGAAGTGTTTGTCATTGGTGTAAATGACGGGGTTAAATATTCTCCTTTCAAAAAAATTGTCTTCTTATCTTTAACTGCCGGTGTTTATAGCTTCAGGTTTGCAAATTTGGATGGTACAGGCCAGGGAACTTTCTCAATTTCCAGGAACCCTTCTTTTAATTATGTTTATTTTTCCTTTTCAGGAGGAGGAAGAGTAGTAAATGTCGAACCTCCTAAGGAAAACTGGGATTTTGTTTTTACTCAGTATTCAACTACACTATACACCGATCAGGGTATCCCTACTCCATATTTTGTAAGAGGTGTTCTGAGTAATCCTAACGGAGTGGAGGTAGCACTGGATTCATTAATTGGTTATTTAAATATCACTTCTACCAATATAACAAATCTGAAGTTCAGTAAAACTTCAGATGCTATCGGACACGATTGGAAATCAGTTGTCATTACTGGAACAACAGCAAGTTACGCTGTACGTCCTAAAAACACTTACATAATAAAAAGCAACAGGGGTAATTATTATAAACTCAGGTTCACAGGTTTTTTTAATGATTCAGGAGCACCAGGATATCCACGTTTTGAAGTCAGAGGGTTATGAATGTATTGAAAATTATTTTTTAATACCGGATACTTCATGCTATCAGCTATATTTTTATATAATCGGATCCTTATTTATTCATAGTTTTAAATAAAAAAAGATACATATGAACCCAATATTAATCGCCGGAACCACTATTGTAAACCTGGCCTTGATCTCCTACACAATATTTATTTACAATGAAAGAAAAACAAAGAAAGCAGGTGAAAAGGTTCTCATTTTTTTGACAATTGGTGTTATCCTTGATGTTACTGCTACCATCTGTATGATAATTGGTTCTTCAAAATCACCATTTACACTTCATGGGATACTTGGTTATTCCTCCCTCGCTGGAATGCTGACAGACGCAATCCTGATATGGAAATACCGGATTAAAAGCGGGATAGGAAGCCCAATCTCTGCATCATTGCACACTTATTCAATTATTGCATATTGCTGGTGGATATCAGCCTATATTACAGGAGCCCTTTTAGTTATGCTGCGATAATCATAATCCCGGAAGAATTATTATATAGTTGTTAAAATTTTAAAATAAGCATTAAATAATAGAAACTATGATTGAATATCTGAAAATATACGGAATAGCATTTGTCGTGTTTATTACGATAGATCTTATATGGCTGGTATTAATTGCAAAAAACTTGTATAAAAAGTATCTGGGATTCATCATGAGTCCCACTCCACAATGGAGTGCAGCCATACTTTTTTACCTTTTATATCTTACCGGGATGGTTTTTTTCGTCATACATCCCGCATTAATTAAGCAAAGCTGGAAATTTGCATTGTTTGCAGGGATGTTCTTTGGACTAATAACATATGCTACTTACGACCTGACTAATCTTGCCACACTTAAAGACTGGCCTGTTCTGATAACTGTTATTGATCTTGTATGGGGTTCAGTACTTGGAGGACTGGTCTCAGTGGTTACCTGGTGGATAGTTACAAAGCTGGGATGGTAACAGAATTTTGCATTGTAATGGTCACAATCTGAATGTGCTATAAAATCATATTTGCATTGCAAATCATCCGGTTGTGAGTAAAAATAGTAAGAAATAAATTCTTAATGAAAAGAACAGCACTAATTACCGGATCATCAAGTGGAATAGGTCTTGAACTGGCTAAAATACATGCAGAAAAAGGAGACAATCTGGTTCTGGTTGCCAGGAATAAAGAAAAACTTGATGAACTGAAAGCGGATATTGAACTGAAATACAATGTTCTGGTTAATACTTTTCAGAAAGATCTCTCTGTTCCCGATTCTGCAAAGGAGGTTTACGATTTTTTAATGCAACAAAATATTTCTATAGATTATCTGATCAATAATGCAGGATTTGGTGATTTTGGATTTTTTGCGGAGAGCGACTGGGGAAAGCAGGAAAGAATGATTAATCTTAACATTACCGCACTAACTCATTTTACCAGGCTCTTTTTACCTGATATGATTCTGCGCAGGGAAGGTAAAATATTGAATGTAGCGTCAACTGCTTCTTTTCAGCCGGGTCCGACAATGTCTGTTTATTTTGCTACTAAAGCTTATGTTTTAAGTTTTTCTGAAGCGATAAGTAATGAAGTCAGGGATAAGGGAGTAACTGTTACAGCTCTTTGTCCGGGATCTACAGAAAGCCGGTTTCATGAAATAGCAAGAGGTTATGGGAAACATATCAAAGAGCGTAAAATGCCCTCAGCAAGAGAGGTTGCAGAATATGGTTACAGGTCAATGATGGCAGGTAAAACAGTTGTTATTCATGGACTGAAGAACAGGATATTGGCTGCATCAGTCAGGTTTTTCCCGAGAAATATCATTGTGAAGGCAGTAAGAATTATACAGGAGAATAAGCATAAAAGTGAAGCTTGAGTTGACAGACATTCCTTATGATTATGCATCGTGTTTATTGTCATCATGATGTTTTAAAAATCACATAATCAATGGCATAGAGCCTCAAGGCTGAATATTGGTCAATTATTAGTACCTTTGTCTTTTTATACACGGAATAATCCAGGCCGCTTACCGGCACTTTTTATTTCATTAAACTTATACTCTTTTTATATGCAGTTTGAATCATTGAACATTATTGAACCTATTCTTAAATCTTTAAAAGAAGAGGGATATACAATACCAACTCCAATACAGGTACAGGCAATACCTATTGTTCTTCAGGGAACTGATCTGATAGGTTGTGCACAAACAGGTACCGGAAAAACAGCAGCATTCGCAGTACCTATTTTACAGCTCTTAAGCAGGAACAGGATATTTGAAAAGAATAAAAAGATCAAAAGTCTTATTGTTACACCTACCAGGGAGCTAGCAATTCAGATCGAAGAGAGTTTTAAAGCTTATGGCAGACACACTGGACTGACATGCAGTGTGGTTTTTGGTGGAGTTCCCCAGAATCCGCAGGTTGCAGCTTTACGAGGCGGAATAGATATACTTGTTGCCACGCCGGGCAGGTTACTTGATCTTATGAACCAGGGATTTATATCGCTGAAGGATGTTGAGATTTTTGTACTTGACGAAGCAGACAGGATGCTCGACATGGGATTTATACATGATATAAGAAAGATTATTGCAGTTCTCCCTAAAAAAAGACAGTCACTGTTTTTCTCTGCCACAATGCCTCCTGAGATCGTTAAACTAGCGGGATCTATAGTTTATAAACCTTATAAAGTGGAAGTTACACCCTCTGCTTCAACTGTTGATATTGTGAATCAATATGTCTATTTCACAGATAAGGGAAATAAGAATTCTTTGCTGATCGAACTATTAAAGGATGAAAAGATCAAAACAGCGCTTGTTTTCACCCGTACTAAACATGGTGCCGACAAAGTAGTGAAGGTACTTCAGAAGAAGAATATCAGTGCAGAAGCGATTCATGGCAATAAGGCCCAAAACGCCCGGCAGAGAGCCCTTTCAAGTTTCAAGGCGCAGAAGACACGTGTTCTTGTGGCAACCGATATTGCTGCCCGGGGCATTGATGTTGATGATCTTGAGTATGTTATTAATTATGAGATCCCTAATATATCAGAAACATATGTTCATCGCATTGGCAGGACAGGCAGGGCAGGGGCAAATGGAACAGCAATATCATTCTGTGATGCTGAAGAAAAAGCATATCTGAAGGATATAGAAAAACTGATAACTAAAAAGATACAGGTTGTTGATGATCACCCTTTTCCTCTCATTGACAATAATCCTGTGAAGGCACCAAAGCAGCAGCGACAGAATCACAACCGTCCACGATCAAATACCCCTAAAAAAGCCAATCCCAATAACCGGGGCTGGAAACGGTAAGTTATTTCCGGTTGTCTTAGCTTATACTTTTAAATAGAATAATCATCTATACTGATAATATTACAAACTCCAAATCACCCTTTTCAACTCCTCAAGCTCTTATTTATTATTATCTTTCCGGAGCTAATATTCAGCCGGTAAGATATGTTCCACACATTAATAACACTTGCATACATTATTCCGAATATTTATGTTTTCATCCGGATATGGCAGCTTTTTATCAAAAAGGGATACAGACGTTATTATGCATTTTTCTATATTCTGATTGCCCTCATCTATCCTGTCAGTAACCTGATTCCTGAAGATAGATTGGGTTTTTTGGCACTCATTTTTGAGATGATCACAAATTATCTTCTGCCATTTTATCTATATCTTTTCATATTTGTACTATTATTTGATATTTTACTTCTGGTCAACTATCTGTTTAAGCTAATACCTAAGGGAAAGATTAATGAGCTACACTTTAGAAAAGTTGCGCTGTCAGTAATCTTATCTTTACCTGTTTTAGTGGTAGTTGCAGGGATTATTAATTTCAACACTATCCGGAAATCAGATTACAGGATAGCGATTCCCAGGGGAAAATCTAAACTGGAAAGTCTTAGAATAGTGTTTGTAGCTGATTTTCACCTGAAGAAAGGTACAAATGTTCATTTTGTAGAGAGATTTGTAAGAGAGATCTCCGCTATCAGACCTGATCTTCTGTTATACGGTGGTGATATCGTTGAGGGTGAAAGTGAGGAGGGCGATTTAGTAATTAATGAGGCACTTCTCAGAGAACTAAAACCTGAATATGGTGTATTTACTGTATTAGGCAATCATGAACATTATGGAGGTAATGATTATGGGCGGTTTTTTGAAAATGCAGGCATTAAGGTTTTGTGCGATACGGTAGTTGTAATCGATAGTTCATTTAACCTGGCAGGAAGATTCGATCCTCATATCAGAGGAAGAAAAAATATTGATGACCTGATGAATTCAGTAACAGATTCGTTGCCAGTAATCCTGATTGATCACCGCCCTTCAGAGATTGAACAGGTAAGCAGGAGCGGTATTGATGTTCAGTTATCGGGTCATACCCACCATGGGCAGATGTTTCCTATCAACCTGATTACAAAAAATATTTATCTGTTAAGCTGGGGATACAGAAAAATTGGCAAAACAAATTTTTTTGTGACAAGCGGAATCCGGTTGTGGGGTCCTCCGGTACGTACAACCGGTAAATCTGAGATTATGGTAATTGACATTACCTTTATTTAACAACTTAAGTTAGTCAGACCAGGTATCTCTGGATAAAAAGTTAATTAATCTTTGGAGTGATTGTATAGGAACGAGTGGCAGAATAGGCTGCAAAAAATCCTACGGCACCGTTACTTATATTACCTCTTACATTTGCCTGAGGGCCACTGAATAAAGGATTTGATCCATATAGCTCAGACTGGGCTGCCCACAGGAAATCAGCATAATCCTTTCCAATACTGTTCAGTTCAACAGTTATTTTATCACCAGTACTTAATCCTTCCTTTGGTGAATCCTGCCGCAGGTAAGCAATGGCTGCGCCGTTAGTGTAACTTCCATTGAAGTATTTATCATCGGTTACAAACCATTCATTAAGTGTATCGGTAAGCATCTTGTCATTTCTTGAAATTAAAAACCGGTAAAAATCAACTGTAGGCGGATCCTGTACATAACATTTTACCTCCCAGAATCCCCCTTCCGACCAGTCGGGGTGAAACTGCAAACCAACAGAATCCATTCTATTTACCGGTTGAATAGTAGAATTAGCTGTATATTGAGTATAACCACCTATCTGTGTCGCAAGTGAGATATTTAAAGTATATGTTTTACCTGTAACACCATGTACAGCAGGCGTTGTACGGTAAACTCCTGGCAACTCTTCTTTAAGAGGGAATGATAAAACTCCGTCAGAGATGCTTACAGTTGCTCCGGTAACCATAGGTGCAGGTTTATTATAGTAGTAATCAGAAGTTTTCGATAGGATAACAGTGTGTGCCATCGAATCTGTTGAAATTGCACCATCAACAACCAGGCGGATATAGTTGTCATCAAGTTTAATATCGATTCTTTCAGTACACGAAACAATCAATGTGCAGAAGAGGATCAGAATATGAATTGTATTTCGGTAAATCATCTTAAAAGAATTTTAAATTGTAGGTCAGCGCAGGAATAATTGAAAACAAGTAAGTCTTTTCAGCATATGTGACATTTGGGCTGATAGCATCCTGTACAAAATTGATTGACCATGAATTATGTCTGTTGTAGACATTATATACTGAAAAATTCCATTCACCCTGCCACTTTTTCCCGGTTTTTTCTTTTCCTTTTAGGGATACTGACAAATCAAGGCGGTGATAATCGGGGATTCGGTATTCATTACGACCTGAGTAGATGGGAATTATTGCATTTCCTATAACGGCTCTTCCTGTCGGAAAAGTGACAGGCAGTCCGGTGGCATATACCCAGGTGAATGAAGTTGAAAAGCGTTTGGATATATCATAGTTGGCTACAATGTTGATTGCATGAGGTTTGTCATAAGGAGCGCGATACTTATTACCATCATTTATACCAGGAACTCTCCTGAATGATCTGGAATAAGTGTGACTTAACCATCCTGTAAGCCGCCCCTCATTTTTACGCACCATTGTTTCAAACCCAAATGAGTCTCCTTTGCCTATTCGTAGTTCTCCCTCGATATATTGATTCAGCAGTAGCTGAGCATGATCGCGAAAATCAATAACATTCTTTAAGTTTTTGTAATAAACTTCTGCTGAAACTTCAAAAATGTTTTGTTTAGTATTCCTGAAATATCCCAGAGCTACCTGATCACATAACTGAGGCTTCACATTTGGTGTTGCAGGAAACCATATATCAAGTGGAGTTCCGGCAGTAGAGTTCTGAGCCAGAGTAAGAAACTGAGCCGAGTGTGAATAGCTTCCTTTAAAAGATGACAGATCATTTACAAGATATGTAAAAGCCAACCTTGGTTCAACATTAGAGTAAGTGTTGAAAATTTTGCCTTTTCTATATACTATGCTATCAATTGGAATAAAGTTTTCATTATACCGGTAATAGGTTCCCGGTCCGATATTTTGAAAAAATGCAAACCTCAAGCCGTATTTAATAGTAAATTTTTCTGAGACCTTATATTCATCGGCTGCATAAAGGCTGTGTTCAAGAGCAAATTCAGCAGGCAGGATAAAACCAGGACTGGAGTTACTATTACCGAGTCCGATAGCCGAACCGGGAAAGAATTCATGATAGATTGATGTAGCTCCGTACCTTAGGGTATGATTTCCGGAAAGATAATGTGTAAAATCAAAACGTGCCGAATAATCACTCATTTGTGAAGTCCATCTGAATGAATTAGTTTCACTGGTAGGTGTTCCGAGCTCATAATTATATTTTGAATAGATCAGGCTGAGGTTAAAAAAAAGTTTCTTTGTGAACAGGTGGTTCCAGCGAAGAGATCCAGTCTGGTTACCAAATCCCATTGAAGCAAACTGGTTCTTAAATGTATCATGCCCTGCGTAACCCGATAGATATACCCTGTTGTTTTGGTTTATCAGATGAGATAGTTTTAAATTCAGATCGTAAAAATATAGTTTGCTTTTTTGAACATTTACGTCTTTGGCTAAAGGAAGGAACAGGTCAGCATACGTACGTCGCCCGGCAGCAAGAAAAGTTGTACGGTCTTTAATTATAGGTCCTTCAAGAGTAAGTTTACTGGACACAGTACCGATACTTCCGGTTGCCCCAAATTTTTTTGAATTTCCATCTTTCATCCTTACATCAAGAAAGGATGAAAGCCTGCCACCATATGCAGCCGGTATATCACCCTTGTATAAAATGACATCTTTAACGGCATCATTATTAAACACTGAAAAGAAACCCATCAGGTGTGATGCATTATGTATTGTAGCTTCATCAAGGATTATCAGGTTCTGATCAGTACTTCCACCCCTGACGCTGAATCCTGTTGATCCCTCACTGGTTGGCTGCACTCCAGGCATAAGTTGTATCACCTTTATCACATCAATTTCGCCCAATAGTGCAGGAACCTTCCGGATGGTTTTAATATCCATTTTAACAATGCTCATCTCCGGTTTGCGTACATTTTCATCAGTGCGTTTGCCTGTGATGATAACCTCGTTAAGTTCTGCTTCTCTGGGATGAAGATTGATATCAACTGTCATGTTGTCATCTAGTTGAATTTCCTTTTCCTGGGGAGTAAATCCCATGTAAGAATAGCGGATGATATATTTTCCAGGTATCAGACTCAATGAATAATAGCCATACATATTCGTGACCGTACCTGTCTTTAGTTCTGAACAATAGACTGTTACTCCGATAAGGATTTCCCCGCTCCACTCATCACGCACATAGCCGTTAATAGTATATTTTTTCTCAATATCAGGTTTATCAGCAATATTTCCTGAAAGCAGAACAGGTAATAGTATTAAACAAATCAGGATAGTTGATGCTTTGGTCATGTTGTATTATGCGATTTTTCGTATTAAGGCATTTCACTAATAAAAAGCATACTGATTAAAGATGGAGCCAGATAAATTGATCGTTTCATATTTAAAAGCAATATGACAGGATGCAAATATACAACAATCTGACTCCTGTAATACTTATCCCGGGTACTCTCTGTTTCTGAAATGAGTGACTACCCTCTTTTCCAAAGTAAAGTGCTGAAAATGCATTGGTTTTGCTATTCAATAATTACCGGTTTACCGGTTTGTCGTAAGCAGGAGTAAGCTGACGATAACTTGTTGAGGTAGATATGAGGATCTAAAGTACTCTCTGTGCATATTTAAGTGAGGATTATTTAAGACTTTTTTCTTCGATGAGAACTGATCTTTTATCTGCTTGGATCAGCCTTTTGTACTGAATGACACTACCCTGTTCACATGATAGCTGGTGGATATTAATTGTGTGAAATAGAGTGAAAGGATACTGAATCCGGTTCCAACCAGAAAAGGCAGACGCCAGTTGAGCATCCATAAAGCACCGCCAAAGAGGGGTATGATAACTGCTGAAATATGGTTTATGGTAAAACCCACTGCTGTTGAAGGGCCTAAATCCTCAGGATCTGCAGTTTTCTGGAGATATGTGTTAAGACCAATTGAAAAATTAAAAAATATACTATCCATAATGAATAATCCTGCTACGATCCATACATTTTCAATAAAGGCATATCCAAGGAAGAGCACTATAAGGCTGGCACTTTCGAGTGAAAGTACCAGGCGTTCACCGTAGTTGTTCAGTGCTTTTGAAATTTGTGGATTCAGCAGATATGTGAGAGCATTGTTTACCACATAAATAATAGCTACAATATTCAATCCGAGATGATACCTTTCCACAAGAAGAAAGATTGCAAAAACAGTAAAAATCTGACGTCGGGTGCCACTTAAAAAATTAAGAACATAAAAAAGCCAGTATTTTTTCTTAAGGACCAGATTTTTTTTCTGATGTGGAATTTCTTTCTTAACAGGGTTCTTAAATAGCATATATGTGCCAGAAATACAAATAAATAGACCAAGAATTAGAAAAGTGAGCATATAGGGTAAAATAAAAGAGAGACCCCAGATAATAATTCCGACAACAATATTTGCCAAAGCACCATAGCCTCTGAGACGGGCAAATACAACCGGCGATTCGGAATTGCTGAAGTATTGCACGATCAGAGATTTATTTGTAGTTTCGAAATAATGAAATCCAACAGACATTATAAAGGTTGTAGTCAGCAGTCCTCCTAATGAACTGAAAACTCCGCTTATTCCCACTCCAATACCCAGAAGGACGACGGACCATGCCGACAAGCGGTGTTCTTTGAAAACAAGCAAAAGGTAAATCGCAGTAAATGACAGTAATCCAGGTATTTCACGAACCGACTGAGCGAGCCCGATCTGAAAACCATTTACCCCAACCACCTCTTTTGCATAATTTGTAAATAAAACCATCCAACCCTGAAGACCTGCACTGGCACATATTACCAGAATCATCAGGTAACCGTACATAGGATTTGTCTTAAGGTGATCCATTGTTATCATTTAAAGGGTGCAAAAATAGTATTAAAAGCAATATTTCAGGTTTTTTAAGCCTATCAATATTTTTTATTTTTTCGGGTTAGTCGAATATTTCGGGGAGAGAATTTTCCTGACCCCCTAATCAGGACAGATTAGTTTTGAAGGAGAAGATGAATTAAGAGTCACCTTTCCTTCAGATTTTCTTTATATTTTGATTGACAGGGTAATGAGTCGTGATTACAGGCTTTCCGCAAATGAAAAATTTACTCTGGCATTACATAATATATCAAGGTTATTATGCATTTCTGATGTCAGTGCGCTGCAGCTGGATGCAACCAATACTATTGAAGAAAAGGTTCCGATAAGAATGGATCAGCCGATAGCTGAAAGAATCGGGAGGATGTTTACGAACAAATAACAACCTGTTTCGGATATGGTTTTCGAAAACAGAAAATCGGAAACCTAAAATAGATGACCGTCATCATCAAATTTATTGCGTTATACAATTGGGGATGACATAAAAAATTAAATTTAAGATATGTTAAACTTCATCGGGTTGATAGTTATATATAATTTATCAGTACTGTACGACTAAAAACATAAGATTCTTAGTTACACGCAGAATGACAAGTATTTTAACTTTACCAACTTTCTCCCATAACCTGAATGACCAGACCCGATAGAGTCATTTTATAAAAATCAAAGCACTGTTTAGCCGACAATCATTACTGTAACATCTATTGTAAAAATGCGATAAAAACAGGTATTTGTAAATGCAGATAGTGGAGATGAACTACCAATGGTCTTTCAATGGATAATTTGAAACATGGTATACAAGATCCATTATCAGAAGCTTTATAAATAATAGACGGGAAAAATGGCTTCATTCGTAAATATACTCCTTGATAGAATTGCACCATAAAAGGTATCCGTCAACGCTCAAATGGATGTTATCTCCGCAATCATATTTAGGATCAAGTTTTTGTCCGCTAACAAACTTTGAGTACAAATCAATATAAGTTAAGCCATTACCGATGCTATAGATTTTAATACGTTCATTGAAACCGACAATATTGTTGTTCCATTCTTCTTTACTTGGCAGTATACTCTGGATATATATTTTTGTCCCGGGACTTTTGAGTTTAATTGTTTGGATAATTGTAACATAATTGGCATAAACGGAATCAATCGGAAATCCTTGTGCAATATCATTAATTCCTATCTCGATGAAGATCTTTATCGGGTTACTCTCAACAATTTCATTAAGTCGTTGAATTACACCTTTTGTTATATCTCCACTAATACCGCGATTAATAATATTTACATCTCTGAAAATCTCATGCCATTCAAAGTTATGAGTAAGTGAATTCCCAACCAGAATTATTTCATTTTCCGAGTTTGGCAGTTTTTCGAACACTTCCTTTCGTCCAGGGTAATATATGTTTGTATCAGGCTGATTGGTAGCTGCAATTTCCGTTCTTGCTTTATGCATATTAAATATTGTGATTATTTTCTTAATCCCGTATCCGAAGCAGAGAGCATTGATAATTACTGATACAATTAATAATAGTCTGATAGTTCGTTCATTAAGTTTCTTCATTAGAAGAGGGATTAGTTGATAAGTAATATAGTATTTCCGGCTTAATCGGAATAGTTAAACGAAGACCAATTTAATAAACTTGCCTGTTTTTTAATAATTTCACACTCATTTATACTATGATATTGCGTAAAGTAGCTTTAAATATGAAATAAACAGTCACTTTATTCAGAGTCAATTTTGATTTATACACTTCATTTATTTTGGTTTATGTAATGTATTATGATAATTTTCACATGTAATAATATTATATGCATTTAACACTTCATCAAAGCTTTATTCATATAATTTCTTTTTGGTGAAGAGATATCACTTCAGACAGGCAAATGTTATCTCCTTGCCGGGGCTCAATGATATTACAGAAGATAAACGGATGAGAGTGCTGAGAACTTTGTTGCGTGATATCATAAGAGTGGAATTAACCTTTGAAGATGGCTTTGGCCGTTCTACGGATTAGGATAACATAATAATGAAGGAAGGCAACCATTAAGTATGATGATACAACTTTTATGTAGTGTAAATACAATAATTAATTAAGATTAGACGTAGAGCTAGGAGGCAAAATGTCGGATTTTTCAAACACTATTTATTGAATTGGTTTAATCTGAAACAGTTTCAATATGGAGGTATAATAAAAATCCGGTTTTCGTAATTATTTATTTATCAAGTTAATTTAGTTTTATGTACCATAATTCTGAACTTATATTAATAATATTCTAAATTTCCCCCCCAGTTATATTTTATTTGTTTAATTTTAATGTGATAGAAGTGAAAGTTAGACAAAATCATTCAATCTGCCTGTATCAGAGCCTTATAGGTAGATATTGGTCTGTGTCTGACGTGGTGGGAGATTATCCGGGAGGAACGAAAAAAGTATTTTTTCAATTCATCTTTGAAATGGTACTTTTTCCGGATTTCGAACAATAAAAACAACTAAAGGACATCTATGACAAAACCAAATGATTTTAAATTTTTTTTCAGGCTTGAGATATTATTACATATGGTGTCTGACGATTGGTAATGGCAACGATTCTAGCGAGGAGTTTATTTCTCACTGCTTCTTGTATATAGCCCTGTGTGTTCCAGACAGAAAAGTGTCCTGGAAAATACAATCTCATGATTTACAGATAGCCAGTTCTGCATTTTTTGATACCCTTCATAAGAGTTATCAAAGACTCTGTGATTAAGCTTCTTGACCTGAGGATTAAGAATGGTAAGATCAAGTGTTAACTTTGACACATCGATTCCAACAAAAGTTTGATACAAATTTTCTGGTGGTTTCATAAATTTGTGTTTTAGATAAATAATAGCGAACAGATTCAAAACCTTTATAGTAAGCCTTAGAACTTCAATATTTATATGAATCTCTGTTCGGAAAGAAACTCCCGGGGTCTAAATCGGCCCATAAGCCAGATGCTTTGTTAGCGCATAGTTCACCCCTGGAGTTGTTAAAATTAATAATCAGGATCTTAAGAGGCTAATTTAAAGGTTATGGGCAAGCCATTGATGACATGACAGTTAAGTGCCTATTGATAAAAGATTCTGCACCATTATCAGCTTAACCATGACAAGAAAACTCTGTACTTTCTATCGGGACTTGCCCTCGCGCAAAAACTTTAAGAAAGGCTCCCCTACTACATTGCACTCTTTGGCAAAGCCGCACGAGCCAACACTCAAACCAAAGCTTTGCCAAAGAGTGCAATTTGCTGGCATACCAAGAGCTAAAAGAGATACTTACGAAGTGCGATTACAATAATGTCAAAGAACTAAAAAATAATCAATTAATAATCAGTGGGTTTTAAGCGCCCACCAATGATAAGAATTTTAAAAAATAGCAAATGAAAAAAATCATATTTCTTTGTATTGGATTAATTACTTTAAATACTCATTTAAAAAGTATTAATGCACCATTTGATGATCGATTTGCTTTAAGGGATGAAAATACAGATAGTTTACCTGCTGTTCTTCCCAAAAATCATACTGATTTAATAGCAAGAAAGTTACGGAATGAGGCTGTATTAAAATTTGAAGGACTTCAATTCCAATTACCAGATAACCTGAAAGATTGGGAAACATACAGATTTCTGCTTAAAAATGAGATTATTGAAAAGGCAGGAGTTGATATTGATCATAGTCTTCCTTTAAATATTAAAGAGACTGGGACTATACAAATGAAAGGTTATACTGTTAAAAACATTGCTTTTCAAACACGCCCCGAGGTTTATGCAACTGCCAATCTGTATATTCCTGATGGCAAGGGTCCATTTCCGGCTGTGATAAAAATGCTTGGTCATTGGTCGAAAGGCAGATTAGATGCACCTACTACAGTGGGTCCACAGGTAATAGGGCATAGTTTGGCGCTTAATGGCTATGTGTGTCTGATAATTGATCCATGGGGCGCCGGAGAAAGAACCACAACACATGGAGTATTCGAATATCATGGAGGAAATCTCGGAGCCTCTCTGATGGATATCGGAGAATCATTAATGGGGATGCTAATTTCCGACAATATAAGGGGTGTTGACCTAATTTGTTCCTTGCCTTATGTTGACTCAAAGAATATTGGAGCAACAGGAACAAGCGGAGGAGGAAATCAAACTATGTGGCTGGCTGCCATGGATGAAAGGATCAAAGCTGCAATACCGGTTATCAGCGTTGGTACATTTGAATCTTATGTTATGCGAAACAATTGCATTGGCGAAACGCTCATTGATGGATTGACATTTACTGAAGAGGCTGGGGTTCTTGCATTGGCAAGAGCCATTATGCCCTTCAACCATCTGAAAGATCCGACTCCTTCCTTTTTCCCCTTCGAGATGTTGCGTAGCTATAATAATGCAAAAAAGATTTTTAAATTGAGGGGGGAAGAAGATAATATTTCATATCGAATATTTGACTATCCTCATTATGGCTATCCTGAAGAAGGCCGTTGGACTATGCTCGGATGGTTTGACTTCCACCTGAAAGGAATAGGCACAGGTGCCCCGAAAAAAGAAATTCCATTTAACCAACTTACAGAAGAAAAACTGATGGTATTTCCTAAAGGACAAAGAGATGCTAATGTATTAAGTACAGCTGAATATTGCAGACGAAGAGGGAACGAACTAAGAACTGTTTTCATTAATACCCAATCTTTCAACACTGATAAGAAGAAAAAGGAATTACAAATTATTTTACGGCTAAATGAAAAATCGGACCTGAAAAAAATACATCAATATTCCAGCATTGGTGGTTGGGACAGGTTCGCTTTAGAAACATCTGATGGCTTGCTGTTACCTTTGTTACATCGTGCTCCGCTTAATAAATCGCTTGGATATGTAATTCTTTGCAATCCTGATGGGAAAAATAGTATTTCAACCTCTTTAATTGATGAGTTAAAGAAAAAAGGGTCGGGCATAGTTGTTGTTGATTTATCCGGAACAGGAGAATTAACTTCAACTTCATCACTTCCTTATGATAAAATATTCAAACTTCACACGTTATCTCGTGCAAATTTGTGGTTAGGTAAAACCGTTCTTGGTGAATGGGTAAAAGAGCTGGACCTGGTTATTCAATTTCTAAGATCCAATTATAAGGTACAAAAAGTGAATATAGACGGTACTAAAGAAGCAGGACTTGCCGGATTGTTCCTTAGTGTAGTAGAAGGGAATGTTGATAATATTACTCTGCGTGACGCACCAATCAGCTATCTTTTTGACAATCGCGAATCTGTCGACTTCTTTAGCATGGGCATCCATCTGCCTGGTTTTCTTAAATGGGGCGATGTATCATTGGCAGCTGCCCTTAGTGGTAAAAACATTACATTCATTAACCCGGTAACCATGTCTGGACAAAAAATAAGTGGAACCAAGCTTAAAGAATTTCAAAATGAATTTGATAAAATAAAAGTAATGTGCAAACAACAGGGTAAAACACTTTTTAACTAATAAATGTTCAATCATTTGAAATGCCTAATTTTATCAGCGGTTCATGTAATACTTCCACCGGGTATGCGACTTCCGCTCGATGTCAATGGATATATTTCCCCGGATATGATAGTAACAATAATCCTTAATGAGCGTTTAACACTGAAACAAATTACCAGAAATGAAATACACAATTCCTTTTTTCACCGCCCTGCTGCTCGAGCTACTGGTTGGTGTTCTACCTGCTGCCGACGCAGTTGCTAATGGTGCGGCCCAGCCGGAGGTTCTGGCACCTGACGAGCTGGCGTTGGTCCGCGAGTTGGCGACGGCCACCCTCAAGAGCTGCGGCGTGGCACCGGGTGCCATCGCCCAAGGCAAAACCAACACCTTGGGGTTCCGGGCGATCACGCCGGGTGGTTATCCGGCGATCTGGATCCAGGACTTCACCATGAATTTTTCCAGTGGTTTGATTGCGAGAGAGGACGGACTCCGGCACTTACAACTGATTCTGGAAAAGCAAAATGGTCCGGAGCCAAGGGATCTGGGCCGGCAGGTGGTCATACCTGCCCATGCCATCCCCGATCATATCAACGTGGACGGTGCACCGGTTTTCTTTCCCGGCACCTACGATCCGTTGGCCAACATGAATGGTGACTGGGGGTTTCGTCCGCCAAGCAACAACCAGTTTGATGTAATCTGGCTCGCTCACATGCTCGCTCGCAGTGGTGATGCAAAAGCGCTGCTGGGCCGTGAGATGGGAGGCCGCACCGTGTATGAGCGGCTGAAGCTGGCGTTCGAGGTGCCGGAGATCGATCCGGCTACACAATTGGTGCGCACCACCTCGGCGCGGCGGGCGGTAGGATTCATTTTCTATGATGCCATCGAGATGACGGGCGACCTCCTGATGGCCTCTCTGATCCGCTACCGTGCGGCCCTGCACCTCGCCTGGCTCGCAACCAAGATGGACAAGCCGGAAGAAGCCAAACATTATGCCGACGTCGCCCAACAGATCCGCTCGCATATCCTGCCGGTCTTTGCCGACACCGACGGCACCCACGGCGGCTGGCTTAAAGCATCTAACGGTATCTCTGGGCAGTCCGACGTGTGGGGCAGCATCTACGCGATCTATGTTGGTGCGGTTGAGGGTGAGGCCCGCGCGGGTTTGCTCAGGACGATTGCGGCGGCGTTGGCCAAGCCCGGAGAGATCGAGTTCGAGGGTGCACTGCGCCACGTCCCACTGAGCCGCGACGCGTCGCCAACTACCATGTGGGAGAAAGCCAGTTGCCCCAAGAACAGGTATATGAACGGCGCCTACTGGCACGTCCCGGTCGGCTGGCTGTTGACTATCCTGCAGCCGGGGTATCCGGAGTTGGCGCAGACCGTGAAGCGTCATTGGCTCGGCCACCTGCGTGCGCAGCAGGGCAAGGTTTGGGAGTGCATCGGCTGGGACGGGCAGGCCAATAAGAACCCGTCGTTCGGTCCATCGATCACCCTGCCGTTAGGAGTTCTGAGCCACGCGGAACTGCGCGCCGACCAGCTGTATTACTTGCCGCAGAATTGGCGGAGATAACATCGAAGGACTGATGCTGCAAGGCATCGTAACCCGAGCCCCCGAGCCGATGCCGGGCCTGGCTCATTAAATTTGAGTCATCTGGACGACTCTATATTTGAGTACTTGATAAGTTTCTATGAAAATAATATTTGATAGATTTGAGTAATGATCATCTCTGTTGAGTTAGAGTAGTATAACCATTTATCAAAACAAAAAGATTCATTATGACAAACAAACAAATGGACATCCTTCTTGGAATATCAGCCGTTATGATAATAATCGGTGCAATATTCAGGATTCAACATTATCCTTATGGGAACTTAATATTAAATCTTGGTTTTATGACAAATATAGCCCTTAGTGGGATAGAGATCCGCCGATTGAGACAAATAATCAAAGACAATGAGTATAGATAAGTATAACTTGACTGCTTTTTTGCTAAAAAAGAAGTGACGCTAACCGCCTTAACTCTGCCAGCCTCTAGCTGTATACCGATAGGATGATGTAAATAGGATGAATTTATTTTGCTTTTCCCATTCTCAAAAAAAACATTTTACCCACAAAACAGCGCATGTGCAAATCGCACAAGCCAACTAACGGCCATAATTTACAAATGAGCTGTTTTCTCAGCTCTTTCATTGCTGAAAAATGACAGCTTTAGTTTGTGAAGTACTACTTAATTTATTAAATAGTATCTTTATGCAAAAATTGTTTATATGAATCGTATTGGAGAAAGAATAAAAAGGAAAAGGGAGTTGCAAAACCTTCATTTGAACGAACTCGCTTACAAGGTTGGCATAAGTTCAAGTGCTCTATCTCAAATAGAGAAATCAAAGTCTTACCCGTCAATAGTTACTTTAAAAAGCATCGCGGAGCATTTACATACAACAGTAGGAGAACTAATTGGGGAGAATGAAGCTTTGATTGCCAATCCCGTTGTTTTACGGAATGAAATGAAATATATTGACCAAAATAAATCGGGGACAATACTTTATCTGCTATCGCAGCATGATATAAATAAACAAATGGACACCTATTTAGTCCGTTTTGCTAAGGCATCCGGTATTGAAACTTTTTTTTCAAATCCTCAAGGTCAGGTTTTCTGTCACATCATATCCGGCAAAATAAGATTTAAAATTGAAGAAAAAATTTATCTTTTAAAGCAAGGTGATAGTATTTACTTTAATGCCAAAGTGTCAAAGGATGTTCTAAATAGTTTTGATGGACTAAGCGAAATGCTTTGGATTCAATCACCAGCAAGTTTTTAAATTCTTACTTAATAAATTAAGTATAGCTTAATATATTAAGTAAAAAAGAATTACTTTTGTGCCAAAATTAAAAGTATGTGGCAATGCATCCAGCAATATTTTTAGACAGGGATGGTACAATTATAGAGGATATTGGATATGTAAATAATACCTCAGATGTAGTTTTTTTCCCTTATACCTTTAAAGCTCTTGAACTTTTACAAAAGCATTTCTTATTATTTGTTATTACCAATCAATCTTGTATATCAAAAGGTATTACTTCCGAATCGAAAGTGCAGGAAGTAAATAGATATATTACAGAAACTTTAAAAACACATGGAATTATAATCTTCGACACATTCTATTGTCCACATAAAAAAGAAGACAATTGCGAGTGCAAGAAACCTAAGCCGTATTTGCTCAATAAAGCTGCGCAGATGTATAATGTTGATTTAACAAAGTCATTTATCATTGGAGACCATCCATCAGATGCAGAGTGTGGAATTAACGCCGGAGTAACTCCCATTTATCTGTTAAGTGGTCATGGAAGTAAACATAAGGATGAATTAACAGTTAGCTCAAGGATTTGTAAAAATCTGTCAGATGCTTCAAAATATATTATGACAACCATTAATTGATTTGCAATATGAGTAATTTATTTAAAATTCTTGAAAAAAGAAAAGTGGGATTGCCTGATGATGCTACGGTAATACTTAGTGGATGTAAATCATTTAAGGTATTTGACAATGTTAAGCAATTAGCGATTGCAGCATTGAATGGAGAAAACAAAAACAATTTCGAAGTTAAATATACACTCCCTAATAACGAGATAGTTACTGAGGCTATAGTACACAAGGTAACAAATGGCATTTCGGTAAACTATACCGAAGCCTATATGAGACGAAGAGACCCGGACACAATGTTAATTGGAGATGACTTACCAAGCGATAAGGAGCGGTTTAAAGATAAGTTTGGCTATAACTTCGACAAACTAAGAAAAGAAACAATCAACTGGCTTCAAACTCAGGATTTAGCAGTGTTTTTTTATTTTGCAGGAAGAAACAATATTGGTTCCGGCGGGATAGCAATCGCTCCTGCCAACGCAGGTTTCTTTGCAATGGGACTTGCCATGCTTCAACAAATAATACCAATTGACGAATTGCCAGAGGAGTTTATAATTGATTCGGCCATATATTTAGCACCTACTTTCAGACATACTCATTTTCATGGTAAGCAAGTAGTTGTCCACAAGCGTTCTGAAGGATTACACGAGATATTTTCATACAACTTATATCCTGGTCCAAGTGCAAAGAAAGGCTTATATGGAGCACTATTAACGAAAGGCGAAAGAGAAGGCTGGGTTACGGCACATTGTTCTACAGTGCAGGTCGTAAGCCCTTACGACAACATTACAACTTTCATGCACGAAGGTGCAAGTGGTGGGGGTAAAAGTGAAATGCTTCAAAACATTGTAAGAGAAGAAAATGGTCAGGTTCTAATTGGCTCAAATATCAGATCAGGCGAAAAAAGGTTAATCAACTTTCCAATATTCTGTTCTTTTAATCCGGTAACTGACGATATGGCTTTATGTCACCCATCAATTCAAAAAAACAATGGAAAACTTAGCGTAATAGATGCGGAGAACGCATGGTTTATTAGAGTTGATGGTATTACTGACTATGGCGATGAACCTTTTCTCGAAAAATTGACTATTAAGCCTAAAGAGCCGCTATTATTTTTAAATATAAAATCGAATCCCGATTGTACAGCACTTATATGGGACCATACTGAAGATAGTCCGGGTAAAAGTTGCCCAAACCCTAGAGTTATTGTTCCAAGGAATATTGTACCAAATATTGTTAGTACTTCAGTTACTGTAGATGTAAGAAGTTTCGGGGTTAGAACCCCTCCTTGCTCTAAGGAGGATCCTACCTATGGCATTTTAGGGTTATTTCATATTTTACCTCCCGCATTAGCCTGGTTGTGGCGTTTAGTCTCTCCACGAGGACATGCAAACCCAAGTATTGTTGAGGGTGGCGGTATGGGTAGCGAAGGAGTTGGTTCTTACTGGCCTTTTGCAACCGGTAAAATGATTAATCATGCCAATTTATTGCTCGACCAAATCATAAAAACACCGCGCACCCGATATACACTTGTGCCAAACCAACATATTGGTGTATGGAAAGTTGGGTTTAAACCTCAATTGCTAATGCGAGAATACCTTACCCGTAGAGGAAGTGCGAAACTTCGTAGCGACCAGTATCAATATGCACGATGTCCTTTATTAGGGTTTGAACTTAATTATCTTACCATTGAGGGAGCTAAAATACCTTCTCGCTTCCTTCAGGTTCATAAACAGATAGAGGTTGAAACATCTGGTTATGATGCTGGTGCAGTATTATTATATGATTTTTTCAGAACAGAATTACAAAAATACCTTACTTCTGAATTACACCCGACAGGACGACGTATTATCGAAACATGTTTAAGAGGAGATAGTGTAGAAAATTATTTGGAGATAATTCCAATGGACTATCAGTACTCATTTTTAACAACAAGCAACAATGAGTAAAGTTATTAACATTATGGGGTCGAAGGCCGACCTTGATCTGGTTAAAATAATTGTGAGCGTTTTCAAAACATTTGGTATTGAAAATATGCACTTGATGATCGCGGTCTAATTTTACATATTGTTAATGATATTACACTCCATAGCGAAAAAGTAATTTATGTATTGCAAAGAAAAAACCTTCTTGAAATTGCAGCCAATCATATATCATCGCTCCACGCTATGGCAGAAGAGAAACAGGGAAAACAAATATTTATTAAACCTGTTATTGAAGGTGGATTGGGCTTAGGCATAATGTGCGGAATAGAGAAAGCTGTATAAAATCTGAATCATTTTAGTTACAATGTGGGTACATACTAAAGAAAGCCAGAATAAAATAACACCCAGGAAGGCTCTTGAATATTTGAAAGAGGGGAATGAAAGGTTTCTGAATAATCTGAAACTTGACAGAAATCTCCTAAAACAAGTAAACCAGACCTCGGATGGACAATATCCCTTTGCAACAATATTAAGCTGCATTGATTCAAGAACATCGGCCGAACTTATTTTCGACCAAGGTTTGGGAGATATTTTTAGTATAAGAATTGCAGGGAATATTATAAACGATGATATTCTCGGAAGTATGGAATATACCTGCGACATAGCCAATTCAAAAATAATTATAGTTTTAGGTCATACCAAATGTGGTGCAATCATTAGTGCATGCAATCAACTTGAGACTGGACACATGACAAGTTTGCTCAGTAAAATAAAACCTGCGATTGATAAAGAAGTAACCACTAAAGTTGAAAGAACTGGTCAAAACCACACATTTGTTACTAATGTATGCATTATAAATGCTGTATTAATGATTAATAAAATCAGGGAACAAAGCCAAATACTTAATAAACTGGAAAAAGAAGGCAAGATTCTTATTGTTGGAGGTCTTTATGATATTGAATCTGGTGAAGTAATATTTTTTGATTCTGAAATATAGACCAGTATCGTGACTAATCCTGCTACCGTGACAAGGTAATTGGGGAAGAGTGCCGGCGGGTCAATGCCTTGTTTTTACTCGCCATCAAGACTATTATATTATGACAAGAGACTTCTCTTCCGTTTATCGGGACTTGGCACCGTCTAGTCAATTTCATCCTGATACTAAACTCACAGTCATCAACCATAGTTGGCAAAAAAAGGGCACCTAATCAAACCGCCGGTTAGTTTTAATTATAAACCCCTGCCATATAGACAGTTTACTAAGTTTTTTTTATAACATTGATTGGATTATAACATCATAGAAGCATTATCATGAAAACTAATTGATCTCAAAAACAATTGACTTTTTACCTGTAATTAGTATCTTTTGAGTTTTATGAAATAAGATGGATATTCAAATCCGAAGGATAAATTTTGTTCAAGATTTCTTACGTTTACAAACGTCAGACTTATCGAGAAACTCCAGAATACTCTGATTGAGGACAAAGCAAAATATTATGAAGCAAATCTCAAACCTTTTAGCGTAGACAACTTCAACCAACTGATTGACAAATCTATCGATGATGCAAAAAAAGGTAACGTTGTTGATGCTCGAGAGTTAAAAGCATCTTTCAAAAAATGGAAATATACTTTCGAATTCTTTGGAGTGTTTTGCAATAAATCAACTCAAAAATATTTTTTGAATATCATTTAATTAAAGCTAGCCGAAATATCACTCAAAGACTGATACAAAAGATTATTGATGTAACTATAATTCTGGAAAACAATACAAAAGCAGGGAGAAAAGAGGACCTTCTTGAAACCAGACCTCAAGATTTCCGATTTATTATCGTCAAAAGTTATAAAAATCATATATTGGATTGATTATGAATTTGGGATAATCATTACTTCGATGATTTTTGGTACCAGGCAGAATCCAATAAATGTCAAAAAAGATTGACTAGGAATTCTTCCTATTGAAATGGCTTATCAGAATAAAATTTCAGCACAATATTTAACAAATAACTAAAACTTACAAGGAGGTTGCAATGGAAAGATACTTGTCACTATTTTTGCAGGGTACCATGACAGTTTTGTATTAATCCCTTATAAGGAGCAGGCGACAAAGAGAAAAATATCTAATCTTGTAATATGAAAGATAATTTTGTTTTCAATAGAATCCCTCAATCGAGGATTGCCACATTTGATATCTTTTCTGTTGGATTGCTTAAACATCATGTAAGTGCTTTGCTCGAATTTGATGTTACGGAAAGCAGAATAAAATTACATGATCTAAGGAAAAGTGGTGTTAATGTTTCTTTTAATGCCTGGATTATAAAAGTGATAAGCAACATTTTACAAATCCATCCTGAAGCTTCAGCATACTTGTATAATAAAAGAAAACTCATTCTCTTCAATGACATAAACATTTCCATACTTGTCGAAAAGAAAATTGGAGATAAAAAAGTTCCTATTCCAATTGTAATTGAAAAAGCAAACCAAAAAAGTGCTTTGGAAATAGCAAGGGAAATTGAAATTGCTAAAAATCAAGAATTATCAGACAATGAAATAGTTATAAACAAGCAATCAAGTTTTTCAGAACGATTGTACTATAAGATGCCGGGATTCATAAGAAGAGCTGTTTGGAAGTTTTTGCTGAGAAATCCTAAAATAGCTTACAAAAAAATGGGGAATGCTGTAATAACTTCTGTTGGCATGATTGGAAAAATAAATGGCTGGTTTATCCACAGATCAGTACATCCAATTTCCTTTGGTGTTGGTTCGGTATTAAAAAAAGCTGTTGTAATAGAGAAAGAAATAAAAATCAGAGAGATCCTGAACATGACTATTTTGGTTGACCATGATGTTATTGACGGAGCTCCAATGGTTAGATTTTTAAACAACTTGACAAAAAGTCTTGAAAGCGGAGAATTCATAAATAGCCCGGATGCATAACACTTATGGTTTAATAGACTGACTTTGACATACCTGATACTTGATCCGCCTCAGTCAGTTTTAATCTGAATTTTATGAGTAGTTGATTCATCAGTGTCAGCATCCTGACTTACGTCATCGGTGTAACGTCAGGACACCATACCATTTAATTGCCGGTTAACTAATAAGGTTTGGTAGTTATAAAAAAAATCCGGCATTTTAGCCGGATTATGTGGAGATAAGGGGAATCGAACCCCTGACCTTGTGACTGCCAGTCACACGCTCTAGCCAACTGAGCTATACCCCCATTCAAGGATGTGCAAATGTAACAAAAAATTGAAAATATAAATACATCTTTAAAAGCAGCTCTCTTAAATTTGGCAAAAAGCTGCTAATTTGTAATTTTGGCAAACATTTTAAAATTCCACTTTAGATGGATGATTCTATTTGTAGAGAAAGGAGTTAAAAATGGCACTATTCTTGATTTTTGTATTAACATTATAATCCTGAAACAGGATTAGGTTCTGCATAATAGAAATTCAAATGGGATTTACAACTAAAAATGGATAACAATTCAAAGAAAGTTCCCGATTTTGATGATCTGCTGTTTGAAACGCGGAATCAGGAATATGGTGCTTATCAGTTGCGTAAAAAGTACAGATCATTAGTAATTCTAGGGACTTTAATTGCCTCAATAATCGTTTCGGTTTCTGTTATAATACCTTTTGTTCTAACACCCCATAATGATCATGTTTACTCGGGGGGCAACAGATATGTTAAGGTAGAGATGGATAATCTTGAACCACCTGCCGAAGAAATTATTTTGCCTCCTTCTCCACCACCACCTGATAGCAGAATGCAGGAGATAGTAAAATATATTCCGCCGGTGGTTGTGGATTCTCTGCCAATAACTGAGAGACCTACAATGACTAACGATGATATACTTGCTCAACCCACCGATTTAAAACCAGACATAACAGGTACCGGAATGGGCGATGACTTTTTGACTGGCCGGGAGGGTAACGAGTCTGATGAGCCTTTTATTATGGTTGAAATAATGCCATCATTCAGGGGAGGCGATATTAATAAATTCCGTGAATGGGTAATGAAAAGAACTACTTATCCTCAACTGGCCCTCGAAAAAAAGATACAGGGCAGGGTTACCCTGACATTTATAGTTGAGTCAGATGGTTCTGTAAGCAATGTCTCTGTTTTGAAAGGAGTTGACCCCCTTATCGATAATGAAGCTGTTAAAACTATTGAAGCGTCTCCCCGTTGGAGCCCGGGTTTGCAAAGAGGAAAACCTGTGAGGGTAAGATACCAGATTGGACTCAACTTTATGATATAACATAAGTGATCTGTAAAAGTGCTGGTTATGCAAATCATTTATTCAGGTGTTTTTATTATCTTTATCAACACATTTTTATTATTTAATTGATAGCACACATGATTGATTACAATAACAAACATGCTCCGATAATTGTCTTTCAGGCTGGTGTGGTTCCTTCAAACATTAATAGCAAACTTATTCAGATGAAAAGAATTTTACCTTTAATTCTCATTTTGATTCTTATCCTTTCCGGATGCGGCTCATCAAAGAAACAATTACAGAAAGGAAATTATAATGCTGCTATCGACAAAGCAGTGAAACAGTTGCGTAAAGATCCAAAAGATTCCAAGCAGATCGCTATTCTTGATCAGTCATATAAGGTGGCTAATGAACAGGATAATGAACGTATCAGGTTTCTGAAAATGGAAGGGAGACCTAATAACTGGGATGAGATCTATCTCGTTTATAAGAGCCTTGCCGACAGACAGGCATATGTAAGAACTGTTTTGCCTCTCAACATTGATGGGCGGAAAATAGATTACCCATATGTTGATTATATGCCGGAGATGGTTAGTGCCAAAAGGAAAGCTGCCGACTTTTATTATTTCCACGGCATTGAACTGATGAAGAGTAACATTAAAGAATCGTATCGACAGGCATTTGCTGAATTTTTAAGAGCGAAAGATTATGTAGGTGATTACGAGGGTATTGATAATAAAATTCAGGAAGCTCAATATCTTGGCATGAGCAGGGTTTTTATTTCGATACAAAACAGTTCAATCCTTAAGTTTCCAAAAGAGTTTGAAGATGATCTACTTGCTCTTGATCTGCCAAGTCTTAACAGCCAATGGGTAGAGTATCACACTCAGAATCTAAATTCCAAAACACAATATGATTATTTCGTGAATGTTAATGTAAAAAATATTGTTGTTAGTCCTGATCAGATAAATGAACGTGATACTGTAATCAAAAAGGACGTTGAAGACGGGTTTTCATATCAACTTGATAAAAAGGGAAATGTGATGCGAGATTCATCGGGTAACGACATCAAAATAAAAAAATATAAAACTCTTCAGTGTGTACTTATTGAAAAGGTCCAGAGAAAAGCATGTCAGATAACCGGGGATATTGAGGTACTTCAGATGAATCCTAACAAGATACTGAAGAAAGATCCGATTGGCGCACAATCTAATTTTGAAAACGTCTCAGCAAGAGCTGTGGGTGATATACAGGCTCTGTCAGCACGCCAGGTTGAATCAACAAAATCTCAGGCAGTTCCTTTTCCCAACGATATTGACATGGTGGTTCGATGTTCGGAAGCACTTAAGCAGGCAATAAGAGGTGCAATTCAAAATAACAGACGATTTATACTGTAGCGATCACCGGAAAATCTATTTTGATGAAAATATGCCGCAAATGACTAATTTTGCGGCACTTATTTTTTAAAGGCTGTGATGATTGAAACTGAAAAACAATGCGAAAAGGCAATCCTTATAGGAATTAATTATCCCGGGCAGGAGGAACGTGAGGCCGAAGATTATTTAAATGAGTTATCCTTTCTGGCAGAAACAGCTGGGGCCGAACCATTAAAAAGATTTATTCAGAAACTGGATATGCCTAACCCGCGGACTTTTGTAGGATCAGGTAAAATCGAAGAGATTGCGAAGTATGTTCTGGAAAACTTGGTTGATATTGCAATCTTTGATGACGAGCTCTCTCCCAGCCAGTTAAGAAATATCGAAAAAGTTCTTGGTTGCCGGATTCTTGACAGGACAAATCTTATCCTTGATATTTTCGCTCATCGCGCACGAACTTCTCATGCACGGACACAAGTGGAATTAGCCCAGTATCAATACCTTTTGCCGCGACTTACGGGATTATGGACTCACCTCGAAAGGCAGAGAGGTGGTATTGGTCTCAGGGGCCCTGGTGAAACTGAAATTGAAACAGACCGAAGGATAATAAGGGATAGAATCTCTCTTCTGAAAACACAGCTTAAAAAGATTGATATTCAGATGACTACACAGAGGAAGAACAGGGGAAAAATGGTTAGGGTAGCTCTTGTCGGTTATACCAATGTAGGGAAGTCAACAATTATGAATATGCTTAGCAAGTCGGATGTATTAGCTGAAAACAAATTATTTGCAACCCTTGATGCCACCGTGCGGAAAGTTGTGATAGGAAATCTTCCCTTCCTGCTTTCGGATACAGTGGGATTCATCCGTAAGCTTCCACATGACCTGGTTGAATCATTTAAGTCAACACTCGATGAGGTAAGGGAGTCAGACCTCCTTGTCCATGTTGTCGACATATCGCACCCTAATTTTGAAGAGCAGATTACTGTTGTTGAAGAGACACTTAAGGAGCTGAGTTCAAACGATAAACCTCTGATAATTATCTTTAATAAGATAGATGCATTCTCATTTAAGGTTAAGGAAGAGGATGACCTTACACCTGTTCAGAGGGAAAACTATTCATTGGCTGAACTGCAAAAAACATGGATGGCTTCAGATAAAAATCACAGGACAATTTTTATATCGGCAAAGACAAAAGAAAATTTAGATGAACTCCGGAATCTTCTCTATGAAGAGGTAAAAAAGATACATATTAAAAGGTATCCTTATAATGCGTTCCTCTTCGATTAAATCTGGAGATCTTTGTCCTGTATTCTTCCCTGTTACAACATGAACCAATTCCTCCTGAACGGGAATTGAGTTCATGTGAGTAAAAAGTATATTCTAATAAAGCTTGTTTGCAGCCATATATTCTGCAATCTGAACAGCATTTGTTGCCGCACCTTTGCGGATATTATCAGAAACGATCCAGAGGTTGAGACATTTTTCCTTCGAGTGGTCCCTTCTGATCCTCCCCACATATACCTCATCCCTGTTATAGGAAAGTATAGGCATGGGGTATTTATTTTCAGCAGGATTGTCATAGACTATATTCCCCGGGAACTCATTTATAAGTCTGATTACGTCGTCAATATCATAGTCTTTTTCAAACTCAATATTAACAGCTTCTGAATGTCCTCCGACAACAGGTATCCTGACCACAGTTGCAGTCACCTGAATGCTTTGATCTTCAAGTATTTTCCTTGTTTCATCAATTAGTTTCTGTTCTTCGGTCGTATAACCGTCGGGCTGGAATGATCCTCCGTGAGGGAAGCAATTCAAATCAATCTGATGGGCATATGCCATCTCTCCCTTAACCCCTTTCCTCTCATTCATCATCTGGGCAACAGCTTTTACACCCGTACCGGTAACTGACTGATATGTTGCAACAACAAGACGTTTGATTTTATATTTCCTGTGAAGTGGGGCAAGTGCCATGACCATCTGTATAGTAGAACAGTTGGGATTGGCAATTATCCTGTCACCCTTCCTGATTACATGGCTGTTAATTTCAGGTACAATCAGAGGAACATTTTTAAACATTCTCCAATAGGACGAATTATCAATGACAACAGTACCTTTTTCAGCAAAAACCGGTGCCCACTCTTTTGATGTTGATGCTCCTGCCGAGAAAATTGCAAAGTCGGGTTTAGCCTCTACTGCCTCCTTGACACTAACTACCTTAACAGCTTTTCCCTTGAATATAATCTCTTTACCTACTGACCGCTCGGAAGCAGCAGGAATTAATTGTGATACCGGGAAATTTCTCTCCTCAAGGACTTTAATCATTGTCTGGCCTACCATTCCGGTGGCTCCCACGACGGCTGTTTTCATAGTTTTAAATTGATAAGATTAAATTAGTTTATTATATTTACTCTGAAGTCTAAACGGTCAAAATTAACTTTTTTTTTCATTCTGTCACGCTGCATGAAAAAAGTTATTTGGTTTGTTTTGCTAATGCCCTTTGTTGCATCAGCTCAGATATTTGAAAGCTTTGAATCAGGAAATCTGTCTGGCTGGGTGCAGAGTATTAAAGGCCATTGGGACACTGATAGCATTTCAAGCATATCAGGAAAGTTTTCATTACACCATGCATTCGATAATCCCGATGCCGGAGCAGATCAGTCAGGCATAACCCTTAATAACCTTCATCCATCTGAAGGTTTAACCAGATGGTCTTTCCTGGTCCGACATGGTTATGATCCCTCATCATCAAATAACTGGGCTCTCTTTCTGATGTCCGATTCCGATCCTTCATTAATTTCTCCTGATGTTGCTGTCAGAGGATTTGCAGTCGGTGTAAACATAACTGGATATGATGATACTCTTCGGCTCTGGAAAGTTAACGGTTCTTCAGTAATCGAAGTAGTAAACAGCCGGATTAACTGGCAAAATAATATTGGTATTAACCAACCAGTCAGAGTTGTTACTGAGAGATCTTCTGATGGTAACTGGGAAATGTCTGTATATCAACTGAATGGACAACTCATAAATACTTCTTACGGATTCGATTCCACCTTGTTCCCTGTCAAATGGTTAAATGTATATTATAAGTATTCCTCAACACGCGACAGACTTCTTTGGCTTGATGATATCCGTATTGAGGGGAGTTTTTATGAAGATTTGATAGCTCCTTTGATTACCAGGTGTGATGTGACCGGAACAAATTCACTTGAGATAACTTTCAGTGAAGAACCATCAGTTGAAACAATCCTGCCTGTTAACTTTTCATTTAACCTGCCTGCTAACAGATCCGTTTCTGTATTAAGAAAAACCTCACTCACTTATAAAATATTATTTGGTAATACATTCATTAATAAAGAGGTAAATTATTTGAATATAAATTATATATGCGATCATAGTAATAATTGTTCAGAAAGAATTCAAATAGCTTTTTCTCCGGTCTGGGCACAACAGGGTGATGTGGTAATTACTGAAATAATGGCTGATCCTGTACCGTTTGTTTCTCTTCCTCCAAAAGAGTATATTGAAATCACCAACAGGACTGGTTATTCATTCAACCTCAAAAATTGGGTCATAATAACAGAAAGCAGGAGGGAACAGTTACCGGCTGTAATAATTGGTCCTGGCAGATATCTTATTTTATGTTCTGTTAATGATACTCTCTCTTTTAAGCAATATGGAGAGGTTGCCGGACTGGAACAATTCCCGGTTCTGAATGACAAAGGCATGATCATTGCCTTGTCAGACACTTCTGGAAGTCTTATACATGGAACTGAATATTCTTCAAAGTGGTATAGGGAGGAATTAAAAGCTTCAGGAGGATGGGCTCTTGAATTGATAGATGCCGGATACCCGTTTTACCAGGAGGAAAACTGGAGAGCCTCAGATTCAAAAAAGGGAGGTACTCCCGGAAAGGAAAATTCAGTTTCATCCAGTAATCCTGATTACACTTTTGGAGGAATAGTGAATGTTTTCCCGTATGACCCGGGTTCAATTAATATACTTTTTTCTGAACCAGTCAGAGGAATTGAATCTTCCGCTGATTTCACAATTTCTGAAGGATTGAATGTAACAGATAATTATCCGATTGATCTGCTTTACCGCGAGTTTCAGGTTAAAACGGACAAGGCCTTTGTTCCCGGCAGGCTCTATTCCCTGACAGTATCGGGAAATATTTCAGATTTTGCAGGGAATAAAAATGAGAAGTCCGGTTTTATCTTTGGTTTACCTGAAAACTCAGAAAGCAGAGATATTGTCTTTAATGAAATATTGTTCAATCCCTATCCCGGCGATCCTGACTATATTGAATTGTTTAATAATTCAGACAAAGTTATTGATGCTTCTTCCCTTTACCTGGTGGCAGTTAATGATGAAACCGGAGATACTTCAGAAATTTTTAGCATTTCTGCAGCCGGAAGGTGTATCCTGCCTGGCTGTTATTATACTGTTACAACTGATAAAAAAAAGGTTATAAGAAGATATCATTTTTCAGATCTGGCAAATATTTTTGAAGTCGGATCGCTCCCATCTATGTCTGATGATGATGGACATTTGATTCTTTATAACCGTGAGTTGGATAAAATAGATGAAGTTTTCTATAATGATAACATGCATTATTCACTACTGGTTGAAAATGAAGGAGTATCTCTGGAGAAGATAAGACCTGATGGTGTGTCATCTGAAAGATCAAACTGGCATTCTGCATCTGAGTCATCAGGATGGGGAACCCCGGGTACTCATAATTCGTCTTTTGTCAATGAATTAACGGTTAATGATAATGTAATTCTTTCTTCAACAAAAATATCCCCTGACAGTGACGGGAATGAGGATTTTCTTGTTATTGATTTTAATCTGAAAGGATTGGGGAACATAATTTCAGTAACAATTTTTGATGAAACAGGCACTTTTGTACGAAGGCTGGCTGACAATCTTCTTGCAGGACCAGACACATTAATTACCTGGGATGGTAATTCTGGTGATGGGAAGCTTGTAAGAACAGGTATTTACATTGTGTTCATTGAAATGTTCAATTCGTTCGGGAAAGTGCAAAAATGGAAAAAAGTATGCACGGTAATCAATGGGAAATAGAAGAGTGTTACAATGAAGAAATCATCTCAGTCATAATGATTGTCATCTGTGATTCAGTTTTTTCGGCAGCATGTTTGACCGACTCATGAGTTGTGTATTCAATTTTACCCTCCACTCCGAGATCAGTAATAATACTAACTGCAAAGCATGGTAAATTCATGTGTCGGGCAACGATTACTTCGGGAACTGTTGACATTCCTACTGCATCAGCACCAATAATTCTGAAGTATTTATATTCGGCCGGAGTCTCAAAAGTGGGTCCGCTGGTTGCTAAGTAGATCCCTTCATGTACCCGAATGTTATTTCTATGGGCTATTTGCAAGGCTTTCTTTATCAGGTATTTATCATAGGCTTCTCCCATATCGGGAAATCGTGGGCCAATCTGCTCATCATTAGGGCCAATAAGCGGATTTGGAAGAAGATTTATATGATCGGATATTATCATAATATCTCCAATCTGAAAAGAAGGATTTACTCCACCTGCAGCATTGGAAAGCAGAAGGTATTTTATCCCAAGATATTTAAGTACTCGTACCGGTAATGCAACTTGCTCAGAGCCATATCCTTCATAATAATGAAACCTCCCCATCATTGCAACTATCTTTTTATTACCGAAATCTCCATAGATAAGTTTGCCGGCGTGCCCTTCAACTGTAGAAACCGGGAAATGAGGTATCTCTTTATAATCGATCTCAATGGTATTTTTTATTCCGGATGTAAGGCCTCCGAGTCCGGTGCCAAGGATTATCCCTGCATCGGGATTAATGATCCCTTTATCTCTCAGAAACGCGGTTGTTTCGTTTATTTTTTTTAACATAATCAACTATCAGATTGTCAAACTCATCCTTGTCGTCATTTAAAAATTCTATCCCCACCGGAATATAATAAAATGATGATCTAAAAGGTTCTGCAATATTAGTAAATTCCTGTAACCTGACTGCATCTTTTTCAGTTGTAAAAACAAATTTCAGAGGAGACTTGATTTCATCCCATAATGAGGATATTTTTTCGATATCTCTCGTAGTAAACTGATGATGATCATTAAAGTCCAGATGCAGTATTTCACCATAAATGGTTTTCAGATACTCTTTAAGAGGTTTTGGATTGGCAATACCGGTTAGAAGGATTATGCTCATTTCATTTTTTCCTGAGATATCCGGTTCAAAATATTCAGAAACATTTCCGCTAAAGACCCGAACAGGATCATTGTACTTCAGAGAAGTAAAATATAGGTTTTGATAAGGAGCCTTGTTTATCTCCTTAACAATTATCCGGCGTTGTATAGGAGAAATATTTTGAGGAGATTTTGTTACCAGAATCAGGTCTGCTCTCCGGCTGTTGGTTATACTTTCCCGAAGGTTTCCGTATGGTAATAAATGATCCCACACCATAAGTCTTTCAAAATCTGTAAGGAGTATTGAAAAACCAGGTTTAATTTTTCTATGCTGGAAGCCGTCATCAAGGATGATTATTTCAGTATCCGGACGGGATTTTATTATTGTATTTACACCATGAACCCTGTTCCTGTCAACTGCAACGGTTGTTTCAGGAAACTTCATAAACATCTGTAATGGCTCATCTCCTATATCCCTTACAAGTGATGATGGTGTGGCAAACAGGAATCCCCTGGTTTTTCTTTTATAACCCCTGCTGAGAGTAGCTACTCTGAAGTTATCTTTAAGCAGGTTGATCAGATATTCAGTATGAGGAGTTTTTCCTGTTCCTCCCACAGTAATATTGCCTACACAAATAACCGGAAGGCCAAATTCGTGAGATTTAAGTATATTAGTGTTATAAAGAAAATTTCGTATAGCAGTAATTAAGCCATATATAAGGGAAAATGGATAGAAAAGTATACTTTTTCTGCTAGCCATATATTAATGAATATCGATAATATAAGGAAGGCGTGCCTGTATCCCCGAAAGGTTTTTAATTTCATTCAGCTCATTATAGAACCTGGCATATTCACCAATCTCATTTTTTATGATGTTCATTTTTATCTCACCACCTATTTGTGCTATAAGCCTTGTATAGGGGTCTTCAGTTACTGGTAATTCCCTGGTTGAATAGGTATCAATACCTGCAAGAATTGCCGCTCCCTTGATTGCATCATCAAGTCCCCCTAATTCATCAATAAGTCCGATTTTTAAGCAGTTTGATCCGCTCCACACTCTTCCCTGGCCTATAGAATCAACCGATGCTATTTCCATCTTTCTGCCTGATGCAACTTTCTCTACAAAATCGCTGTAGACTTTCTCAATGCTTAACTGCATAATTTCTTTCTCGTATGAAGCAAGAGGTCTGAATATTGAAGGGAAATCGGAATATTTATTAGTATTGACTGTTTCGGTAGAGATCCCAAGTTTTTCTTCAAGCAATTTACCAGCATTGGGGATTAACCCGAATACTCCAATAGAGCCAGAAATAGTTGTTGGACTTGCATAGATCTTTGTTGCGGGTGCGGCAATAAAGTATCCCCCTGACGCAGCATAATTACCCATGGAGATTACAACAGGTTTCACCTTTGTTGCAAGTTCGAGTTCCCTCCAGATTTCATCTGAGGCAATAGCATTACCCCCGGGTGAATTAACACGTAATACAATAGCTTTTACCGTAGAATCAAGTCTCTCTTTCCTTATAACTTCTGCGTAATGATTTCCGCCTATATTATTCTCATTCCCTTTTCCCATCACGATATTGCCTGATGCATATATAACTGATATCCTTGTTTTTGCAGAAAATACTTTATCAGGATCCGGTACTTTGCTGTATTTTGACATTGATACAAAATGTAGATCCTCCTCCTTGCCAATACCTGACAACGCCTTAAGTGTATCGTTCAGAATATCGCGAAACATCAGTCCGTCAACAAGTCCGTTCTCAAGAGCACCTGTGGAAAGATTACTTGAAAGGTTATCTGCCAAAGCATTAAGTTTTTCTGCGGGAATCTCTCTTGATTCTGAGATTTTTTCAATAACATGATTCCAGATTGAGCCGATATACTCTTTTATCTGCTCCTTATTTTCTTTGCTAAGTTTGTCGAGCATAAAAGGCTCGACAGCACCTTTGAATTTCCCATGCCTGATAACCTGTACTTCCACTCCTATTTTTTCAAGGATTTTCTTGAAAAACATTACCTCTCCGCTTAATCCTTTAAAATCGATCATCGCTGAAGGACTGATATATATTTTATCAGATACAGTTGACAGGTAATACTCTTCCTGAAGCATTACATAATCAGAATAGGAGATAATAAATTTTCCACTCTCCCTGAATTTTTCAAGAGCATTTCTTATTTCCTCTATTGTGGCCCATCCTGAAGGAATTATCCCGGTTTCGATGAGTATCCCTTTAATCTTGCTGTCGTTTGCTGCCTTTGTAATGTTTCGGAGGATCTCGTTTAACCCCGGAGTTGGAGTTAATTTCATATTAACCAGGTCAATCCCTGCCAGAGGATTAGGATTACCCCTGTCGGGTATCTGGACTCCGCTCTTTAAAACAAGTATAGAGTTTTCTTTAACAGAGACCGGCTTATCGCCTGAAGCGACCATGACACTTATCGATGAAAGAAGGATAATAAAGAACAGGACTGAGGTAATAATAATTCCTGTTATTGTTGCTAATGTGTACTTAAGGAAGTTTCTCATTGGTTTGATGATTAGATGAAAAGAATTTTAAATATATAAAAAACTAAATTACAATCTTTCGGAAATTGAGGATTTAATACATTTGACCAGTATTGACAATTGTAATGATGAAGATATTTCTCGGTATAGGCTCCAATCTGGGTGAAAGGGATAGAAATATTAAAGAAGCTCTTAACAAGATAGAGGAGTTTATAGGGCCTTGTTTTGCTGCTTCATCGGTTTATGAAACGGAACCATGGGGTTTCAGGAGCGATAAAAAGTTTCTTAATATGGTTATCGGAGTTGAAACTGACCTTTCTCCTTCAGTACTTATGGGAACTATATTAAAGATAGAAGCAAATCTTGGAAGGATGCGGAATGATAACAGGTATACTTCAAGAGTTATTGATATTGACATTCTTTTTTATGGAAGTGAGATAATTGAACAGGATGGACTGGTTATACCTCATCCAAGGATACATGAGAGGAGGTTTGTACTTGTCCCACTATGTGAAATTGAAGAGGAATTTATTCATCCGGTAATTAAGAAGATGCTTAAAATCTTACTTAAAGAGTGCCCTGATAAATCTCTTGTAAAATTGTATTGAATGAACTTTATCAACTGACCCTCCCTGTCTGAATTAACAAGTTGATATACCAGGCAGGTTACCAGCCGGATAGTAAGGCTATTACAGTGATCCGTTATCTGCAAAGCTATAATAATTTTTCTCTGATATTATCAGGTGGTCGAGAAGCTGGATATCCATCAGATTACCGGCTTCTTTTATTTTCTGTGTTATTTTAGTATCCGATTCACTTGGATTAAGATTTCCTGATGGGTGGTTATGGCATACAATTATACCCGATGCAAGATACTCAATAGCCTTTTTCATTACCATTCTAACATCTGTTACTGTACCACTTACTCCTCCCTGGCTAAGTTTCATCATGTTAATCACTTTGTTAGACCTGTTTAGAAAAAGTATCCAGAATTCTTCATGGGCAAGGTCGGAGAGGAGGGGCTGAAAAATATCTGCTACATCTTTTGAACATTTAATTTGCTGAACATCGGGCACTTCAGCAAGCTTACGTCTTCTTCCGAGCTCCAGTGCTGCAGCAATTGTTACTGCTCTGGCTGTCCCGATTCCATGTAACTTTTTCAGGTCAGTTATTGTAAGTTTACCGAGAGAATTAAGATTATTGTTTACCATGTTCAGAAGCTCCCGGCCAAGATCAACTGCAGATTTATCTTTTGTCCCTGAACTGATCAGGATTGCAAGTAATTCAGCATTACTCAGACTTGCAGTGCCATTCTGAATTAATTTTTCCCTGGGTCTGTCTTCGACAGCCCATTCGGTGATTTTAAGAGACATACAGCGAGAATTGAGATTTTCCACTGCAAGATATAAAATCGGCAGACAAAAAAAAAGCCATCAGATTATGATGGCTTAAATTATATAACCGGGAAAATTATTTCAGATTATTTACGTGCTTAACCAATGATGATTTCAGGTTTGAAGCTTTCTTTTTATGTATAATGTTCTTTTTTGCCAGCTTGTCAAGCATTGAGTTCATCTTTGGAAGTAATGCACCAGCCTCTTCTTTATTAGTGGTTCCACGAAGATTTTTAAGAGCATTACGCATGGTTTTTGCATAATATTTATTGCTCTCATTTCTTGTTTCGATCTGTCTGATCCTTTTTTCTGATGACTTATGATTTGCCATATTTTATTTTAAATTACCTTCAAATTAAAAAATTGTAGTCCATAGGGGAATCGAACCCCTGTTACCAGGATGAAAACCTGACGTCCTAACCACTAGACGAATGGACCATGCAAAGAACTTTAAAATGCGGATGCAAAGAAAAGACCTTTTTTCCGATCTTCAAAATATTTTTGCCAAAAAGAGAATAATTATATGCTTTATTTAACAAACTGCTAATATAGTTGCGGTTTATTAAAAGACATATCTAATAGAAAAACCTCCGTTTAATCCGCCCCATCCGGGATCACCGATGAGATTCAGAGTTGGCAAAAGATCCAATGAGAGATTAAGTGGAATCTCATCAAAAGTATATTCCAGACCAAGAATAGCATCAGCACCAATTATTGATCCTGTGTAAGTTGAATTTAAATGAGGATTCATTCCTGCATTCCAGAAACCAATGTGAGCCCCAACACCCCAAAACCAGTTTAATCCGGGATATTCTCCGGTCCAGTTCTCATTTTCATATAGCCCGGTTACGACAAAACCACCCCAGTTAAGGTAACTTGCAAAAATACCTTCAACTGCATTCTTCTCACTTAAAAAGTGTTTTACTGTTAAGCCATACGGTTGCCCTGCCCTTAATCCGAGGCTGGTTTTGTATTCCTGGCCAGTGGCGACTATATTGATTGCCAGTGCAATCGTAAATATCAACAATGTCTTCTTCATGGTTTTATTTTTATAAGTTTTTTAAGGATGCAATATTACTATTTTAAATTTTATGAAACAGTTTAATTTACATCATTGGTATAACGCTGTTATTGATTATTTGTTTTGAAGCAGATCCTTTGAAAGTTGCCTGAGATCACAACCGTTAAAATCTCCTGAGCTCATGAAAAGATAGACAGGATCAGAAAAGTTCTGATCCTTTATATATGAAAACATCTGAGATGAATCGTTGTAAATCTTTATTCTTTCAGGTGCAAAAGTATCCTTTAGAAGCTGATCTTCAAGAGGAGGAAGGTTCTTTAGTTTCAGAGCATGAGGATTATAATATACAAAGCCATGAGAAGCTTTATCGAGTGTATCCCTGTAAAGTGCCAGGAAGCCGGGATTAAGACTTGAATAGGTATGTAACTCAAGACAGGCGATGATCTCTCTGCCCGGATATCGGGATGCAACTGCTTCAACTGTTGCCTTTACTTTTGATGGCGAATGGGCAAAGTCGAGATATGCTGTGCCATTTTCGTTTTCATTGAGTTTTTGAAGCCTCCTGGAGGTACCCTGAAAACCTGATATGGCACTATAAAAATCATCCTCAGAGACTCCGCAGGCGAAACAGGCCTCACGGGCAGCCGCCATGTTTTGCATATTGTGTTCTCCGAAAATATTTACCGGTACAACCCTGTTATGTGTAGCCGCATAGAATCCGGTCTTATTCTGAAAATAGCCATGAACCTTATAAGGGATCTTTACTATATTCTTCACGGTTGCTAAAGCTATTTTCTCTACTTCAGGATCATCTTCATAGTAAATAAGAGTACCTCCCTCAGAAATCTTATCAACGAAAATCCTGAATTGTTCAATATAATTTTCAAAAGTAGGGAACACATTCATATGGTCCCAGGCAATTCCGTTAAGTATCGCAATGTCGGGCATATACAGGTGAAACTTTGGCCGTTTATCAAGCGCTGATGTAAGATATTCATCCCCTTCAAGAACTGCAATTACTGAATCATCTGAAAGTTCAACCATCGTTTCATACCCGTCGATTAAAGATCCTACCATATAGTCGAATTTTAAATTCAGGTATTTGAACACATGCATTATCATGGCAGTTGTCGTCGTTTTTCCATGACTTCCTGCCACAACAATTCGTTTCTTGCCTCTGGTCTGTTCGTACAGATATTCCGGGAATGACAAAATCTTTAATCCAAGGTCTTTTGCTTTAATAAGTTCAGGGTTATCTGATTTTGCATGCATTCCAAGAATAATAGTATCAATATCCCTGGTTATTCTGGAAGAATCCCAGCCCTCTTTTACGGGAAGAAGATTATATTGACGAAGCCTTGAGAGTGACGGCTCAAAGATTTCATCATCAGATCCGGTGACAGTAAATCCTTTTTTATGCAGGGCAATAGCCATATTATGCATAACGGCTCCCCCTACAGCAATGAAATGTACTCTCATTTAAACGTCACAAATTTGAATACATTTGCGTAAAGATGCCAGTTTATCTTTTTGGGCAGGTACAAACTCCTGCCCTACAAATCCCTTATACCCGGTCTTAACAATAGCCTGCATTATTGCCGGGTAATATAGTTCCTGGGTTTCATCAAGCTCATGTCTTCCCGGGACACCTCCTGTATGAATGTGCCCAATAAATGATGAATATTTTGTGATTGTGTCAATAACATTTCCTTCCATAATCTGCATATGGTAAATATCATACAGAAGTTTAAATCTTTCCGAACCAACCATTTCGCAAAGAGCAGCACCCCAGGTAGTTTTATCACACTGATAATCCTTATGGCCATAGCTGTTTAAGAGTTCCATTATTATTGTTACTCCATATTTTTCTGCATACGGCATAAGTTTACGGATCCCCTTTGCACAATTGATCATTCCTTCATTATCGTTCTGTCCTTCACGGTTTCCTGAAAAACAAATTAAATTGGGAATGCCTGCTTCAGCAGCTTTGGGTAACATGGCTTCAAAGTCACTTATAAGTTTTTCGTGATTTGAAATCCTGTTAAATCCTTTGGGAATACCCCAGTCAGTTGCGTAACCAACTGCGCACTTGATGCCATATTTGTTTACCGTTGCCCAATCTTTTTCTCCCAGTAGTTCAATTGATTCTATCCCCATTTCCCTGCATGCTTTTGCAAAATCTTCAAGAGGTATGTCATTATAGCACCATTGGCTCACCGAATGGCGAATATTCCCTTTAAGTTTTTGATATACAGCTTCTTTGTCTGTTCCGGCAAATGAAGCGGATAAAGGGGTACTGGCAGCAACTACAGCCGCCCCTGCAATACTTCCAATCATATTTCTTCTGTTCATATCAGATCGATCTTTATAATTGGGTATAAATCTAACTATTTTCCGCGAGTCTGCTTCCAAATACGCTTTTATTGTCATCTGTTTTGAGCGCAACCATTTTTGTTTCTGACCCTATTGGTTAAAGTCTTATATTTGTAAGTGATAATAGGGAGATGGGATGAAAATACCTTCAAGACGTGACTACAAAAGCGGACATTCTATTGAACTTCTTAAGAGCGGGGAACAATTTTTTAAGGCAATCGAGAAAGTTATAGATGAAGCAACCCGTTTTATCCATTTTCAGACTTATATTATTGATGAAGATGAGACCGGGCTAAGGATCATCAACGCACTTATTAGGGCTGCAAAAAGAAAAGTGCGTATATATCTTCTTCTTGATGCTTTCGGGACAGGATATCTTACAGGGGATCTTATTAAAAGCATTGAAAATGCAGGTATTTTTTTCCGCTTTTTTTCACCAACCTTCATATCTAAAGGATTCCATCTGAGTCTCAGACTTCATCACAAAGCAATCCTAGTAGACGGGAGCACTGCTATAATTGGAGGAATGAATATTGCCAATCGTTATCACGGAACATCAGATGGCAAAGCCTGGCTTGACTTTGCTATTAAAATTCAAGGTCCCGAATGTGCCCATATTCTTGATATCCTGAAAAAGCTGTGGAACAAAAAGTTTTTACCAAAAAATGAGAGATCTCATGAAATTGTCAATTATCCGGTATTTTATAAAGAAAATATAAGCATTAAAGCCCTTCAGAATAACTGGTACCGCAATAAGATTGAGATCTTGAAGAGTTACCGCTCTGCCATAAAACATGCCAACAACAGAATGATTATGTTTGCAAGTTATTTTTTACCCGGTCGCAATGAACGCCGTCTTTTAAGGGATGCCAGCCGGAGAGGAGTAAATATTACAATCGTTCTGTCAGCAGAATCGGATGCTCCGGTGTTTAAAAGAGCGACCAACTTTCTTTACAGCTTTATTCTGAAGAATAATATCATTATCTACGAATATCTTCCGTCCATCCTGCATGCCAAAGTTGCTACTGTTGACGGAAAATGGAGTACCATTGGAAGTTATAACCTTAATCACCTCAGCGATTACGGAAGCATAGAACTCAATATTGATATTTCCGATACCGGTTTTACCTACCAGTTTGAAAAAATGTTGCTTGATATCATAAAAAAAGATTGCCGGCAGGTCACATTTGAAGACTATCTACGTCGCAGCACCTGGATGTCAAAACTCTCAGACTGGTTATCATATCAGATGATAAGATTACTATTGAGAGGGATGTTTTTTTTAACATCAAAGAGAAAATAGATCTGTTCAGAACTGGTGGAAACTCATAGTCACAAACTCAAGGACTTTTGGTAATGAAGCTCTCCAGTATGTCCAGCTGTGAACTCCGTCACGAATCCTGAACTCATGAGGGATTTCCTTCTTGCGCATTGCAATATGCACCAGTGAGTTTCCTTCATAAAGAAAATCATCATCACCGCAATCGATATACCATCTTACTGCTTTTTTCTGCGTATCGGGCATATTCTCAATAAGGTAAAGAACACTATATTTCTTAAAATATTCCTCCTTCTGTATATCACTTATTCCTTCAACACCCTGCCACGACCTGTAATTCTTTAAATCTTCAATAGTTTTAGGCCCAGTAGCAGCACTTAGCGGACAGGCTGATGAGAATAATTCGGGATGATGCAGGGCATAATAAAATGTACCCTCGCCTCCCATAGATAAACCAGCAATGGCACGATAATGTTTTTCTGCTTTAATGCGGTAAGTTTTTTCAATGAAGGGCATGAATTCCTTGAAAAAGAAGTCTTCATAAAGCCACTCTCCTTTAACATCATTCACATATCCACGCTTTCCCGTATTTCCGTCCGGCATAACTATTATCATCGGAGTTGCTTCTCCTGAATTTATTGCTTTGTCACCAATATTTAGGACCTCTCCAAATTGTATCCATCCGGTATGATCATCACCGGCTCCATGAAGAAGGTATAATACAGGATAGCTGCGTGTTGATGTCTCATAATCGGGTGGAAGATAGATCGCATACTTTCTGTCCATTTTAAGAATTGTGCTTGGCATTGAAAGATTATCCATAACCTTCCCTGTCTGGGCCATCAGACCTGAAAAAGTGATGAGAGAGAAAAACAAAGTGATATTTTTTTTCATAGCGAAACTCATTTGAAGTATTAGATTATTATGAGTGAAAGATATTAAAAATCTTATAATTTTATCTTATTATTATTAGAATGAAAATAGACCTTTTTAATATTGCCAGTTTTCGTATCGATGGTGGAGCCATGTTCGGTGTAGTTCCTAAATTGCTTTGGTCAAGAGTATATACATCTGACTCTGATAACCTCATTGTTCTTACATTAAGATCACTTGTAATTGAATCAGAGGATCATATAATTCTTGTTGATACCGGATGGGGGGATAAGCAGGATGAAAAATTCTTCCGGCATTTACATGTTCATGGAGGCGAAGGTCTTATCTCAGGACTGGATAACAGAGGTTACAAACCGGAAGATATTACAGATGTTTTTTTGACTCATCTTCATGCAGATCATTGCGGAGGAGGGGTTAAAAGAAATTCAGAGGGAAATGGCTTTGAACTTACATTCCCAAAGGCTACTTACCATGTTAGCCGTGCACAGTGGGAATGGGCTCTTAAAAATAATATAAGAGAAGAAGATTCATTTCTGGACGAGAATATTCTGCCACTTTCTGATAGTGGTCATCTTAACCTGGTTGATGATGAGTCGGAACTTTTCCCCGGATTTTCTGTAAGATTATGTTTTGGACATACATCTGGCTTAATGGTACCGGTAATAAGGTATAATGACAAAACGCTAATCTATGCCGGCGACCTGATTCCCACAGTTGCACATATTCCACTTATATGGAATATGGGTTATGACTTGGAATCCCTTAAAACAATTGAAGAGAAAAATAATATTCTTCTTGAAGCAGTTGAAGGTAATTATGTTCTTATCTTTCAACACGACGAACATATTGAATGCTGTACACTTAAAATGACAGAAAAGGGTATCAGGGCTAATGAAAAATTTAGCTTTTCTGATATAATCAAACCGGTTATAGGCTGATTTAAAGAGCTGAAATATTTTTTAACTAAGTTCCCCTTTCCATTTACCGGTTAGTGATATTAAAAAGGATATCGAGCAATAAGAGTTATTTACTAAAAAGCAGATATCAATTTTATGGTTCGTTACTGTAATTGTTCTATATTTGATAATAAGTTATTGCCCTACAGAAAAATCTTTTTAATTAATTCGTTGTTAATAAAATAACAGAATTGTTATGGCAGAATTTGTTTATGAGAAACCTTTTCAGACCGGAAAGGACTCAACAAAATACAGGCTGTTAACGAAAAAGTTCGTAAAAGTTATAGAGATTAGCGGGAATGAAGTATTGATGGTTGAACCTGAAGGTCTTGAAATGCTTGCAAGAGAAGCTGTATCAGATGTTTCGTTTTTTCTCCGCACTTCACATCTTAAAAAACTGGCATCTATCCTTGATGATCCTGAAGCAACAGATAATGACCGTTTTGTTGCATATATTATGCTAAAGAATTCCGTTATTTCATCCAGGGAAGATCTTCCATGGTGCCAGGATACAGGAACGGCAATTGTGATTGGCAGGAAGGGAGAACTCGTAATGACAGGAGCCGATGATGCACTACATCTTTCAAAAGGGATATTTGAGACTTTCAGGGATAAGAACCTTCGTTATTCACAGGTAGTACCTTTTTCAATGTTTGATGAGAAAAACACGGGCACTAATCTTCCGGCCCAGATAGATATTTATTCCACGGAGGGAAACTCTTATGATTTTTTATTTATTACAAAAGGAGGGGGCTCGGCTAATAAGACATTCCTTTATCAACAGACTAAATCGTTATTAAATGAAGAATCACTAATACGGTTTGTAAAAGAGAAAATAAGGGATCTTGGCACATCTGCCTGTCCTCCTTATCATCTTGCATTAGTGATTGGAGGAACTTCGGCAGAAACAACACTCAGAACGGTAAAAGAGGCATCAGCAGGAGAATTCGATCATCTTCCAACTACAGGAAATGTGAGTGGTCGTGCTTTTCGTGATCTGGAATGGGAGAGAAAGATCGAAAAAATCTGTCATGATTACGGCGTTGGTGCACAGTTCGGGGGAAAGTATTTTGTTCATGATGTAAGGGTTATCAGGCTGCCACGTCATGCTGCCTCATGTCCCGTTGGATTGGGAGTAAGCTGTAGTGCCGACAGAAATATTAAGGCAAAGATTACAAGAGAGGGGATATTTCTTGAGGAACTTGAAAAAGATCCGCAAAGATTCATGCCTCTGAAGGCACCTGTTCTTGAAAAACCGGTGGAGGTTGATCTCGATCGCCCGATGAGTGAAGTACTTGCACAACTGACAAGATACCCGGTTAAAACCCGGCTTAATCTTAAAGGTACGCTCATTGTTGCCAGGGATAGTGCTCATGCTATGCTGAAAAAGATAGTTGAGGAGGGGAAGCCAGTTCCTGACTATTTTAAAAACCATCCGGTTTATTATGCCGGTCCTGCAAAAACACCTGCCGGGATGCCTTCAGGATCATTTGGCCCTACAACTGCAGGACGAATGGATCCCTACGTGGAGTTTTTTCAGAGCAGGGGAGCATCACTTGTTATGTTAGCGAAAGGAAATCGCAGCAGGGAGGTTACAGATGCTTGTAAAAAGTATGGTGGATTTTACCTTGGATCAATCGGCGGACCTGCTGCAATACTTGCTACGGAGAATATAAAATCAATTGAAATAATTGATTTTGAAGATCTTGGAATGGAGGCTGTCAGGAAAATCAGAGTTGAGAATATGGCTGCTTTTATTATTACTGATGATAAAGGGAATGACTTTTTTGATGAATACAATAAAAAGGGAACATAGTTAATAGTGACTCTGAAGTTATTAACGTTTAACTTGCCTCACACTCTTTAAAAATCAATAAATTCATTCGAGAATTTCGATATTGAATATCTCATGCCTGTCAAGATTGAGCCAGTATTTTATTGAGTTCTTTCTAACCAGTTCCCAATAAATATTACTGTCAAGGCCGTTTATGAAATTTATCTCTTTCAGTTCACCGGTGATCTTTTGTGCTATTTCCGGTTTAAGTGTCAGTCTTATTTTATTATTAAGATAAGAAAACTCTGCAGAAGCCCTTGTCGGAGAATCGTTGATTACAGTAAGTAAACCATGACCAGGTGTTGCTCCTGTACTAACCTGTAATCCATCATTCATGCAACTTAAAGGGGGAATTGAACCTGCAAAAGAGGTTACCCTGAACTCATCAACTCCGGTATTGAAATATTCCCTGGCCCTTATGCCCATTTTTACACCGACAATTGCAAACACACCCAGGTGCCTGTGAAGTTCATTTGCAATAACTCCTGATGACCATTCATCCATCCCGAATTTTTCGATTATTTCTTTTACTGATGGTTTTATGTCATCGGAATAAAACAAAGGATCAGCAGGTAATTCTTTAATTACCTGATTTTTAGAAACTGTTTCTCCTTTTAGGATTTTCAAAGAGGATTCCCTCAATAAGTATTTATCTGCCGGAGTGCAATCGAAGTTCCTGCCAGCACTATCAACCTTGAATAAGCCGGGATAATGGATAAATATCGGAATCATTTCATCATTCGCCCTGAATGCATAAACATGATTTTTTGCAATCTCTGTACTGAAGAAGCTGCAGATTTTTTTTGAGTATGGGGTATTTATTCTTGAAAATTCGCTAATTAACTGTTCGTTAAAAAACGATTCCTCTCCAAAACTTTTTACAACCCTCACAGGAATAGTTTCTTTAAAAACCCTGTCAGCTGATTCTTTGTCTATATTATAATTAAAACCTTTTTTATCATTTAACCCGTTTGCACTCCAGATAATTTCCCTGACCTTTTCCCGGAAAAGAGGTATATTATTAATTGCAGAATAAACAGTTGTCAAACCTCCGAGGCACACAAAGGTTATCCTGGTCTTCTCAACAGATATTATGTCTTTTATTAAGTCAATGCACTCCATTTTATTGAGCTGATCAATTTCATCCTCATTACCCCATTTTGAATTTAAAGCTGTCTGGAACAGGGGAGATTTGAATACCAGGTTTTTGTTTACCCCTACCGGGACTCCCTCATGAAAAAGCGAATTGAGCAGGCTCTTTACCTTAAGATAAGAGTTTTCTGTATTGAGTACTCCTGGTGTAACAGTTATTGCAAGCACCCTTACATCAGGAGATGCCAGCAGCATTGTAATTGCTCTCATGTCATCTATTCCACCATCTGTATCAATTATTACATAATGAGATGGTTTCCAGGGATGAGAATAAAGGTTAAGATATATCAGTATTCCGAGGCATATAAGAAATAGTCGTTTCATTTTACCAGTAATTATGCCATAAAAATAACACTAAAAGATGCAGTATTAACATACTGATAATTATTATTTGAATAATTAAAACGCTCGGATATGAGGATAATCCATTGATAATAAATTGCTTATTAGGTATTTCAGGTTATTTTAATGCAGGCTTCAGAGAGTGATGAGATTTTAGTGGAAAGTAAGTTAACAGATTGAAATAAAATTTAAGCTATGTAATCATGAAACCCATGAAAATTTGAAAAGGACTAGACAATAAACAGCTGCATATTTTAAAAATCACTTAGACATTAATGCGTTAATTGGGTTAGAGTGATACTTATTTTCCTGCTGCATTATATTATTTGCTTTTAAAAAAACCTATATTTACACTTGGTTATATTCCTGAAAAGCGGGCAATAATTTTAAAAGTTATAATAAAACTAATCAAACATGAAAAAATCAATTATTTCAAGACGTATTTTTTTAGGCAAAGCAGCAACGGTTGGGGTAGCCGGAGTCGTTGCACCTTCAATAATCAGCAGCTGTTCCCGTGAATCAAAGAAAGTTGTTGCTGTTCCTGTTTTTCTTGACCAGGCACCCGACGGACCGGTTCTGAAAGCCGGTGTTATTGGATGTGGTGGACGCGGAACAGGCGCTGCAATTAATTTTTTGAGTGCAGGTCCAAATCTTCAGATTGTTGCTTTAGGAGATACATTCCAGGACCGCGTTGATAAGTGCAGGGAAACAATAATGAAGCAAAAAGGGCAGGATGTTCCTCTTGATAAGTGCTTTGCTGGCTTTGATGCGTATCAGAAGGTAATTGATGCAGGAGTTGATATAGTCATCCTGGCAACTCCTCCCTATTTTCGTCCCGAGCATCTGGCAGCAGCTATTCAGGCTAAAAAACATGTCTTTGCTGAAAAGCCTGTCTGTGTTGATCCTGTCGGTGCAATCTCAGTTATGGCTACCGGGCAGAAAGCCAAGGGAATGGAATTATCAATAGTTACAGGTACACAGCGTCGTCACCAGCGCGATTATATGGCTAACTGGCAACAGGTAGCACAAGGAACTATTGGTGATATTGTTGGAGGTAATGTCTATTGGAATGGCGGTAAGCTTTGGCATAAAGAGAATGATCCCAAATGGAGTGAAATGGAATGGATGATCCGTGACTGGGTCAACTGGACCTGGCTCTCAGGAGACCATATTGTTGAACAGCATGTACATAACCTTGATGTTATGAACTGGTTTACCGGAAGTCACCCTGTAAAGGCAGTCGGCATGGGCTCACGTCTTCGTCGTGTTACAGGTAACCAGTACGATAATTTCAGTATTGACTTTACATTTGAAAATGGTACACATTTTCATAGTATGTGCAGGCAGATAGATGGTTGCGCTAACAGTGTCTCAGAAAGATTACAGGGATCAAAAGGTTCAACAAACTGCCAGAACAGTATCCTTGATCTTGCAGGAACTGAAATATGGAAATATGAATATCCTGCTGATAAAGACGGGAAGCCAGGGAAACGTGTAAGTGTTGATCCTTATGTACAGGAGCATATTGACCTTGTAACAGCAATACGTACAGGCAAGCCAATTAATGAAGCTGAAAATACTGCTATCTCTACAATGGTTGCAATTATGGGTCGTGTCTCAGCATATACAGGAAAAGAGACAACTTATGAAGAGATGATGAACTCAGATCTCAAACTTGGTCCAAAAGTGTTCGAATTTGGTCCTGTGGATATTCCAAAAGATGTTCCTGTCGCAGGTCTGGCATATGTTAAGCCTGCTGAGAAAAAATAACTTACAATTTTAAAAATCAATACTTCATGATTAATTCGCGAAGAGATTTTATAAGAAAAGCAACTGCTACAGGAGCCGCCATACTGGCAGCTCCTGCAGCTTTTGGGGCAATGCCAATAGTTAATCACCAAAAAGCAACTGATGCTTCTGCTCCATTCAAACTGAAATATGCCCCTGGGATTGGTATGTTCCGTGAACATGCCGGGAAAGAGTTCATCGATAACATAAAGTTTTGTCATGATATGGGTTTCAGAGCTATGTTCGATAACGGGCTTATGGGACGTTCCGTTGATGATCAACTTAAAATAGCAAATGAAATAAATCGTCTTGGGATGGAGCTGGGTCCTTTTGTCCTTTATGCTGATTTTACAGTGACTTCATTTGTCCTGAACAAACCGGAAACCCGCGAAATGCTGATTAACAAAATGAAAGAGGGTGTGGAGGTAGCAAAAAGAACAGGTGTGAAATGGGCGCTCGTTGTTCCTGGACGGTACGATGAAAAACTTCACAGGGATTATCAGACTGCAAATGTGATTGATAACCTCAGGTATTGCTGTGATATAGTTGAATCTGCAGGATTAACTATTGTCCTTGAACCACTTAATACTCTGAAAAACCATCCGGGACTCTTTCTGACAGGAATGCCACAATCTTATGCAATATGCAGAGCTGTAAACAGGCCATCCTGTAAAATTGTAGATGATATTTACCATCAGCAGATTACGGAGGGAAACCTAATACCCAACCTTGAAGCTTCATGGAGCGAGATTGCAGCATTCCATTGCGGCGATAATCCAGGTCGTAACGAACCCGGCACAGGAGAGATTAACTTTAAAAATGTGTTCAAATACATCTACAGCAGAAAATATGAAGGTGTTATTTGTATGGAACATGGTATCAGCATCAGGACCAAAGAAGGAGAAGCTAAATGTATTCAGGCTTACCGCGATGCTGATAGTTTTGAAGTTTAGCATTTTCTCATAGTTTGATCCGGAAAAAATGAAAGAATAAATGCCGGATTTACTGACATCAGGATGAAAATTTAAACATCTAAGTGCAGTTATGGAACATTTTACTGGTTTTATTAGCGCTTTAATCCTTGTGCTGGGAATTACCTTTTCAGGATGCCAGGATAACAAAAAATTATTTGTCGGAAAATTTACAGAGACCGGTGAAAAAGGTTTTTGCATTTACGAAATGAATAGCAACACAGCTACTCTTTCTCTTGTTTCAGAGTGGGATGCCGGACCAAATCCGGCTTATTTTTGCATTTCCGGCAAGAATGGATTTATTTACACCATTAACGAAGTTTCAGAATTTTCAGGCACTCCGGGTGGCGGACTTACTACATTGAAATACAGCAAAAAAACAGGACTTATTGAAAAAATCAATACTATACTTGTTCCAGATGGAGGTCCCTGTTATATCTCCTTATCACCAGAAAACACTTACCTGTTTCTGGCAAACTATGAAGGAGGTTCAGTTACTGTTGTTAAACTTGATGAGAAAGGAATACCCGAAACTATATCAGATTTCATTTCATATAATGAGAAGAATGCAAAAGTTTCACATCCTCATATGATCTCATTTGACCCTTCAGGTAAGAGAGTATATGTTACAGACCTCGGGCTTGACAGAGTGATGATATATAATTTTGATCCTTTTTCCGGGAAGTTAAACCCGTCTGAAAGTGCTTATGCTAAATTACCTGAAGGTTCCGGACCACGGCATTTTGCTTTTAACAATGATGGAACATTCATGTATGTTATAAATGAACTTAATTCAACAATTTCGGTATTTGAAGTTGTTGAGAATGGTGGTCTTAAGTCAATTCAGAACATCTCAACACTGCGAGAAGGTTTTATCGGGAAAAGTTATTGTGCTGATATTCACATAGGTAATACAGGGAGATTTCTTTATGGTTCAAATCGTGGCGAAAACTCAATTGTAACATTTGAAATAGCTGGTGATGGTACCTTAGTTCTTTCCGGACATGTCTCATGTGGAGGAGACTGGCCAAGAAATTTCGTTATTGATCCTACTGGAAAATTTCTTCTCGTAGGAAATCAGAAATCAGGGAATATTTCAGTTTTAAAAATTGATAAAAAGACGGGTATCCCTGTAAGTACGGGGAAGGAATATTCTACAGAAGCCCCTGGATGCCTCAAGTTTGAGAACTCAACTTCTTTTTGATAAAATTACTCTTTCAGGTATTCTTCCGTGCTTTCAATCAGCGCATAGTTTTTCAGTGTGCTTAATGTTGAAAAGTGAACGTCCTGCGATTTGATCACCTTATCTTCAAATTTAAGGTCCTTCGTTGCACAGGCATCATGAATGAGCATGCATTTAAAACCATAGTCACATGCAGCACGTGTTGCAGCTTCTACACACATATGAGTTTGCATGCCGCAAATGACCAAAGAATCGATCTTATTTGTTTTCAGGATGCTCAACAGATCTGTATTGATAAAACAGTTAACAGCATCTTTTAATATAATTTTTTCACCGGCAACAGGTTTAACTAAATTATTTATTTCACCTCCCGATTCCGAATTGTGGCGGACATGAATCACCATTAATTTTTCTTTCCGGAACCTTTCAAGTAACAATGCAGCATTGGCTGCAGCTTTCTCAGGTTCAATAAGAGCTGATTTTCCTCCGGGGAAATAAAAGTCCTGTATATCTACAATTAATAGTGCTTTATTCCGTGACTGGGCTGATAAATATGGACAGATTAAAAATAGTGCCAGGATACTTAAAATAATTTTTTTCATATGATATTTCCTTTTATTGATTAGATTCATCTGAGAGACACAAAGTTAATTAATACTTACCAATCAGTATCATATATTAAAGCGCATGATTAGCAGCTCTGTACTTTCTGATACCTGGTTAAACTTATTCTTTTTAATCTATATTTAGACCTCTTTTTACCAGCACATCAGATGAAACAACTTTTACCAAGATTTAATGCATATTCTTTAAAGCTGCCATCATTTAATCTTATACTGGCACTATTAACAGCTTTTCTTATTTTATCCGGTATGAGTAACGACAGTAGAAAGCCATACCGAAACTATGTTATTCTTGTTTCATTTGATGGTTTCAGATGGGATTATGATCAACTGTATAAAACACCCAATCTAAATAAACTGGCAAAGGAAGGAGTTAAAGCAGATCAACTGATTTCTTCCTTTCCAACAAAAACATTTCCGAATCATTATACTATTGCGACCGGATTGTTTCCTGACCACCATGGAATAATTGATAATAGTTTCATGGCGAATGACCTTGGTATTTTCTACAGGATGGGTGACAGGTCTGCAGTTGAAAACCCTGCCTTTTATGGGGGTGAACCGGTATGGGTGACAGCTGAGAAACAAGGTGTGATAACAGCATCCTTTTATTGGGTGGGTTCGGAAGCACCAGTGGGAGGGATGCATCCTACATACTGGAAAAAATATGACGGTACGATAAAATACGAAGAAAGAATTGATACTGTAATAAAATGGCTAAGTTCCCCGTATGTGAAACGACCGGAACTGATTACTCTTTATTTTGATGAACCGGATATTACAAGCACTTATTTCAGCCCGGTATCTGCTGAAACTGGTAAAGTTGTATCAAGAATTGATAGTCTGATTGGAGTTCTGCGTCAGAAGATCTCCGAATTACCAGATGCAAAGAGAATTAATCTGATTGTTTTGTCTGATCATGGAATGGGGCCTGTTACCTCTGATAAATATAATAATCTTAAAGATGTTGTTCCTGAGCGAATGATAGCTTCAATATCCGGTGGTAATCCTGTTTATTCAATTCAGCCCTCAGAGGGGAAGAGAGACAGTGTCCTTTTCCTGCTTAATCAGAAAAAAGGGCTGAAAGCCTGGGTGAAATCTGAACTACCTCCAGCCTGGAATTATGGAAATAATCCCAGGATTTCTGAAGTTGTAGTTGTTGCTGACAGTTCCTGGAGTATCGGGACCCGGCCTCTTGTTTCATCTAAAAAGGGGGGAGCACATGGATATGACAATTTTAACTCAGATATGTTTGCGATATTTTATGCTGCAGGTCCTGCATTTAAGAAGAATTATAAATTCAAAGAGCTATATAATGTTGATATTTATAATCTTATATGTAAAATATTGGATATAAAACCTTCTCCGAATGATGGAGATCTTACTCGTATAAATGGAATGTTGTATTAGCAGGTAATTGAATCCTGCTTCCGGTAGATATCTTAGAAATACCAATCAACTACATGATATACAATAACAAACTTACTTTGTTAGAAGAAAGTGTAAATTTTTGAAATGTTATATTGTCTTAATTCTTTTGGAGTTTTCTGTAACATTTTCATGAATACCGGAGACCATTGATTATGTATTTCTTACAGTGTGAATCATATTTAATTTGTATTTCAAAAAATTCTCCTTATAATTATTATCAGAATTAAATACATGATGAACAGGCAAAGATTTATATCGGAGTTACAAAAAGATGCTTCTGTTATCTGGGATATTATTGTCATTGGTGGTGGTGCAACAGGATTAGGTGTGGCTCTTGATAGTTCTTCACGGGGATACAAAACTCTGCTGCTGGAACAATCTGATTTTGCCAAGGGGACATCTTCGCGAAGCACAAAGCTGGTTCATGGAGGTGTGAGGTATATGGCACAGGGCGACCTGCTACTGGTCATGGAGGCTTTGCATGAAAGAGGGTTATTACTTAAAAATGCTCCCCACCTGACATTTAATCAGGAATTTGTCATTCCTGTATATACAATTTTTGATGTTGTACTGTATACTGTTGGTCTGAAATTCTATGATTTGTTGGCCGGCCGTTTAAGTATGGGGCAATCCTATTTCATAAACCGTGAAAAGACCCTTGCCAGGTTACCGATGCTAAAACAAAAAGGATTAAAAGGAGGAGTTGTTTATCACGATGGTCAGTTTGATGACTCACGGATGGCACTGGCACTGGCACGGTCATGTGTTGAAACAGGAGGTATTGTAGTTAATTATTGTAAGATAATTAGTCTGTTGAAGAATGAAAACAGCAAAATCAATGGAGTTAAGGCAGTTGATACTATATCAGGAGCTGAATTCACTCTGAATAGCAAACTGGTGATAAATGCAACCGGAGTATTTGCTGACGGTATTGCAAGAATGGATAATCCATTCTCAAAGCCTTCAATTAAGCCAAGTCAGGGTGTGCATATTGTCCTTGAAAAATCTTTTTTCCAGAGTGATTCAGCCATAATGATCCCAAAGACTGATGACGGAAGAGTCCTTTTTGCAATTCCTTGGTATGATAAAGTTGTAGTTGGGACAACAGACACCCCTCTTGAAAATATCAGTCTTGAACCTGTTGCTCTCAGCAAGGAGATCTCTTTCATACTTGCGACAGCAGAGAAATACCTTGTTAAACCTCCCAAACGCGAAGACATTCTTTCTGTTTTTGCAGGATTAAGGCCACTGGCGGCGAATCCTGATAATCCGGTATCAACTAAAGAAGTATCGCGTCGGCATAAGATTACCCTTTCACCTTCAGCCCTTCTATCAATTATAGGAGGAAAATGGACAACTTATCGCCGTATGGCAGAAGAGACAATCAATAAGGCAATAGACGAAGGATTCCTTGAAAAAAGGAAATGTGTTACTTCCCGGCTTAAGCTGACTTCACTCAATGATAATAATTCTGCCGGTCGGTTTCATATTTACGGAGAAGGCTTTTCAGAGATTAATAAAATAATTTCTGAGGAGCCTGCATATGGAATCCCTATTGATCCAAGACTCCCGTTTACAAGAGCAGAGATTTTATGGATATGCAGAAACGAAATGCCTGTTAATATTGAAGATATACTTGCACGACGAACACGTTCGCTTATTCTCAATGCACGTGCAAGTGCAGATATGGCTCCCGAAGTTGCCCGTTTGATGGCACAGGAATTTGGTTACACTCTGGATTGGCAACAGGAACAGGTTAGATCATATAATGATTTAGTTAAGAATTATTTATAGAGTTTTGAAATTCAAAACATTTTAAAAGTTATGAAAGAATTTATCCTGGCACTCGATCAGGGAACTACCAGCTCCCGTGCAATTGTTTTCGACCATAATGGACTGCCCGTTTCAGTGGCTCAGAAAGAGTTTACCCAGTATTATCCCAGGCCTGGCTGGGTTGAGCACGATCCTGAAGAGATCTGGTCAACACAGGCAGGTGTAGCTCTTGAGGCTATTACCAAAGCTGGACTTGAAAGCGTCAATATTGCTGCAATCGGGATCACTAACCAGCGGGAGACCACAGTTGTCTGGAGCAGGAAAACAGGAAAACCAATCCATAATGCTATCGTATGGCAGGACAGGCGAACGGCCGATTTCTGTGACCAGCTGAAAGGTGAAGGTCAGAGCCAGAATATACTGAAAAAAACTGGGCTGATCATTGATGCTTATTTTTCTGCAACAAAAATAAGATGGATACTTGATAATGTTAAGGGAGCAAGAAAACTTGCAGAAGAAGGAGAACTGGCATTCGGAACAATTGACTCATGGCTTATATGGAATCTGACCCGAGGTCAGTTACATGTTACAGATGTTTCAAATGCCTCCCGGACAATGCTATTCAATATCCATTCACTCTCATGGGATGAAGAATTGCTGAAAATCTTCAATATTCCTTCCAGTATGCTTCCCGATGTCCGATCCTCAAGCGAAGTATATGGCAAAACTGCAGGTCAGTTTGCTACTGGGATTCCTGTTGCAGGAATAGCCGGTGACCAGCAGGCAGCTCTATTCGGGCAGATGTGTATTGAACCTGGTATGGTAAAGAACACTTATGGCACAGGTTGCTTTATGATGATGAATATTGGAAGCAAGCCAATAGAATCAGATAGCAAGCTTCTTACTACAGTGGCATGGAAAATTGGTAATGAAACAAACTATGCCCTTGAAGGAAGCATATTTATTGCAGGAGCAGTAGTTCAATGGCTTCGCGACGGACTGGGTATTATTAAGAATTCAAGTGATGTTGAGGTCCTTGCTTCAAAGATACAAGACAGTGAAGGAGTCTATTTTGTACCGGCATTTGCAGGTTTGGGTGCTCCACATTGGAACCAGCATGCCAGGGGTACCCTCGTTGGTATAACCAGAGGTACAACTTCAGCTCACATAGCACGTGCTGCACTTGATAGTATTGCTTATCAGACTTTGGAAGTTTTACTTGCTATGCAAAAGGATTCAGGTATTCATATCCGTGAATTGCGAGTTGATGGTGGTGCAACTGTAAATAATCAGCTTATGCAGTTCCAGTCAGATTTATTGCAGGCAAAAGTGGTACGTCCCAGAATCACTGAGACAACAGCCCTTGGTGCGGCCTATCTTGCAGGACTTGCGGTAAACTTCTGGAGCAGTATCAATGAGGTAAAACAACAGTGGCAGATGGACAGGGTCTTTTCTCCTCAAATAGAAGCAGCTGGTAATCATTTACTTATAAAGGGATGGCACAGGGCAGTAAAAGCAGCCAAAGCCTGGGCTGATGATGCCGGAGAATAGATTTCTGTGAAAGGATTTATCCTTTAATTCAAAGGACTATAGCAGCTTATTAATTGAATATATTGTATATAAATAACCCTAAAATTAAATAGTATGAATGCATTTTTTGCTGAATTTTTCGGAACTGCCATGATCATTGTATTTGGAGGAGGTGTGGTTTCAAATGTCCTTCTTTCCAAAACAAAAGGCAACAACAGCGGTTGGATTGTAATAACATTCGGATGGGCTGTAGGTGTATTTACAGGTGTACTTATTGCAGCGCCTGTAAGCGGTGCCCATTTAAACCCTGCTGTAACACTAGCACTTGTTCTGGCAAATAAATTTTCAGTTTCACTTTTGCCACTTTATGTTTGTGCACAGCTTCTAGGTGCGATGTTTGGTGCATTTCTTGTATGGCTGGCCTATAAGAAGCATTTTGACGCTACAGATGATGGAGATTTAAAACTTGCAGTTTTCTGTACTTCACCTAATATCAGAAGCTACTGGTATAATATTCTTACTGAAGTAATAGGAACATATGTACTTGCGCTTGCAGTCCTTTACATGGCAGAACCGGAAGTAGGTCTGGGTTCTTTAAATGCATTACCGGTTGCAATTGTTGTTCTTGGTCTTGGTCTTTCATTGGGTGGTCCAACCGGCTATGCTATTAATCCGGCCAGAGACCTTGGGCCGAGGATTATACATTTTCTTTTGCCCATATCAAACAAAAGAGACAGTGACTGGAGATACTCCTGGGTACCAATAGTTGGTCCAATGATCGGTGCAGCAGCAGCAGCAGTTATGTTTATGCTTTTTAAAGGGTAAACTCGACACCAATAAATCGGGATTATCAGCAGAGAAAAGCTGTTTAGATGAGCACTGGTTTAAACGGCACTCTTTAAATTAGTTACAATCATGTTCAACTCTAATAACCGGGGTTATGTCATACCCATTATCTTTTGCTTTTTGCAGTAACATATTATATGTTGTCTCATCTATACTCTTATCCCTGCAGAGGATCCAAAGATATTTCAATGACGGATCACCTATCAGGGCATAATTGTAATCATTATCAAGATGCATGATCCAGTAATTACCAGAGAAGGGCCAGAAAAACTGGACTTTGAGTTTTGCAGTGATATTTTTATCTGGTAAC